>JAKJEY010000077.1 GCA_022705165.1 Pseudomonadota bacterium
TCGATGATCTGTTCGGGCTCGCCGCCCCACAGCCAGTCGCCGTCAGCCAGATTCGGGAAGCCCTTCGAGCCCTTGGCATCGGAACCGTGGCACTGCATGCAGTACGTCAGGTACAGGCGACGCCCCATCTCGTTGGCTTCCTTGTCGGCAGCCACGGCCTTGAGGTCCATCTTCAGGTACTTGTCGAACAGCGGCTTGACGGCGGCATCGACCTTCTCGACCTCGGCCTTGTGCTGCCCTGCCGACGACCAGCCAAAGATACCCTGGAAGCGACCCAGGCCCGGATACAGCACCAGGTAGACCAGCGAGAAGACGACGGTGATGTAGAACAGCCAGCTCCACCACTTCGGCATCGGGTTGTTGTACTCCTCCAGCGTCTCATCCCAGACGTGGCCGCAGGTCTTGCCCGCGTTGAAATTGGCCTTGCTCTGCACCCAGAGCAGTACGGCACAACCGAGTACGCTGACCAGCGTAATGATGATCACGTACCAGTTCCAGAACTCATTCACAAAATCGCTCATGATGTCTTCCTTTGTTCTTGGCGCAGCGCACCCGGCTGGATGCGCTCGCCTTCATCCTCTGCGAACGGCAGGTTGGCCGCATCGTCGAAGCGATGCTTGCTACCCTTGCCATAGGCCCACCAGACGATGCCGAGAAATACGGCAAACGAGACAACCGTCATGATGGAGCGCAGATCGTTGATGTCCATGGCCTTACTTCGCGCCCTTCAGTGCGAGACCGAGGCCCTGCAGATAGGCGATCAGGACCTCCATCTCGGTCTTGTCACCGATGGCTGCCTTGGCACCCTTGACATCGTCATCCGTGTAAGGAACACCGACCTTCGACAGGCCGCGCATCTTGGCCTCGATATCGGCACCGACAGTGTCTTTCGCAGCGCGCTTGGCGAGCCACGGATAGGCCGGCATGTTCGATTCCGGAACGACATCACGCGACTGCATCAGGTGGGCGACATGCCACTCATCGGAGTAGCGGCCGCCAACACGGGCCAGGTCCGGACCGGTACGCTTCGAACCCCACTGGAACGGATGGTCATAAACCGACTCACCCGCCACCGAGTAGTGGCCATAGCGCTCGGTTTCGGCGCGGAACGGACGGATCATCTGCGAGTGGCAGTTGTAGCAGCCTTCGCGCAGATAGACATCGCGACCAGCCAGTTGCACGGCGTCGTAAGGCTTGACGCCGGGAACCGGTTCAGTCGTGGACTTCTGGAAGAAGAGCGGAACGATTTCGAGAAGGCCGCCAACACTGACCACCAGAACGGTCAGGATGATCATCAGGCCAACGTTACGTTCGATCTGATCATGCGTAATCATTTTATGTATTCCCCCTGAATCAGGCGTGATGGCCGGCCGCAGCGAGCACCGGAGCATCAACGGCTTTACCGCCAGCCATGGTCTTGAACATGTTGTAGGCCATGATCACCATGCCGGACAGGAACAGCAGGCCGCCGATGAAGCGGATCGTCCAGAACGGATAGCTGCCCTTCACCGCTTCGACGAAGCTGTAGGTGAGCGTGCCGTCCGGGTTGGTGGCGCGCCACATCAGGCCCTGCATGACGCCGGCGATCCACATCGAGGCGATGTAGAGCACGACGCCGATGGTCGCCACCCAGAAGTGGACGGTGATCAGCTTGACGCTGAACATCTCTTCCTTGCCGAACAGTTTCGGCAGCAGGTAGTAGATCGAGCCGATCGACACCATGGCCACCCAGCCGAGCGCACCGGAGTGCACGTGGCCGACGGTCCAGTCGGTGTAGTGCGAGAGCGCGTTGACCGTCTTGATCGCCATCATCGGACCTTCGAAGGTCGACATGCCGTAGAACGACAGCGAGGTGATCAGGAACTTCAGGATCGGGTCATCGCGCAGTTTGTGCCAGGCACCCTGCAGGGTCATGATGCCGTTGATCATGCCGCCCCACGACGGTGCCAGCAGGATCAGCGAGAAGAGCATGCCCACCGACTGCGTCCAGTCCGGAAGCGCGGTGTAATGCAGGTGGTGCGGGCCCGCCCACATGTAGGTGAAGATCAGCGCCCAGAAGTGCACCACCGACAGACGGTAGGAATACACCGGGCGACCGGCCTGCTTCGGCACGAAGTAGTACATCATGCCGAGGAAGCCGGCAGTCAGGAAGAAGCCGACGGCGTTGTGACCGTACCACCACTGGATCATCGCGTCCTGCGCGCCGGCATAGCACGAGTACGACTTGAAGGCGGCGACCGGGATCGCGCAGCTATTGACGATGTGCAGCAGCGCCACGGCGAGGATGAAGCCGCCGAAGAACCAGTTGGCCACGTAGATGTGGCTGACCGTGCGCTTCGCGATGGTGCCGAAGAAGACAACCGCGTAGGAGACCCAGACGACGGCGATCAGCAGGTCGATCGGCCACTCGAGTTCGGCGTATTCCTTGCCCTGCGTCATGCCCAGCGGAAGCGTAACGGCAGCGAGAACGATCACCAGCTGCCAGCCCCAGAACGTGAACCCGGCGAGCGGGCCGGCGAACAGGCGCGTATGGCAGGTACGCTGCACGCACCAGTACGACGTGGCAAACAGCGCGCTGCCGCCGAAGGCGAAGATGACCGCGTTGGTATGCAACGGGCGGATACGGCCGTACGACAGCCATTCGATGCCGAAGGTCAGATCCGGCCAGACAAGCTGGGCCGCGATGAAGACACCCACGGACATGCCGACGATGCCCCAGATGACGGCCATTACGGCAAATTGCCGCACTACCTTGTAGTTATAGTTCGATTGCGTTTCCGACATGGAACCACCTCTTTATTGAAAAAAGGAAAGCCTCTCATGCTACCCCCCTGACACTTCAGGTAGCGCGTTAGCGATGATATTTTAACTTATCTCGAACGATTTTGACGTACATCAAGTTGCGTCGCACAAAATCAAGAAGCCTCAAGGAATGAGGGATCACGGGGGTATGGCAAAAAAAAAGGGTGCGTCGCAACGCACCCCAACCCCAACAGAGAAACGAACGATCCGGCGCCCAGATGTTGCGCGTCGCCGAATCGACTGGTGCGGATTCTGCCGTTCGCCCCTGGAAACATCTTTGATTCAGATCAACCGTCGGACCGGGGTTGCGGCGAGGCTGCGTCAGGCTTGGCGGCCGGGGCATCCGGCGGTGCGGGTCGGGCCCGGTCGTCATCCATGAGAATCCGGTAGGCCGGCCCTTCCATGTCATCGAACTGGCCACTCCGGACAGACCACCAGAAAGCGACGCCAATCACGAAAACGAGTACTACCGACAAGGGAATCAGCAGATACAGACTCTCCATCAGGCCTCCCGGCGCTGCAGCCGCAGTGAATTGAGAACAACCAGCAGGGAACTGCCCGACATGCCGATGCCGGCCATCCACGGTGTGATGAAGCCGAACATCGCCAACGGCAGGGCAACGAAATTGTAGGCGAAGGACCAGACGAGATTCTGGCGAACCACCGCCAGCGAGCGACGGGCTAGCTGCAGGCCATCGCGCAGGTGTTCCAGATTTTCCGAGAGAAGCACGAAATCGGCCTGTGTCCGGGCCAGTGCCGCACCACCGCCCATGGCGATCGACACCTGCGCCTGCGCCAGCACCGGCGCATCATTGACCCCGTCGCCGACCATGGCCACCAGCCGGCCGTGATCCTGCAGATGGCGAACGTACGCATGCTTCCCCTGCGGCGACATGCCGGCACGGATATCGTCGATCCCCAGCTGGCGACCGACACGCGCAGCAACCGAAGGGGCATCGCCGGTCAGCAAGGAGACGGCGCAGCCGGCAGCCTTGAGGTCGATGACCAGATCCACCGCCTCCGGCCGCAGCTCATCGCCGATCCGGAACAGGGCCAGCCAGCCGCCATCATCGGCCAGGGCGATCACGGTATCCTCCAGCGCCAGCAGCGCCGCACCCGACTCCCCCAGGGGGCGGCCGTGCAGTTCAGCCACCCACTCGGGACGACCGACGCGCAATTCGCGCCCGTTCAACTGACCACGAATACCGCAACCTGGAACACTGCGCACTTCGGCAATGCCCGCCACCGGAGCGCTCGCCGCATCCCGCAGCGAACGCGCCAATGGATGCTCGGAAGACTGCTCCAGCGTCGCCGCAAGATCGATGCATGTCTGCGCATCCATTGCACCCAGGGGCAAACTCTGCAACAGCCGCATGCGGCCCGTGGTCAGCGTGCCGGTCTTGTCGAAGACAAAGTGATTGGCACGCGCCAGTGCTTCAATCGCATGACCACGTGTCACCAGCAGCCCCGCCCGTGCCAGCGCCCCGCTCGCCACGGTCAGCGTCACCGGCGTCGCCAGCGACAGGGCGCACGGGCAGGTCACCACGAGCACCGACACCGTGATCCACAAGGCCTTGTGCGGGTCGATGTTCCACCAGACGATGGCAACCGCGGCAGCCACGAACAGAAGGGCGGCCACGAAGCGCGTGGCGATACGGTCGGCCATTTCCACGATGCGCGGCTTTTCGGTCGCCGCGCGCTCCATCAGGCGGACGATCGCCGACAGTCGCGTTTCCTCGCCGACCTGCTCGACCCGCATGACCAGCGGGCTTTCGTTGTTGATCGCGCCCCCCGTCAGGCGGTCGCCGAGCCGCTTGGCCACCGGCCGGCTCTCGCCCGTCAGCAGAGCCTCGTCGACGCTGCTCTCGCCCTCGACGACTATGCCATCGGCCGGAATCGATTCACCGGGGCGGACCAGTACGAGATCGCCGGCGTGAAGATCCGCGGCGACAATCTGCTCGGTTTCCCTGCTCGCCGGATAGTCGCCCAGTCGCTGCGCCAGCGCCGGCATCAGCTTGGCCAGCGCTTCGGTCACACCGACCGCCTTCTGGCGCGCCCGCATCTCGACGAAGCGGCCACCGAGCAGGAAAAAGACGAACATCGTCACCGAATCGAAATAGACCTCGCCGGACGCCGTGACGGTCGCCCAGACGCTCGCGGCGAAAGCGGCACCGACCCCGAGCGCCACCGGCACATCCATGCCGACACGCAGCAGACGCAGGTCTCGCCAGGCATTGCGGAAGAACGGCGCCGCTGAATAGACAACGACGGGCAGTGTCAGAACCATGCTCGCCCAGCGCATCATCGCCTCGATGTCGGCGCTCATATCGCCTTCCGCCGCCATGTAGACCGGCACGGCGTACATCATCACCTGCATCATGCCGAAACCGGCGACGAAAAGACGCCACAGCGCGGAGCGCTGCTCCTTGCGCGCCAGGGCCTCGCTGCGCGCAGCGTCGTACGGATAGGCGCGATAACCGATCGCCGCAATCGCAGCGAGGATGTCCGAAAGCCGGGTGCGCGACTCGTCCCAGCGCACGCGCGCACGCCGCGTCGCGTAATTGATGTCGACTCCCGTCACGCCCGGCAGGCGCGACACATGCTGCTCGTTCAGCCAGATGCACGCAGCACAGGTGATTCCCTCGAGAATCAGCGCGGCTTCGCGCTCATGCTCGCCCAGCGCATGCACGAAGCTCTTCTGGAATTCAGCATGATCGTAGAGCAGCAGGTTGCCCAAGGCATCGGGCAAGGCTTCCCGCGGCGAATCCGGCAGCGCATCGCGGTTGCGGTAGTAGTCGGCAAGACCGTTGTCGACGATGGCCTGCGCCACCGCCTGACAGCCCAGGCAGCACATCGGGCGAACCTCGCCTTCGACGCGGACGCCGAGGTCCGTGCCGGCGGGAACATCCTGCCCACAGTGATAGCAGCTACCGCTCATGACAAGCCACCGAAAATGAAAAAGGCGCGAGGCAAACCCCTCGCGCCCTGCAAACGGTGCGGATTATAGATTACTTGGGCGCCATCCGGATGGCACCGTCGAGGCGGATCACCTCCCCGTTCAGCATGGCATTCTCCATGATGTGGCGCACCAGCGCGGCGTACTCGGCCGGTTTGCCGAGACGCGACGGGAACGGCACCATCTTGCCCAGCGCGTCCTGCACCTCAGGTGGCATGCCCAGCAGCATCGGCGTCTCGAAGATGCCGGGAGCGATCGTCATGACCCGGATCCCGGAGCGCGCCAGCTCGCGGGCGATCGGCAGCGTCATCGCGACGACACCGCCCTTCGACGCCGCGTAGGCCGACTGGCCGATCTGACCGTCGAACGCGGCCACCGAGGCCGTATTCACGATCACGCCGCGCTCGCCGGCCGCATTCGGTTCGGCACGGCTCATCGCATCCGCAGCCAGGCGGATCATGTTGAAGCTGCCGACCAGATTGACATTGATCACGCGCTGGAAGGTCGCCAGCCGGTGCACGGCGTTGTCCTTGCCGATCACCTTCTCGGCCGGCGCGATACCGGCGCAATTGACCAGGCCATTGAGGCCGCCGAAACCGCTGACCGCCGCATCGATCGCTGCCTTGGCGCTATCTTCGTTCGACACATCGGTCTCGACGAAGCGGGCATTGGCACCGAGTTCCTTCGCCATCGCCTCGCCGGCTTCTTTCTGCAGATCGACGAGCACCACACGCCCGCCGCCCTCCACCAGCATTCGTGCCGTACCGGCACCGAGTCCCGACGCACCGCCGGTCACGACAAACACACCGCCTTGTATCTGCATGCTGCCTCCGTTTATGTCCATGAAAACAAGCGAAGATTTCCAGACGGTACCGTATGGTGATCTTCGAAAAAACCCGCCAAGGAAAGTCCCTGGCGGGTTTGAAATTCTGGTGCTGCTGACCGGAATCGAACTGGTGACCTACTGATTACGAATCAGTTGCTCTACCGACTGAGCTACAGCAGCGACGCGGGGCGCATTATATCGAAAAACCGCGCATACCCAAACACCAATGGCAACGACGGGCAGCCGGGCATTTTCAGCGCTGCAATTCGACCGGCAGCGGAAAGGAAACATTCTCCGGCAAACCGGCGTCCTGACGCAGGGTGGAGAGCCCCAGGCCACGCAGGCGCTCGATGACGGCATCCACGAGCACTTCCGGCGCCGATGCGCCGGCGGTGACCCCGACGCGCTGCTTGCCTGCAAACCACGCCGGATCGATTTCCGAGGCATTGTCCACCATGCGGGAGTCGACACCCCGCGCTGCAGCCACTTCGCGCAGCCGGTTGGAATTCGAACTGTTCGGGCTGCCGACGACGATCACGAAATCACACTGCGCCGCCAGTTCCTTGGCGGCTTCCTGGCGGTTCTGGGTGGCGTAGCAGATGTCATCCTTCTTCGGTCCCTGGATGAGCGGGAAACGCTTGCGCAGCGCGGCGACGATCTCCGACGCGTCATCGACCGACAGCGTCGTCTGCGTCACGTAGGCGAGCTTCGTCTCATCGGCGACACGGAGGGACTCGACGTCGGCCACGGTTTCGACGAGATACATCCCGCCAGATGCCTGGCCGATGGTGCCTTCCACTTCGGGATGGCCCTTGTGGCCGATCATGACGATCTCGCGCTCGTCACGGCGCATCTTGCCGACTTCGACATGAACCTTGGTCACCAGCGGGCAGGTCGCATCGAACACCTTCAAGCCCCGCTTGTCGGCCTCCTCGCGCACGGCCTTGGATACGCCGTGCGCACTGAAGATCAGTGTCGAACCGGCCGGCACTTCGGCCAGATCCTCGATGAAGATCGCCCCTTTCGCGCGCAGGTCGTCACAGACGAACTTGTTGTGCACGACTTCATGCCGCACGTAGATCGGTGCGCCGAACTTCTCGAGCGCTCGCTCGACGATGGCGATCGCGCGCTCGACGCCGGCGCAGAAACCCCGGGGGTTGGCGAGGATGACTTCCATGAATGTCCTTAGAGAATGCCGATGATCCGGACTTCGAAGCGCACCGGCTGGCCGGCGAGCGGATGGTTGAAGTCGAAGACGGCCGTGGTTTCGTTGAGTTCGCGCAGGAGACCCGCAACCCCCCCTGACACACCGGGCACGGACGCATTGTCCGGCGCGCTGAATTCGATCAGCGAATTCACCTTGAGTTCCATCCCGGGCGGCAAGGCACTGCGTGCGATACGCTCGACGAGGCGCGGGTTATGCTGGCCGAAGGCATCGTCGGCCTCGAGTTCGAAGACGTGATGCTCGCCGACACCGAGCCCGAGCAGGCAGGCCTCAAGCGAAGCAGCCAGCTGGCCGCCGCCCATCTGCAGCGTCGCCGGCGACATGTCGAAGGTGCTGACATGCTCGGTACCGTCGAGCCCGGAAAGGCGGTAATGGAGGGTCAGGAAGCTGTCCGGCTGGACAGTGGCGGGAGCGTTCATTGCATCGGTTCCTGTGGTTCGATGGTGCGGTATCAGCGGGAGACGTTTCCGGAAGTGCGCGCACCGGCGCCGAAAAACTGGTCCCAGACCATCAGCACCGCACCGATGGTGATTGCCGAATCGGCGATATTGAAGGCCGGCCAGTAGAAGCCGGCAACGTGCCACTGCACGAAATCGACGACGGCACCGAAGCGGATGCGGTCGATGACGTTGCCGAGCGCCCCCCCCATGATCAGCGCCAGCGCCAGCGAAAGCAGCTTCTGCCCGGCATGGCTGCGCAGCATGAAAACGATCCAGCCGGAAACCCCGAGCGCCAGCACGGTGAAGAACCAGCGCTGCCAGCCATCCTCGCTGGCGAGGAAGCTGAAGGCGGCACCGCGGTTGAAGGTCAGAACCCAATTCCAGAAGGGCGCGACGTAGATCGTCTCACCGAACTGGACGCTGGCAAGCACCACCTGCTTGCTGATCTGGTCGAGCACGATGACGACGGACGCCAGCACATACCAGCGGACCGCCGACACGCGATCAGGCACAGGCACGCGGATCGCCTTCACCATGCAGGTTGCTGACGCAGCGGCCGCAAAGGTCCGCGTGCGCGGCATTGGCGCCGACATCCTCGCGGACGTGCCAGCAGCGCTCGCACTTGGCGTGCGCCAGCGGCGATGCCGTGACCTGCTCGGTAGCGGCCTGCACCACATTGGCGGCAGAAACGATGAACACGTACTTCAGGTCGTCGCCGAGCGAGGCGAGTGCCGCGTACTTGTCGCCATCAGCGGCAATCGTCACCGAGGCCTGCAGCGGGGCACCAATCTTGCCCTCGATACGCAGGTCTTCGAGCACCTTGGTCACCTCGCCGCGTACGGCGCGGATCTGCGCCCACTTGGCCAGCAGTTCCGCCTCGCCATCCTGCGCCGGCAGCGGCTGCCAGGTCTCCAGCATGATCGATGCATCGGTCTTGCTGAACTCCTTCCAGGCCTCTTCGGCCGTGAAGGAAAGAATCGGTGCCATCAGCTTGAGGAAGGTGCCGGTGATGTGCC
>JAKJEY010000078.1:0-285 GCA_022705165.1 Pseudomonadota bacterium
GATCGGAGTGGCGACGCAGGATTCCGGTTTCGACTGGCGCCAGATTTCCTGAGCTTCTGGTTTCACAAAAACAATGGCAAATAAAAAAGCCGACCCGAGGGTCGGCTTTTTTCTGCGCTGGCCGAATTACTTGGCCGGGGCGGCAGGAGCGGCCGGAGCAGCGGGGGCAGCAGCCGGAGCAGCGGCTTCAGCCGGCTTGGCAGCTTCGGCCGGGGCAGCAGCGGTGCCGGAGGCAGCAGCCGGGGCAGCAGCTTCAGCCGGCTTGGCTTCAGCGGCCGGGGCCGG
>JAKJEY010000078.1:313-9214 GCA_022705165.1 Pseudomonadota bacterium
TTGCCGCAGGCGGAAACGGCGACGGCGAGCAGGGCAGCAACGAGGAGAGAGTGCTTCATTGTGAATTCCTTATCGATTTTGGAAAAAACGCACCGCAGCAATCTGCGATGCCGCCCGGTTGCGCAACCGGACTGAAAGAAATTCTAGCATGGATCAAGGCGCGAATGCTGCGTTGCGGCATGCAAATCGAGTGTGATGTCGTCAGAGCCCGGCCACCGTCGCACTGACCGGTGAGCCACCTTCGTTCCAGATGTCTTCAAAACGCTTCACGTAGGGCTTGCATGCTTCCGCGTCCGACACGATCTCCTTGCTGCGTGCATGGTCGTAATGAAATCGGATAAGCGCCGACTCCCCGTCTGCGATCAGCATCGAGTCGCTCAGGTTCGAAAGGTGGGGCGGTATTTCCAGGACCTGGAACTTGTGCGCGTAGTTGCGGAGCAGGTCGAGGAGCCTTGGGTGCTGGTTGCGAAGCGGCTCGGCACTGTGCACTGCAATGCGCAGCTGGCTCATCGGCGAGGCGTGTAGAAATCGGGTCAGCGATGCGATCTGGGCGGAGCGCTCAAGATGCAGCGCAAGCAGGTCGCGGTCGAATATGACCAGCGAGCGCTGTGCGAGGCCCAGCACGCGCTCAGCAACAGCTGCGTACTCGGTCCAGCTCGTGATCAGTGGCGTCGTCGTCGGGCTCATGATGCAAACCTAGCAGCCCTGACCGGGATCGGCAAGTCGATCTCAATCTTTATCGAACAGCGCGATCGATTCGACGTGGGATGTGTTCGGGAACATGTTGACCACGCCGGCGCCCCGGAAACGATAGCCCTGCTGGCTGGTCAGGATGGCTGTGTCGCGGGCGAGTGTCGCCGGGCTGCAGGAAACGTAGACGATCCGGCGCGGTCCGTTTGCACCGAGCGACTTGACCAGTTCGAGCGCGCCTTCGCGAGGCGGGTCGATCAGCATCTTGTCGAAGTGACCGAGGGCGGCAATGCTCTCTTCGGTGGCTTCGAACAGGTTGGCGACGCCGAAGGAGGTACGTTCAGAGAGGCCGTTGGCGGCTGCGTTCTGCGCAGCCCGTTCGACGAGCGCCTGGCTGCCTTCGATTCCGACGACATCAGCGCCGAGGCGGGCGATAGGGAGCGTGAAATTGCCGAGTCCGCAGAACATGTCGGCAATGCGCTCTCCCGGCTGCGGGTCAAGCAGGCCCATCGCGCGACGGATCAATACCTGATTGATCCCTGGATTGACCTGGGTGAATTCTGTCGGTGAGAAAAACAGTTCAAGCCCGAACTCCGGAAGCTTGTAGCTGAGGGGCTGGCCGTCGACGGGGTGGAAACGGAAGACTGTGTCGGGTCCCTTGGGCTGCAGCCAGATCTGTACGTTGTGCCTGTCGCCAAATGCACGCAACAGTGTCTCGTCGTTTGCGCTGAGCGTTTCAAGGATGCGGAAGACGAGGACGGTGACGTCGGTACCAACGGCAACTTCCACCTGCGGCATGCGGTCCGGTGCCGAGAAGGCGCCAATCAGGTCGCGCAGCGGCAGGAGCAGGTCGGATACGTGCTTCGGCAGGTTGCGGCATTCGCGCATGTCTGCGACGTAGCTGCTGCGGCGCTCGTGGAAGCCGACAAGCATGCCGCCTTTTTTAGGAACGAGGCGCGCGCTCAGGCGTGCGCGGTGGCGGTAGCCCCAGGGTTGTCCGTAAATCGGCGGGTACAGCTGCTCAGGGTGGACGCGGCCGATGTGCCACAGGTTGTCCTCCAGTACGCGCTGCTTGGCAGCGACCTGGGCCGGGTGGTCCGCATGCTGCATGCTGCAGCCGCCGCAGACACCGAAGTGGGGGCAGGCCGGCGTGACGCGGTCGCCGGAAGCCTTCAGGATGCGCGTCGTCTGCGCTTGCTCGTAGCTCGGCTTCTTGCGGTAGCTGGAATATTCGACTTCCTCGAGCGGCAACGCGCCTTCGACGAAGATGGTCTTGCCTTCCAGACGGGTTATTCCGCGTCCTTCATGGTCGAGCGATTCAATGATTCCGACGGGCATCTGTGCCATCCCTGAAAAGCAAAAAGCCGATTTCGTGAGAAATCGGCTTTTTGGTGAAACTGGCGCGCCCGGAGAGATTCGAACTCCCTACCCCTTGGTTCGTAGCCAAGTACTCTATCCAGATGAGCTACGGGCGCGTTGAAGAAGCGGCATTATACGGATCGCTTCCTTTTTTGCCAAGTTAATTGCAGCAAAAACTTGGCGGAGACGGAGGGATTCGAACCCTCGATACGAGTTTTAGCCCGTATGCTCCCTTAGCAGGGGAGTGCCTTCGACCTCTCGGCCACGTCTCCGGAAGGGCGCGATGATAGCCGTTTCACCGCACCCGGTCAAACAAGGAACCGCCTGATTACGCGTCCAGACCGAAGGTCTTGTGCAGCACGCGCACGGCGAGTTCAAGATACTTCTCGTCGACGACGACCGAGATCTTGATTTCGGAAGTCGAGATCATTTGCAGGTTGATGCCTTCTTCGGCGAGGCAGCGGAACATCTGGCTGGCGACGCCCGGGTGCGAGCGCATGCCGACGCCGACGGCGGAGACCTTGCAGATCTTGTTGTCGCCGACGATCTCGCGCGCGCCGATGTGGCTCTTGACGCTCTCAAGTACGCCCAGGGCCTTGTTGAACTCGCTGCGGTTCACCGTGAACGAGAAATCGGTGGTGCCGTCATGGCCGACGTTCTGGATGATCATGTCGACGTCGATGTTGGCGTCGGCGATCGGGCCGAGGATCTGGTAGGCGATGCCCGGGCGATCAGGGACGCCGAGGACGGTGAGCTTGGCTTCGTCGCGGTTGAAGGCGATGCCGGAGATGATCGGTTGTTCCATGGATTTATCTTCCTCAACAGTGATCAGCGTGCCTTCGCCTTCGTCGGTGAAGCTGGAGAGCACGCGCAGTTTGACCTTGTACTTGCCGGCGAATTCGACCGAGCGGATCTGCAGCACCTTGGAGCCGAGGCTGGCCATTTCCAGCATCTCCTCGAAGGTAACGGTGTCGAGCTTCTTCGCTTCCGGCACGACGCGCGGGTCGGTGGTGTACACACCATCGACGTCAGTGTAGATCTGGCACTCGTCGGCCTTCAGCGCCGCAGCGAGCGCGACGGCGGAGGTGTCCGAGCCGCCACGGCCGAGTGTCGTGATGTTGCCGTTCTCGTCGGCGCCCTGGAAGCCCGCAACGACAACGACATTGCCGTCCGCGAGGTCCTTCCGGATCTTCTGGTCGTCGATGTCGAGGATGCGTGCCTTGGTGAAGGTGCTGTCGGTCAGCACGCGCACCTGCGGGCCGGTGTAGCTCTTCGCCTTGCAGCCTTCCTGCATGATCGCCATGGCCAGCAGGCCGATGGTGACCTGTTCGCCGGTGGCGGCGATGACATCCAGCTCGCGCGCATCCGGGGAGGGCATGATTTCCTTGGCCAGGGCGATGAGACGGTTGGTCTCGCCTGACATGGCCGACGGCACGACCACGACGTCGTGCCCCATGGCTTTCCAGCGCGCCACGCGCTTCGCGACATTCTTGATACGGTCGGGGGAGCCGACCGAAGTGCCGCCGTATTTCTGAACTATCAGCGCCATTGATGTTCCAAGAGGTGGTTTGGGTGAAAGGCCGCAATTCTAGCGCATTGGGGCTTGATAAGTAAGGGGAATCGGGACTTTGCCGGGAATTCCCCGCTCGCCGGATATACCGTTTGCAAATGCCGCTTGCAAATTTATCCAGATTGACTATACTGCGCTTGTATTACTAAGGTCATAGCCTTAAGGTGATATGGCTAGCAGTGCAATGAGTGGGGAAATCTCCCGTCGGAAACCCAACCCGTAATTTGATGAGAGGACAGCCATGAGCAATGTCAAAGCGATCGAGAAGGTCGAACCCCGTGAAATCCGCCGCAAGCTTGGTCTGAACCAACAGCAGTTCTGGTCGAAGATCGGCGTTACCCAGAGTGGTGGCTCGCGTTATGAAAGCGGCCGCAACATGCCGAAGCCCGTCCGCGAACTGTTGCGTCTGGTGCATGTCGAGCAGGTCGACATTCAGCGTGTGAAGCGCGAAGACCTCGATGTGATCGAGTACCTGAAGGCCAACGATCCGGAACTCTTCAAGAACCTGAAGAAGGCCGCCAAGGCCAAGGTGAAGAAGGTCGCGTAAGTGGCAATGCTCAGGGGTTGAGGCTGACCTCGACTCCGAGCGCAGAAATGCGGGCAGCGAAGGCTGCCATCTCCTGCTCCGGAAGCCTGCCAAGGCGCGATGCATCCGGTTGGAGCGAAGGGCGTGCAAGACCGTAGAGGTGCACGCCCTTTATCTTTTGGGCGACGGGTCGCAATAGTTCGACATAGGCGTTTTCCTCCGCATCACCTGGCGGCAGGCCGTCCAGCGCGAACCAACAGGTCTGCACCCAGGTTGGTGCCAGGGTCGAACAGACGTCGAGTGCGGTGAGTGCCCGCGCCGGATCGACGCCGATACGATTGACGGTCTCGAAGCCAGCAGCCGTGCCGCGGTCGATCTTGAACCAGACTTCACCGTCCTCCGCGCCAATGCTGCGGATGCCGTCCTGGACCGCCAGGCGGTGGAGCAGGCTGCCGTTGGTGATGAGGCGCAATTTCACATCCGGCAGCAGGCGGAATCGGTGCATGGCCGCAACGACGATGTCGACTGCCGCCGGAAACTCTGCAGCGCTCGTCGGTTCCCCATTGCCGGAAAACGCGACATCCATCAGCTGCCGAGCTGCTTCCGGGACTTCGCGTTGCATGAAATTGCCGTGCACGATGTCGTCAAGCAGGGCCTCCAGCTCGGCCTGCATCTGCCCGAGGTCGATCGGTGGCGGCCCGCCGCGCTTCAGGTCGGGTACCTGGCAGTAGATGCATGCCCAGTTGCAGGCATTGTTCGGATTGAGGTTGATGCCGACCGACACGCCCCCCGCGCGGCGCGACACGACGGGATAGACATAGCGGAAGCCGCTGTAGTCGCGGCGGTGGTCGGTGATGGTCAGCATGGCGGCTCGAAAGGGGATCGCAACCCCGATGATATAATCCTTCCCCGTTCTCCACATGGCATTTGCCCATGCAGATCACCCGCCGCCTCGAATTCGATGCCGGTCACCGAATTCCCGACCACAAGAGCCAGTGCCGGCACCTGCACGGCCATCGTTATGCGCTCGAAATTACGTTGTCGGGCGACATCATCGGCAAGGAAGGTGACGCGGCGAACGGCATGGTGATGGACTTTTCCGAGGTCAAGTCGATTGCCAAGCAGCATGTGGTGGACGTCTGGGATCACGCCTTCCTGGTGTACAAGGGAGATGTCGCGGTACTCGATTTCCTGCGCAGCCTGCCCGACCATAGAACCGTCGTCCTCGACTGCATTCCGACGGCTGAAAATCTCGCAGAAACGGCCTTTGCCATTCTTGAGCCGATGTACCGAGATACCTATGGCAACCATCTGCGCCTCGAGCGGATTCGTCTCTACGAAACGCCCAACTGCTGGGCCGATGCCATCCGCCCGCAGCCCTGAGGCCTGACCTCGCGCGGGCCATCCGCGCGAAGCACTTTCACCGGAATCCCTGCTAGCTGTCGCGGTGGCGCTCGCTCGTCAGTTCCTGCACGATCAGGCTGCCGACCATGTCGCCTTCGACATTGACCGCCGTACGGACGGTATCGAGTATCCGGTCGATGGGCAGCAGGATCGCGATGGCTGCGGTTGGCAGGCCCACCGATTCAAGCACGAGCACCATGCTCAGCATGCCGACGGACGGGATGCCAGGCGCACCAATGGCCCCGAGCATCGCCACGAAGAAGATCACGATCTGATGGACGAGGTCGAGCTCGATGCCGGCCAGCCGAGCGACGAACAGGGCTGCGGCTGCCTCGTAGAGCGCGGTGCCGTCCATATTGACGGTTGCGCCGAGTGGCACGACGAAGTTGGCGATGTCCTTCTTCACGTGCAGATGCTGCTCCGTGCAGCGCAGCGTGACCGGCAGCGTGGCAGCGCTGGAACTGGTCGCAAAAGCCGTGATCAGTGCGTCGCGGGCACCCCGCCAGAAGCGCAGCGGCGACATCCGCGTCACCAGCCACAGTATCAGCGGCAGCACGACGATGCCGTGGAATAGCGTCGAGCCGATGACGACCGCAATGAACTGGGCCAGGCTCTCCAGCAGCCGGCCGTCCTGTGTGGCTACCAGTTGCAGGAGCAGGGCGCCGATGCCGAAGGGCGAGAGGTGCATGATCCAGCCGACGACCATCAGGCAGAGTTCGTGAAGCTCCTGCATGACGGCACGGATGTTCCGGTAGCGCTCGCCGCCGACGACCAGTGCGACGCCGAGGAACAGCGCCACGATTACCACGGCCAGGATGTCGCCCTGTGCCAGTGCCTTGAACGGATTCTGGAAAAGCCCGTGCGCGAACTGTGCGAGATAGTCAGGGAGCGGCATCTGCCGGGCCTGGAAACTGGCGGTCGCCTCGGCAAACATGGAAAGCTGCATGCCATCGCCGGGACGGAAGAGGTGGGCGGCACCAAAACCGATGATGATGGCAATGGCCATCGAGAGGACGAAGAAGCCCA
Source organism: Pseudomonadota bacterium (assembly GCA_022705165.1). Lineage (GTDB taxonomy): Bacteria > Pseudomonadota > Gammaproteobacteria > Burkholderiales > Rhodocyclaceae > Proximibacter. The sequence continues at coordinate 6,889 of JAKJEY010000078.1, forward strand.
GGGTCAGCTTCCAGACCCGATGCATCTGGTGGTGCGCCTGCAGGTTCGCGACGCCGACGACGATCGACGAAAAGACGAGCGGCAGCAGGACCATGCGCAGCAGGTCGAGGAAGACCGTGCCAACGATCTTCGCGCCATATAGTACCGGTGCCGAGAACGACGCGGCCGGGCCGCCATAGAGAACGACCAGGCCGATGGCGATGCCGACGGCGGCACCGATCAGGATTCTGGCGTTGAGTGAACGGGGAAAGATCATGCGCAGCGGCTCCACGGCGCGGCGATGGGGTGGCGGAAGCGGTGAGATTCGAACTCACGAAGGGTTGCCCCTTGCCGGTTTTCAAGACCGGTGCAATCGACCACTCTGCCACGCTTCCGAAGGGCGCCGATGATAACACGTCACAAATGGTTACTCGATTGCACGTAATCGCGTTGCAACTTTCATCGCCTTTCAGTAGTCTCACGGCCGTATCAACTTGAATCCTCTGGAGGATGACGCATATGCAAGAACAGTATCAATGGGGTTCCGCCCCGGTTGCCCAGCAGTCGGCCGAACAGGTCGCCCTGCAGCAGAACCGTGTCCTGCGCAACACCTACCTGATGCTTGCGCTGACGATGGTGCCGACCGTGATCGGCGCGCTGATCGGCGTGCAACTGAACTTCTCGTTCCTTGCCGGCAGCCCGCTGATTTCCTTCCTGCTCTTCCTCGGCATTGCCTTCGGCTTCTTCTGGGGCATCGAGAAGACCAAGAACAGCCCGATGGGCGTTGCCCTGCTGCTCGGCTTCACCTTCTTCATGGGGCTGATGCTCTCGCGCATCCTGCAGGTGGCGCTCGGCTTCTCGAACGGCGGCACGATGATCGCCATGGCCGCAGGCGGCACCGGCGCGATCTTCTTCACGCTCGCCGGCATCGCCTCGACGACCAAGCGCAACTTCACCGGCATCGGCAAGTTCCTGTTTGTCGGCGTGGTCGTGCTGCTGCTGGCGGCGCTGGCCAACGTGTTCTTCCAGATCCCGGCGCTGGCGCTGACGATCTCGGCGGCCGCGGTGATGATCTTCTCGGCCTACATCCTGTACGACATCAGCAACATCGTGCATGGCGGCGAGACGAACTACATCACGGCGACGCTGGCGGTCTACCTCGACATCTACAACATCTTCGTCAGCCTGCTGAACCTGATCATGGCCTTCACGGGCGAGCGCGACTGATCGAGCGCTTCACCAATGAAAAAGGCGGCCTCGGCCGCCTTTTTCGTTTCTTGCTGCGAAGTCAGACCAGGATCGCTGCGGCGACCTTGCGCCCTTCGGCGGCCAGAATGTTGTAAGTGCGGCAGGCGGCCTGAGTGTCCATGACCTCGAGCCCGATGCGGGCCGCCATCAGCGGCTGCAGCAGTGCCGGAGAGGGCCAGCGCAGCGTCGGGCCGGTGCCCAGCAGCAGGATTTCCGGTTGCAGGTCGGCGAGCTTCCGGAAGTCGTCCTCGGTCAGCGTCTCGAAGGTGGAATCCGTCCAGCCCGGAAGGAGCTGCCCCGGCAGCACCACGATGTTCTGCCGGTACGGATTGCCGTTGACCGCGACATGGTCGCCGCCGTAGCCGGAGAAGGTATTGATGCCGTCGGTTCTGGCGAGGTGGAGTTTCACGGTAAATTGCGGTGCACAATACGATAAAGTAGGATTATACCTTTTCGCCTCCTGCGTTCCCCTGCGCCTGTTGGCGCCATTTTCGAGCCGACCGATCCATGAAGGACTTTCCCCGCATCAAGCGCCTGCCGCCCTACGTGTTCAACATCACGGGCGAGCTGAAGATGGCCGCCCGCCGCCGGGGCGAGGACATCATCGACATGAGCATGGGCAATCCGGACCAGCCCACGCCACAGCACATCACGGACAAGCTGGTCGAGGCCGCTCAGCGCGAGAATACCCACGGCTATTCGATCTCGAAGGGCATCCCGCGCCTCAGGAAGGCAATCTGCGACTGGTATGACCGGCGCTACGGCGTGCAGTTCGACCCGGAATCCGAGGCGATCGTCACCATCGGCTCGAAGGAAGGCCTCGCCCACCTGATGCTGGCGACGCTGGATCGTGGTGACACGGTGCTGGTACCGAACCCGAGCTACCCGATCCATATCTATGGCGCGATCATCGCCGGGGCGGACATCCGCTCGGTACGCATGACGCCCGATGTCGATTTCTTCGAGGAACTGCAGCGGGCGATCAAGGAATGCACGCCGAAGCCGAAGATGATGATCCTCGGCTTCCCGAGCAATCCGACCGCGATGTGCGTGGACCTCGGCTTCTTCGAGCGCGTGGTGGCGCTCGCCCGCCAGCACG
>JAKJEY010000079.1:0-5793 GCA_022705165.1 Pseudomonadota bacterium
GCCGGCGTCAGCGTCGCGCTGGCCTGCGACATGGTCTTCGCGGCCAAGTCGGCCTCGTTCATCCAGGCATTCAGCAAGATCGGCCTGATCCCCGATTCCGGCGGCACCTGGTTCCCGCCGCGCCTGATCGGTGATGCCCGCGCCATGGCGCTGGCACTGACCGGCGAAAAGCTGCCGGCCGAGACAGCTGCCGAATGGGGCCTGATCTGGAAGTGTGTCGCCGACGAGGAACTGCTCGTGCAGGCCGGCGCCGTGGCGAAGCAGTTCGCGGCCGGCCCGACCCGTGCCTACGCCCGCATCAAGGAATCGGTGCAGGCCGCCTCGACCAACACGCTGGAAGCGCAACTCGACGTCGAGCGCGACTTCATGGCCGAACTCGGGCGCAGCAAGGATTACCGCGAAGGCGTCGCCGCCTTCATGGAAAAGCGCCCACCCAACTACACCGGGGAGTAACCAGGCCATGAGCACGCTGACGCCGCAACAGATCGCCGAACGCTGCGCCGAGATCATGTGGCCGGACGACAAGGCCGCACAGGGTCTCGGCATTGAGCTCGTGCGCGTCGCGCCGGGCGAGGCCGTGACACGCATGACGGTACGCGACGACATGGTGAATGGCCACGACATCTGCCACGGCGGTTTCATCTTCGCCCTGGCCGACTCGGCCTTCGCCTACGCCTGCAACACCTTCAACGTCCGCACCGTCGCCTCCGGCGTCGACATCAACTTCATTGCCCCGGCGCACAAGGGGCAGGTGCTCACCGCCCACGGTCACGGCCGGCACCAGGGCGGCCGTGCCGGTGTCTACGACATCGAGGTGAAGAACGACAGGGATCAGCTGATCGCCGTCTTCCGCGGCCGTTCGTCCCGCATCAAGGGACATTTCTTCGAGGAGGCATGAGCATGCGCGATGCCTATATCTGCGACGCCGTCCGCACCCCCATCGGCCGCTACGGCGGCACGCTCTCTTCCGTCCGCGCCGACGACCTCGGCGCATTGCCGATCAAGGCTCTGATCGAACGTAACCCGGGCGTCGACTGGGCTGCGGTCGAGGACGTGATCTACGGCTGTGCCAACCAGGCCGGCGAGGACAACCGCAATGTCGCCCACATGGCAGGCCTGCTCGCGGGCCTGCCAGTCGAGGTGGCCGGTACGACGATCAACCGCCTGTGCGGTTCCGGCATGGACGCCGTCGGCACCGCCGCCCGCGCCATCAAGTGCGGCGAGGCCGAACTGATGATCGCCGGTGGCGTCGAGTCGATGAGCCGCGCGCCGTTCGTGATGCCCAAGGCCGACAGCGCCTTCTCGCGCAGCAATGCGGTGTACGACACCACCATCGGCTGGCGCTTCGTAAACAAGTTGATGAAGGCGCAGTACGGCACCCACTCGATGCCGGAAACCGCCGACAACGTCGCCGCCGACTTCGCCATCTCGCGCGCCGACCAGGATGCCTTTGCTCTGCGCAGCCAGCAGCGCTGGGCGGCCGCGAATGCTGCCGGCTTCTTCAAGGGAGAGATCATCCCGGTGTCGCTGCCGCAGAAGAAAGGGAGCGTAAACACTCCGCTGATTTTCGATACCGACGAGCATCCGCGCCCCGATGTGACGCTGGAGCAACTGGCAAAGCTGAAGGGCGTGAACGGCCCCGAGCTGACCGTGACCGCCGGCAACGCCTCGGGCGTTAACGATGGCGCCTGCGCGGTGATCGTCGCCTCGGAAGATGCCGTAAAACGCTTCGGCCTGACGCCGCGCGTCCGTGTCGTCGGCATGGGCGTCGCCGGCGTGCCGCCGCGCATCATGGGCATTGGCCCGGCGCCGGCCACGCAAAAGGTGTTGGCGTTGACCGGCCTGACGATCGGGCAGATGGATGTGATCGAGCTGAACGAAGCCTTCGCCGCACAAGGCCTGGCCGTGCTGCGGCAACTGGGCCTCGCGGATGACGACGCCCGCGTCAATCCGAACGGCGGCGCCATCGCCCTCGGTCATCCGTTGGGCATGAGCGGTGCCCGGCTGGTGACGACGGCAATCAACCAACTGCACCAGACCAAGGGACGTTACGGCCTGGCGACCATGTGCATCGGGGTCGGCCAGGGCATTGCCATGATTGTGGAGCGTGTTTAACAAACCGACGACACCACCTCCGTTCGTCCTGAGCCTGTCGAAGGAACGAATGGCGCACACACGCCTGCGCGCCGTCCATCCTTCGATACCGCAGGACGAACGGGAGTAAAAATTGCACAAGACGACAGCGAGGAGACAAGCCACCCCCAACGGCGCCCAACTGGAGCCCATCGAGAAAGCCAGCCGCGACGAGATTTCGTCGCTGCAACTGCAACGCCTGAAATGGTCGCTGAAGCACGCCTACGAAAACGTGCCGCATTACCGCGAGAAGTTTGACGCGGCCGGTGTGCATCCGGACGACCTGAAGACGCTGGCCGATCTGGCGAAATTCCCCTTCACCACCAAGCAGGACCTGCGTGCCACCTATCCCTTCGGCATGTTCGCCGTGCCGCGCGAGAAGCTCGCCCGCATCCATGCTTCGTCGGGCACCACCGGCAAGCCGACCGTCGTCGGCTACACGCTGAACGACATCGACAACTGGGCCAACCTCGTCGCGCGCTCGATCCGCGCGGCCGGTGGCAAGCCCGGCGACCTGGTACATGTTGCCTACGGCTACGGCCTGTTCACCGGCGGCCTCGGCGCGCACTACGGTGCCGAGCGCCTCGGCTGCGCGGTGATCCCGATGTCCGGCGGCCAGACCGAGAAGCAGGTGCAGCTGATCCAGGACTTCAAGCCGGATATCATCATGGTGACGCCCTCGTACATGCTGGCGATCGCCGACGAGTTCGATCGGCAGGGGCTGAACCCGGCCGAATGTTCGCTGCGCATCGGTATCCACGGTGCCGAACCGTGGACGCAGCAGATGCGCCTCGAGATCGAACGCCGCATGGGCATCGACGCCGTGGATATCTACGGCCTTTCCGAAGTGATGGGCCCTGGTGTCGCCAACGAGTGCGTCGAGACGAAGGACGGCCCGACGATCTGGGAAGACCACTTCTACCCCGAGATCATCGACCCGAGCACCGGTGAGGTCCTGCCCGACGGCAGCGAAGGCGAACTGGTGTTCACCTCGCTGACCAAGGAAGGCCTGCCGATCATCCGCTACCGCACGCGCGACCTCACCCGCCTGCTGGAACCTACGGCGCGCTCGTTCCGCCGCATGGGCAAGATCACCGGCCGCTCGGACGACATGCTGATCATCCGCGGCGTGAACGTTTTTCCCTCGCAGATCGAGGAGCTGGTGCTGCAGGAAGAGCGCCTGTCGCCGCACTACATGCTGGAAGTCTCGCGCGACGGCCGCATGGACGAACTGGCGGTGATGGTCGAGATGAAGCCGCAGTACGCACACCTCGGCGCCGAACAGCAGGCCGAGGTGAAGAAGCACCTCGCGCATCGCATCAAGACGCTGATCGGCGTCAGCGCAGCCATCCGCATCCAGGAGGTCGGCGGCATCGAGCGCTCGGTCGGCAAGGCAAAACGGGTGATCGACAAGCGACCGCAGTAAGCCTCGCGTCAGGAACCGGACACAACCCTGTCACAGCATGTTTTTCCCTGACGGGATAAAGTGTCGCATGGGTTTGAACAGCACCGGCCTCGAGATCACCAAGTCACTTTCGGTAGACGACCGCGTTCGTCTGGCCTGTTCGCGCCAGTTTTTCGGCCACGCTGCCGGCAACATGGCCAGCTTCAATCTCGGCGCACTGTTGATCGGTTTCGTGCTCTATTCCGGGGGCGTGGCAGTCGGCATCCTGGCGGCGTGGTATGGCGCCGTTGTCGCGCTGTCGATCCTGATCACGGCTTTCGAGCGCCGTGTCGGTGAAGACACGCTGACGCTGGACAATTGCGCCGAACTCGTCCGGACACGCATCATGGTCGGCGCCGTGATCGCATCGCTGTATGGCATTGCGACATTCATGCTGCCCGGCGACCTTACCCCGCAGCACGACACCTTCCTGTTCATCATCATGACCACGATCGTGACCGTCGCCGCACTCGGCTATTCCACGACGCCGCGATATTTCCTGATACTGGACATCGTCTGCCTGGTGCCGATGACGCTGCATTTCGCGTACATCAGCGCCACCTACCGGGACACCTACTATCTGGCCCTGCTCATCGTTTCGCTCACATGGCAGGGGGTCGTGATCAAGAAGGGGCTGCGTGCTTCAGCAACCGCCATCGCAGGCATCGCAAGCAACGAGCGGCTTCAGGACGAAATTTCGGAGCACACGAAGACCAAGGCACAGATCCAGCATATCGCGATGCACGACCCGCTGACCGGACTCGCCAATCGTCGGCACTTCGAAGAGACTTCAGAGCGCATGCTCAAGGCGGCAGAGCGCCGCGCCATCGCGCTGGGAATCGTCATGATCGATCTCGACGACTTCAAGCCGATCAACGACAACTACGGCCACGTTGTCGGCGATGCTGTCCTGCAGGCCATCGCCAGGCGTTTGCAGGACAACCTGCGCGCATCGGATTTCGTGGCGCGCATCGGTGGCGACGAATTCACCCTGATCATCGAAAACCTCGAAACCCCGGGCGCATTGTCGGAAGTGGTGCAGAAATTTTCGCTATCGTTGAATTCGCCGCTCACGGTGGGTGAGACATCACTGAATATCGGTGCCAGCCTTGGCCATGCCGTCTACCCGCAAGACGGCAGCACACTCGATGAATTGATGCGGATTGCCGATCAGCGCATGTACGCACAGAAGGCGATGCACAAGGCAGCAACTACCCGATGACAGCTCGCTCGCAGGATTCTGGGCACGCATCCCCGCGACAGTGAAACGCCTCGCGCACAGGGCGCAGCCCGGTTCAGAACCGGTAGAACTCCCGATTGAGCCACGCCGTGATGTCCTCGACATCCTGCTCGCTCAGGGCCGGCGCATAGTACGTTCCCCAGCGTTTCACTTCCTTCCTGAGCGCACTCAGTGATTTGATCTTGCGCTTGTCCGGCGCATAGGGACCGGTACCGTGGCAATCGAGGCATCTGGCGTGCAGCTTCTCGCCGCGCACCGGATCCCCGGTGAGGGCATGGGCGGGAAGCGCCGGCGGCATCAATAGCGCGGCTGCAAGAAGCGTCCGGATCATTGCCCGCTCCTTTCCCGGCGGACGATGCCTTTTTCATCGAGTTGCACCCCGCGTTGCTGGGCACGCTTCTGCAGCCGGTCGCGATGACGCTGACGGTATTGGCCCTTGCTTTCCTCGCCCGACGCGGATTGCAGACCCTGACGGTAGGCGTCGCGCTCCCTGGGCGACATCAGTTCGGCGCCGTAGATGTACTCGCGCTCCTCGGCGGCCGCCGGGATGACGCTCGCCAATACGGCCGCCAGCATGAAAATCGGGACTCTTCTCACGACACCACTCCTTGGAATGACGAATCTCTCCCTGCTGCCCGGCAATCAGTATCGTGGTTATGTTGCGGAACAGGTGATCCCTGGCGATGCGCAATCGCCCCATGAGCATGCGTGCCGGGAAGGCGTTTCCCCACGAACGTTCAGGCCCGGAATATACTCGCGCTCTATGGCTTATGTCATAAAAAATACCAACAAGAATGTAGAGGGCGCACATGAAGATCAACCTGCCGATCACCAATATCGAGACCCTGTTGCCGGAGGGCGAGTTCATCTACTCGCGCACCGATCTGAAGGGGGTCATCACCGAGGCGAACGAGGCCTTCTGCAATGTCAGCGGTTTTACGCGTGACGAGATGGTCGGGCAGTCGCACAACATCGT
>JAKJEY010000079.1:5803-9176 GCA_022705165.1 Pseudomonadota bacterium
TCCCGCCGCATTCGAGGATCTGTGGCGTGACATGAAGGCCGGGCGCCCCTGGCGCGGGATCGTCAAGAACCGGCGCAAGGATGGCGGCTTTTACTGGGTCGTCGCCAATGCCTCGCCGGTTCGGGAGAACGGACAGATCGTTGGCTATCAGTCGGTGCGCGGTCGCCCGTCGAAGGAAGAGATCGCTGCAGCGAGCGCGGCCTACAAGCGCATTTCGGACAGCGACTCGTCGATCTACGTCGAACACGGCCGTGTCGTGCGGAAGCGCCCTGAACTGGTCAATTCGCTGCTGTCGCTACGCAGCCAGATGACACTGGCCGGACTTGCCGCGATTGTCCCCTCCGCACTCCTCGTCGCACCGCTGCTCGGCATTTCGGTGCCTGCCGGGGTCACGACGGCAATCGGCGCGGCAGCGCTGCTCAGCGCGCTGTACTTCCTGCTCATCTATACGCCGGGCGTGAACCGCGACCTGGCTGCGACCAGCGAGTGGATCGAGCGCATCCTGTCGACGGGTGATCTCCGCCAGCGCTTCGACCTTTCCCGGCGTGATGTGATCGGCGCCATTGCACGCAAGGCAGACAAGTTCGTCTCGTCGGTACAGGCGACGCTGCAGGGAATGAAGGACGTGGCCGGTCAGGTGAATTACGCGACCGAGGAGGTCAAGGCCGGCGTCACCAATGTTCACCGCTCGGCATTGGCGCAAAGCGAGGCGACCTCTTCGGCGGCAGCAGCGATCGAGGAGGTGACGGTATCGATTGGCGAGGTCGTCAACCACGCGCAAACGACGCGCGCCACGGCCGATCAGGCCGGGCAGACGGCCGCCACCGGCGCAACGATCACCGAGAATGCCAGCCGTACGATCGAATCGCTCTCGGCCACCGTGCGCACGGCGGCCGAGCAGGTGGAATCGCTCGGCCAGCGCTCGGAGGAAATCAGCCGCATTACCGGCGTGATCCGTGAGATTGCCGACCAGACGAACCTGCTGGCGCTGAATGCGGCGATCGAGGCCGCCCGTGCCGGCGAGGCCGGACGCGGCTTCGCCGTGGTAGCCGACGAGGTGCGCAAGCTGGCCGAGCGGACCAGCAAGGCGACGCAGGAGATCAGCCAGATGGTGCACTCGATCAATGCCGAAACGCAGGTGGCCGTGGCCGGCATGCGCTCCGGCGCCGGGCAGGTCGCCGAAGGCGTGACGTTGGTTACCGAGGCTGCGGATTCGTTGCGCCAGATCAACAACGAGATGGTCGAGACGACCGCGATGGTCGGCGAGATTTCGCACGCATCGAGCGAGCAGCAATCGGCGATGATCGACCTCGCACGCAATGTCGAGCAGGTGGCGACGATGACCGAGCAGAACGTTGCCGTCGTCTCGCAGACCAATGCCACCGTTGGCTATCTAAACGGGGTCGTCGATCGCATGCGCAAGTCGGTGCAGCAGTACCAGATCTGAACGGCAGTCGCCTCGCCGAGGCGGGCTTTCACAGTACTCAGGCGATTTCCTGCGAGAAGAAGCCTTCGGTATGCAGCAGTTCGTCCTTCGCGCCCAGGGTCTTCGCCGTTGCAATGCAGGCGTCGACGAAGGCCGGGCTGCCCGCGGCAAAGATGCTGTAGCCGGAAAGATCGGGAAAGAGCTGGGGCAGGATGTCGGGTACGCGACCGTGCTGCATGCCGGGCGCCTGTTCGCGGGTGAGCGTCGGAATGAAGCGGAAATTGCGGTGCTTCATCTGCCAGTAGGCCATCAGGCCTGAATCGTAGACGTCATCTTTCGTCCGTGCCGAGAAGACCAGCGCGACGGGGGCGGAAAAGCCTCGACGCAGCGCGGCATCGGCAAGCGAAAGGATGGGCGCGAGTCCCGAACCGGCCGCGATGCAGAGCACCGGCGTATTCACTGCCGGGTCACCGATGAAAGTGCCGTAGGGGCCGGAGAGACGGACGAGATCGCCGACCTTCAGTTCGTCATGGATCCAGATGCTGGTGGAACCTTCTTCCTGTCGTGCCACCTGCAGCACGATGGCACCGTCCTGCCGTGGCGCATTGGCGATCGAGTACGAGCGGTCAGGAATGCCGACACGGCCGCCACCCAGCTGCACATACTGTCCTGGCCAGAAACGCAGCGGCTGCCCCAGGGGCATCAGGGTTAGCTCGACGATGCGCGGCGTGCGCATCACCTTGTCCGTCAGCACGAAGCTGACATTCTCGCGCGGCGCGAACAGCTTGGGCTTCGCATCCTCGGTACCCCATTCGATGACCAGCGTCTCGGACAGTGGCTTGGCCATGCACATCAGGCCGAAGCCCTGCTTGCGCTCATCCTGCGAGAGCGCCATGTCGAGCACCATGCCCTGGTCGAACTGCCCCTCCCGCACCCGCACCTTGCACTCGCCGCAGGCACCCGCCCGGCAGTTGTTGGGCAGCGCATAGCCGGCACGCTCCAGTGCATGCAGCACGGTATCGCCTTCCTGACATTCGACTTCGGCACCGGAGGGATGGAGGCGGATTTTCGTCATGATGGACTCTGTCGGGGTTGGGATGGTTTTGATGTTATTTCAGCATAGCTCAAGCGATTCGTCGGCGAAAAAGTAGCGCCGTCAGGCAAGGCGTGCGACCGCGCCGTGTGCACATCGCACACAAGCGGGAGCGCAACGCAGCATGACGGCGCGCACTTTCGCCGACTGCCGGATCAGAAGACGGGGATGATATCTTCCAGATCCACGTCGCTGATTTCCTCGCCGGTAATGCCGACTTCGGGAATCGCCGGGAAGGGGATGCCGTACTTGTCGAGTACGCCCTTGAGGTTGAGCATGGCGTTCTTCCAGTTTTCCTTCTTCGCTTCGTATTCGGGAATGAAGAAGCCGGCACCGCGGGCGACGGTTTCGATCTCGCGCTGCGAAGCGATGAAGTCCTTCGGGATGTCCCAGAACTCTTCGGGCGGCTCGAACAGCACGCCGGACAGGAACAGGAAGCCAGCACGGATCTGCTTGGTGATGAGCGGCTTGTCGGCCAGGTCCATCTTCGGATAGTCGCGCTCCATCAGCGTCATGCAGATCGCCATGTGGCGGCCTTCGTCGCGGCCGATCATGCGGAAGCCTTCCTTGAACAGCGATCTCGCCCATCAGGAAGGACGAGAAGAGCACGGCGAGGCTGTATTTCGGCACAGCGTGCTTGTAGCCCTCCCAGTAGCGGCCGCCGTTGAAGTAGAGCCACTGCACGTTCTTCTTGGCCTTGCGACCGACGTCGGTCTTCGGCTCGTATTCGAGATAGGACGGGGCCTCCAGCATCTTGGTGATGGCCATGCCGCACATCTGTTCGTGGTTCTGCTCGTCACGCGTCACCGAGAAGAAGCAGCGGCGCACGGCATCTTCCTCGTGCGCTTCGTAGG
>JAKJEY010000007.1 GCA_022705165.1 Pseudomonadota bacterium
AGGACGCGCATGTTCTCGCCGAAGCCCGGCCACATGAACTCGCCCTTCTCGTTCATGCGGAACCAGTTCACGCAGAAGATGCCCGGGGCCTGGTCGACGGTGTGACCCATCTTCAGCCAGTGGTTGAAGTAGTCGCCCATGTGGTAGCCGCAGAACGGCAGCATGGCAAACGGGTCGCGGCGGACAACGCCCTGCGCGCCGAAGGCGGCGGCAGTCGTTTCCGAACCGAGCGTGGCGGCCATGTAGACGCCGTAGTTCCAGTTGAAGGCCTGGTAAGTCAGCGGCACGGTGGTGGCGCGACGGCCACCGAAGATGAAGGCCGAGATCGGCACGCCCTGCGGGTCCTGCCACTTCTCGTCCACCGACGGGCACTGCTCGGCCGGGGCGGTGAAGCGCGAGTTCGGGTGGGCGGCCTTACGGCCGGTTTCCTTGGCGATCTCCGGCGTCCAGTCCTTGCCCTGCCAGTCGATGCAGTGGGCCGGGACTTCCTTGGACATGCCTTCCCACCACACGTCGCCGTCGTCGGTCAGCGCGACGTTGGTGAAGATGATGTTTTCCTTCAGCGTGGCCATCGCGTTGAAGTTGGTCTTCTCGCTGGTGCCCGGAGCGACGCCGAAGAAGCCGGCTTCCGGGTTGATGGCGAAGAACTTGGTCGAACCGTCGGCCTGCTTCTGCGGCTTGATCCAGGCGATGTCGTCGCCGACGGTCGTTACCTCCCAACCCTCGTCGAGGAACTGCTTTGGCGGGATCAGCATCGCGAAGTTCGTCTTGCCGCAGGCCGACGGGAAGGCGGCCGCGACATAGGTCTTTTCACCCTGCGGCGATTCGACGCCGAGGATCAGCATGTGTTCGGCCAGCCAGCCTTCGTCGCGCGCCATGTTGGAGGCGATGCGCAGCGCGAAGCACTTCTTGCCGAGCAGGGCGTTGCCGCCGTAGCCGGAGCCGTAGGACCAGATCTCGCGGGTCTCGGGATAGTGCACGATGTACTTGGTGTCCGGGTTGCACGGCCAGCGCGAGTCCTTCTCGTTGGGGCCGAGCGGGGCGCCGATCGAGTGCACGCAGGGCACGAACTCGCCGTTGGTGCCGAGCACGTCGAACACCTTGGCGCCCATGCGCGTCATGGTGCGCATGTTGACGACAACGTAGGGGCTGTCGGTGATCTCGATGCCGATGTGGGCGATCGGCGAACCGAGCGGGCCCATCGAGAACGGCACGACGTACATGGTGCGGCCGTGCATGCAGCCCTTGAACAGGCCGTTCAGCGTGTCGCGCATCTTGGCCGGGTCTTCCCAGTTGTTGGTCGGGCCGGCGTCGTCCTTGTTCTTCGAGCAGATGTAGGTACGGTCTTCGACGCGGGCGACGTCCGAGGGGTCGGACCAGGCGAGATAGGAATTCGGGCGCTTCGCTTCGTTGAGCTTGATCAGCATGCCGGCCTCGACCATTTCGGCGCAGAGGCGGTCATATTCTTCCTGCGTGCCGTCGGCCCAGTAAATGCGGTCCGGTTCGCACAGTGCGGCGATTTCGGCGACCCATTTCTTCAGGGCTTCGTGTTTGACGTAGTCGGGGGCGTTCAGCGGTACGGTTTGGCTCATGGCAGGGCTCTCAAAGGACGAACTTGAAAACGGGAAATAACCGTGGCGCGGCGGGTCGGAGTTCGAAAATCGGGCTCGTCGGGCGACCGGGAAAGGCCGTAATTATGCCACGCCGATGCCCTTGAAGCAATTCGCCGGAGGCTCGCGCGCCCTTGATTCATCAGGGTTTTCGAAACATTCATCGTGTTCGGTTATCGGACAAATTCGCGATCGATTCTCATCTGTCTGTGGAAACTCCCAATAGCAATTCGCCAAAAAATGTGCTCTATAATTATGAATTATACAAACAGAGCGAGCAGGGCAGACCTATGAACAAGGATCAAAGCAAGGACCAGCTTCGCGCCTCGGCGCTGTACTACCACCGCCAGCCGAAGCCGGGAAAGATTGCGGTCACGCCGACCAAGCAGCTGACCAACCAGTATGACCTGTCGATGGCGTATTCGCCCGGCGTCGCCTTTGCCTGTGAAGAAATCGTTGCAGATCCGGCCGAGGCAAGTACGCTCACTTCGCGCGCCAATCTCGTCGGGGTCATCACCAACGGTACTGCCGTGCTCGGCCTCGGCCCGATCGGCCCGCTTGCCGCGAAGCCCGTTATGGAAGGCAAGGGTGTGCTGTTCAAGAAGTTCGCCAACATCGATGTCTTCGACCTGGAAATCGACGAACGCGATCCGGACAAACTGATCGACATGATCGCCGCGCTGGAACCAACCTTCGGCGGCATCAACCTCGAGGACATCAAGGCGCCGGAGTGCTTCTACATCGAGAAGAAGCTGCGCGAGCGGATGAAGATCCCCGTCTTCCACGATGACCAGCACGGTACGGCGATCGTCGTCGGTGCCGCCATCCTCAACGGCCTGACCTACCTCGGCAAGGATTTGAAGCAGGTCAAGCTGGTCACCTCTGGTGCCGGTGCCGCTGCGCTCGCGTGCCTGGATCTCCTGGTGATGCTCGGTGTGCCGGTCGAGAACATCTGGGTCACCGACATCAAGGGCGTGGTCTACGAAGGCCGGGTCGAAGAGATGGACGAAATCAAGGCGCGTTACGCCAAGAAAACGGATGCCCGAACCCTCGGCGAAATCATCGAAGGGGCCGACGTATTCCTCGGGCTCTCCGCGGGGGGCGTACTGAAGAAGGAAATGGTCGCCAAGATGGCGGCCAGACCCCTGGTGCTTGCCCTTGCCAATCCGAATCCGGAAATCGCTCCGGAGGACGTCAAGGCCGTACGTGACGACGCGATCATCTGCACCGGCCGTTCGGATTATCCGAACCAGGTCAACAACGTACTCTGCTTCCCCTTCATTTTCCGCGGCGCACTCGATGTCGGCGCCAGCACCATCACCGAAGAGATGAAGCTCGCGGCCGTGAAAGCCATTGCGGAACTGGCGCGTGCCGAGCAGTCGGAAATCGTCGCTTCTGCCTACGGCGAGAAAGTCACCGGCTTCGGTCCCGAGTACCTGATCCCGAAGCCCTTCGATCCGCGCCTGATCGTCAAGATCGCCCCCGCAGTGGCCCGGGCCGGCATGGATTCCGGTGTCGCCACCCGGCCGATCCGCGACTGGGATGCTTACCTGCAGAGCCTCAATGAGTTCGTCTACCACTCCGGCCTGATCATGAAGCCGGTGTTCTCGCAGGCCAAGCGCAACCCGAAGCGCATCGTCTTCGCCGAGGGCGAGGATGAGCGCGTGCTCCGCGCCGTACAGGTCGCCCTCGACGAGGAAATCTGCCGGCCGATCCTGATCGGCCGCGAGGAGGAGATGCAGCGCAAGATCGATGCCGCTGGTCTGCGCATCCGCCCCAACATCGATTTCGAGATCGTCCATCACGATCGCTGCAGCTTCTTCGACGAACACTTCGATCTTTACTGGCAGGAATACCATCGCCTGATGGAGCGCAAGGGCGTTTCGCCTGACTACGCGCGCCGGGAAATCCGTCGTCGGGCGACCCTCTACGGCGCCCTGATGGTCCGCCTCGGTCACGCCGATGGCCTCATCTGCGGCACTTTCGGTCGCCATGAGCTGCATCGCGAGTATGTGAACAACGTCATCGGCATGGCGCCCGGCGTGCGCAACTACTCGACCATGAACCTGTTGATGCTTCCGGGACGTACCGTCTTCGTCGCCGATACCTATGTGAACTACGATCCGTCGGCCGAGCAACTCGCCGACATGACGCTCGAAGCCGCGGAAGAGATCCGCCGCTTCGGCATCGCCCCGAAGGTGGCGCTGCTTTCGCACTCGTCGTTCGGTACCGAAAATACGCCGACCTCGCAGAAAATGCGCGAGGTGTTGCGTCTGCTCAACGAGCGCGCACCGCGCCTCGAAGTCGAAGGCGAAATGCACGGCGACGCTGCGCTCGACGAATCGATCCGCAACCAGACCTTCCCGAATTCGCGGCTCAAGGGACAGGCCAACCTGCTGGTGATGCCGACGCTGGATGCGGCCAACATCTCGTTCAACCTGCTCAAGGTGGCAGCGGGCGACAACCTGACGGTTGGTCCGATCCTGCTGGGTACCGCGAAGCCGGTGCACATCCTGACGCCGACGGCAACCGTCCGCCGCATCGTCAACATGACGGCGCTGACCGTAGTGGACGCGGCAAGTACCTGATCGGCCATGGTGCGGCGCAGCGTGGTGCTGCGTCGCAACCCCGTTATCATCGGCAGCACATCCACAGAGGCTGCCGATGGAGATGACCAACAACGCGCGCACGGCCCTCGTCCTTCCCGGCGGTGGTGCCCGCGCTGCCTATCAGGCCGGTGTGCTCACATGCATCTGCGAGATGCTGCCAGACCCGACCATCAATCCCTTTCCGATCGTCTGCGGCACTTCTGCGGGCGCAATCAACGCCGCGACCATCGCTTGTCAGGCTTCCAATTTCCGGGCCGCCGTCGAGACCTTGAACGACGTCTGGCGCAACATGCGCGCACGCGACGTCTACCGGAGCGACCCGCTCGGCATTGCCACCTCGGGAGCGCGCTGGCTATCCTCGCTGATGCTCGGCTGGTTCATCCGGCGCAGTCCGCGTTCGCTGCTCGACAATGATCCGCTGCGCCAGATGCTCACGCGTCGCCTCGACTTTCGCAACATCGACCGTGCGATTGCCGACGGCAGCCTCCATGCCGTCGCCGTCAGCGCATCGGGTTACACCAGTGGACACAGCATCAGCTTCTTCCAGGCCCCGTCCGACATCGAGCCGTGGGCGCGCATGCAGCGCTTCGGTAGCCGCGCCCGCCTGAATGTGGAACACCTGATGGCTTCAGCAGCGATTCCCTTCGTGTTTCCTGCGATCCGGCTGCACCGCGAGTGGTTCGGGGATGGCTCGATGCGTCAGTTGGCACCGCTGTCTCCGGCCATTCACCTCGGCGCAGAGAAAGTGCTAGTCATCGGCGCCGGGCGGATGTCCGAGAAAACGGAGCGGCAGCGTGGGGAGTCGTATCCGACACTCGCCCAGGTCGCCGGTCATGCGCTGTCATCGATCTTCCTCGATGGCCTGGCCGTGGACATCGAGCGCATGCAGCGGATCAACCGCACGCTTGCGGCCATCCCGGATGAGGTCAAGCAGGGTGCCGGCATGACCCTGCGCCCGATCGAGACCCTGGTCATCGCGCCTTCGCAGCGCCTCGACCATCTGGCCGCGAAGCATGCCAAGGCGTTGCCGCGCTCGGTGCGCCTGCTGCTGCGCGGGATCGGCGCCATGAACAAGGCAGGCGGCGCGCTCACCAGCTATCTTCTGTTCGAGCAGCCCTATACACGCGCCCTGATCGATCTTGGTTACCGCGACACCGAAGCCAGGAAAGGCGAAGTGCGGGCCTTTCTCGGCATCTGAGAAAAAACTTCTGAAACCATTCCTATCTCGTTATTTTTATTGAAATATCAAGTTCGAGTGCTAAACTGTCGTAAAATCATTCGATCAATACCGTCACGGAGGGATGCCGGATGCGCAAGAAGCTGCTTTCCGCGCTGACAATGGGGGTGTTCGTAGCTGCCGGGCTGATGAGCCAGAGCGTCGCACAGGCCGCCACGACCAATACGAAGTCAACGGCCGCGAAGTCGGCCGGTGCCAAGAAATCGAAGCCGGCCACCGCGAAAAACACCACTGCAGCGCCCGCCAAGGCCAGGAAGGCCGCTGCCGCTGACCAGTGGCAGGCCACTCGCCAGCTGGCGGTGGCATCCACCGCCGCGCTCGTCGTCGAACAGGGCGGCAGTGAGCCGATCTTCCAGAAAAACGCCGATGTGGTCGTGCCGATCGCCTCCATCACCAAGCTGATGACGGCGATGGTCGTGCTTGATTCGATGCCGAACCTGCAGGAAGCCATTCACGTTACCGATGACGACGTCGACTACCTCAAGGGCAGCCGCTCGCGTCTCAACGTCGGTGCCGAAATGGCGCGCGAGGATGCGATGCTGATCTCGCTGATGTCCTCGGAGAATCGCGCCACGCATGCACTGGCCCGCCACTACCCGGGAGGCCTCTCCGCCTTCGTCACGGCGATGAATCGCAAGGCCGCCGAACTTGGCATGTTCAATACCCGTTTCGAAGATCCGACCGGGCTCTCCTCGAACAATGTGTCTACCGCCAAGGATCTGGCCAGAATGGTCGCTGCGGCGCACCGCTATCCGCTGATCCGCGAATTCTCGACGACCAGCGATGCCAAGGTCGTCGTTAGCGGCCGGCTGATGGAGTACCGCAATACCAACCAGCTGGTGAAAGTTCCGACCTGGGATATCGGTCTGTCCAAGACCGGTTTCATCCAGGAAGCCGGCAAATGCCTCGTCATGCAGGCGCGCGTTGCCGAAAAGCCTGTCGTCATCGTGCTGCTGGATTCTCAGGGCAAGCTGACGCGCATCGGCGACGCCAACCGCATCAAGCGCTGGATGGAAACGACGCAGGCCTCGGCGGCACGCAAGTCCGGCAGCGCCTGAGCGATGCGCGGGCGCCGCGAGGGAATCTTTCCTCAGGCGCTCCTGATCCTTGCCCGATCCGAAAACGAAAAAGCCGCGGAAACCTCCGCGGCTTTTCTCTTTTGAGGGCTGGCCCCGGCTACTTGCCGCGTGGTTTCACATAACCGAGGGCATGCGAGATTTCCTCGGCCGCCTCGCGGACCTGTTGCACCCATTCCGGCTTGTGGCGATCGACCGGTGCCGATACCGAGAGGCCGGCCACCAGTTTGCCTTCGTCGTCATGGATCGGTGCCGCGACGCACTTGAGGCCTACTTCGGCCTCCTCGTTGTCGAAGGCGACCACATGGCGACGAATCCGGTCGAGCTCTTTTTCCAGCGCGGCCAGCGACGTCAGCGAGGTGCTGGTCTTGCCCGGCAGCCCGGTGCGCTTCGCGTAAGCGCGTACTGACTCCGGCGTGTCCTGTGCGAGAAAGAGCTTGCCGACCGAGGTCAGATGCAAGGGGGCGCGGCCGCCCACCAGATAGACGACGCGTACCAGCGAACGGCCACTCGACGTGCGTTCGATATAGACGATTTCGTCCTCGTGACGGATACCGAGATTGATCGCTTCGCCGATCTGCTCGTGCAATGCCTGCATGTAGGGCGAAGCCACGTCGCGGATGTTGAGCCGCGATTTCACGAGATTGCCGAGTTCGAGCAGGCGGATGCCGAGGCGGTAGGAGCCGGCCTCGTGCCGCTCGACGATGCGCGAACCGGTCATCGCCGCGAGGATGCGGTGTGCCGTCGAGGGGTGCAGGCCGGTGGCCTGCGCCAGATGTTTCAGGGCGACCGGGTCCGGCGACTGGGCGAGTACATCGAGCAAGGACATCATGCGCTCGATGACCTGGATGGAATTCTTGTTTTCCTTCGGTTCCTGCAATGCGGCCATGGGATTTCCGTTCTTTCCTGAGGGGCTGTGTCCTTGCGGATGCGGGCGTCTATAATCGCGCCTTTGGGACATGCGAATTGCGCCCCATCTTGTTTCACTATCCGGTGCGTTTTTGCACCGCGGCATTCTACCCTCATTTCACAATGCGAACTGATGAAAGTCGCGCTCTTCGTTACCTGCCTCGTTGACCTGATGCGCCCGAGCGTCGGTTTTGCCGCGCTGCGCCTGCTTGAAGCGGCCGGTTGTGAGGTCGTCGTTCCGGAGTCGCAGACCTGCTGCGGCCAGCCGGCCTTCAATTCCGGCGATCGGCGCGCGGCCATCGCGCTGGCGCAGAAGACCATCGCAGAGTTCGAAGGCTTCGACTACCTCGTTGCGCCTTCAGGCTCCTGCCCCGACCAGATCCGTACCGAATATCCCGGCCTGTTCCTCGACGATCCGGACTGGCGGCGGCGTGCCGAGGCGCTGGCCGCCCGTACCTGCGAATTGACGCAGTTTCTCGCCGACGTGCTCAAGGTCTCGTCCGTTCCCGGCGAGTTTGACGGCAACGTCACCTACCACGACTCCTGTACTGGCCTGCGCAGTCTTGGCATCAAACGCCAGCCGCGCCAATTGCTCGACAAGGTCCGCGGCCTCTCCGTCAAGGAGATGCCGGAAGCCGAATCCTGCTGCGGCTTCGGTGGCACCTTTGCGGTCAAGTTCGGCGACATTTCGGCAGCCATCGCCGAACGGAAATGCGTCAACCTGCAGGCCGCCGCAGCGGACGCCGTCGTCGGCGGCGATCTCGGCTGCCTGATCAACATCGAGGGCAAGCTGCGCCGCATGGGCGACGAGACGACGCGCGTGCTGCATGTCGCCGAGGTGCTGGCCGGCACGAACGGGAAGCTGGTGTAATGAAACAGCCCCCCTATTTATGTCGTTCATTGCACCCCGAGGCGGCGCGAGCCTCCCTTGGGGCGGCCCGGCGAGGGTACTGATGCGCTCGCAGGCTATGTTCTTCCAGCGCCGTGCCGGTGAGGCGCTGGCCGACCCGCAACTGCAGAAGAACTTCACCGGTCTGCGTGACAAGTTCGTCGGCATGCGGGCGCGCGCCGTCAATGCGTACGAAAGGGACTTCGACGAGTTGCGCGACGCCGGCCAGGCGATCCGTGACCGCGTGCTCGACAACCTCGACGTCTGGCTCGAACTGTTCGAGGAAAAGGCGACGCAGCGTGGCGCCACCGTGCTGTGGGCGAAGGACGGGCGCGAGATCTGCGAGCAGGTCGTCGCCATCGCACAGCAGCATGGCGCAAAAAAAGTCATCAAGTCGAAGTCGATGCTCTCCGAGGAAGCGCAGCTCAACGTCGCGCTGACGGCCGCCGGCATCGAGCCGGTCGAGACCGACCTCGGCGAGTACATCCTGCAGCTTTCCGGCAATGAACCGCCTTCGCACATCCTCGCGCCGGCGGCGCACAAGAACCTGGACGAGGTCGCCGACCTTTTCGCCGAAAAGCACGGCAAGCCGCGCAAGACCGAGATTCCGGCGCTGACGCGCGAGGCCAGGGAAGCCCTGCGCGAGCACTTCCTCAGCGCCGACATGGGCCTCTCCGGCGGCAACTTCCTGATCGCGGAGACCGGCTCGGTGGCGCTCGTCACCAACGAGGGCAACGGCCGCATGGTGACAACGCTGCCGAAAGTGCATGTCGTCATCACCGGTATCGAGAAGATCGTGCCGACGCTGGAAGACTTCGCAACGCTGATGCGCCTGTTGCCGCGTTCGGCGACCGGGCAGGACATCTCCAACTACGTTTCGGTATGCACCGGCACGAAAGGCGCCGACGACAGCGACGGCCCCGAGCATACCTATTTCATCCTCGTCGACAACGGCCGTGCCGGGCTCGTCGGCAGCGAGTTCCAGCCGATGCTGCGCTGCATCCGCTGTGGCGCCTGCATGAACCACTGCCCCGTCTATCAGTCAATCGGCGGCCACGCCTATGGCTGGGTCTATCCGGGGCCGATGGGTTCGGTGCTGACCTCGCTCTACACCGGGCTCGAAAATTCGCTTGATCTGCCGCACGCGGCGACGCTGTGCAACCAGTGTGGCGTCGTCTGTCCGGTGCGCATTCCGCTACCGGAGCTCCTGCGCAAGCTGCGCGAGAAGCAGACCGAGCGCGGGCTGCGGCCATGGTCGGAGCGGCTGGCGCTGTCGATGTGGGCCTGGATCGCGCAGCGTCCCGGTCTCTACGCGCTGGCAACGAAAATCGGCGTGCGTTACCTAAACTGGCTGGCGGGCGGCGCGGACAGGATCGAGGTGCTCGGCCTCGCACCGGGGTGGACGGCGGGCCGCGATTTCCCCGCACCGCAGGGGCGTACCTTCAAGGAACTTTACAAGCAAGGACAGGAAAAGAAGACATGAAACTCGACGACGGCATTCCCGCCATTCCCCTCTGGATCGACGGCCACGCATGGTTCAGCGTATTCGAGGAGTTCATCGACATCCGTGAAGCCGACGGTTCGGTCAACTTCCGCGTACCCAAATGCGGCGTCGACGAAGTGGGTCGCGCCATCGCTTCGGCGCTGGACCTGCAACCGACCTGGGGAGAGGAAACGATGCAGCGCGAAGCCCTCGTCGCTGAGCTCGGCGCTCTGCTCGACCAGTTCGCCGGCGACTTCGCCAAGCTGATTTCGCGTGAAACCGGCAAGGCGCCCGAGTCGTCCCGCGAGGAAGTGGCGCAGGCCGTCGCCGCGCTGCGCGGCGCCTCGTGTGCCAGCGGCGGCGGTTCCGTGCAGATCGTCTGCAGCAATGCCGAGAACCCGCTGCTCTCGGCGGTTGAGGGCATGGTGCGTGCCTGGACGGCTGGCGACACGGTGGTCGTGCTTTCCGATCCCCGATCGCCGTCGGTGCTGTTCGCCTTCGCCGAACTCTCCGCACGTGCGGAATTTCCGGCCGGTGCCTATTGCCTCCTGCACGGCGACGGATCGACGCAACAGGCACTGGAAAGCGCACTCGGAAGCTGAATCGTGGAACGCATCGTCTACCTCGAGCGCGAGTCGATCATCGCCGACGTCCGTCGGCCGGCCTGCGATCATGACTGGATCGAGCATGCGAGGACCCTGCAGGCCGAGGTCGAAGCGCGGCTGACCGGTGCGACGATCGCCATCGTGAACAAGCTGGTACTCGATGCGGCGACGATAGCGCGCCTGCCGATGCTGAAGATGATCGCCGTCGCCGCCACCGGCACCAACAATGTCGACCTCGACGCCTGTCGTGCGCGCGGCATCGTCGTCTCCAACATCCGCGGCTACGCCGTGCATACGGTGCCCGAGCACGCCATCGCGTTGATGCTGGCACTCTCCCGCAACCTCATCGCCTACCGCGATTCGGTACAGGCCGGACGCTGGCAGGAGAGCGAGCAGTTCTGCTTCTTCGACCATCCGATCCGGGATCTCCATGGTGCGACGCTGGCAGTCATCGGCAGCGGTTCGCTCGGCGACGGCGTGGTGCGGCTGGCCGAAGCCTTCGGGATGCGCGTGCTGAAGGCCGAGCGCAAGGGGGCCGCCCACTGCCGCCCCGGCTACACGCCGTTCGCCGAAGCCTTGGCGGCGGCTGACGTGGTTTCGCTGCACTGCCCGCTGACACCCGAAACGCAAGGCCTGATCGGTGCCACCGAACTGCGCGCAATGAAATCCTCGGCGTTGCTCATCAATACCGCGCGCGGCGGCCTCGTCGATGAAGCGGCGCTGGTCGCTGCGCTGCGGGAAGGCTGGATTGCCGGTGCCGGTTTCGATGTGCTCACGAAGGAGCCGCCACGCGAAGGTAACCCGCTGCTGGCGCCCGAACTGCTGGCCCTGCCCAATTTCCTGCTGACACCGCACGTCGCATGGGCGAGCCGGCCGGCGATGCAGGCCCTCGCCGACCAGCTGATCGACAATATCGAAGCCTTCGCGCGCGGTGAGCCGCGCAATTGCGTGGTTTGATCGCACGGGAACGCGCCGTATGCCGAAAAAACCGCGACACAAGGCAGCATCCGGACCCCGCCTGCGGGTATTGCTCGGTGCCAGCATCGCGATCGGACCCGGTCGCGCCGAGCTGCTGGAGGCGATTGGCCGGAGCGGTTCCATATCCGCTGCCGCACGCGAGATGGGCATGTCGTACCGTCGCGCGTGGCTGCTGGTCGAAGCGGTGAATGCAGCGTTCGTCACCCCGCTCGTTTGCACGGCCACCGGCGGTAGCGGTGGCGGCGGTGCGCAACTCACCGATTTCGGTATTGATGTGCTGCAGCGCTATCGAAGGATGGAGCAGCTCGCAGCCCAGGCCGTTGCCACTGAATTCGGGCCGTTCAGGAAGCTCCTCAAACCCTTGCCGAAGGATGGCTGATCTTCCGAAGGCCGAAAACGAAAAAGCCGCCCGGTGACCCCGGGCGGCTTTTTTTATGAACCAGTGCCTGCTGCTTCGGCTACTGGTGTGGATCAGAACGTGTGGTTCAGACCGGCCGTCAAAGTGGCGTTCTTCTCGCCGATCGCACGGGTCTGCGACAGATAGCCCGCAGCGGCCAGCGCATTGTTGTCGTTGTCGACGAGGGTGTAGGTCGTGTACAGCGTGGTGCGCTTCGAGAGTGCGTGGCGATAGCCAAGCGCCCAGGCGGTATTGTCCCCGGCGCCAGTGCGGTCCCAGCTCAGCTTGGCGTAGCTGGCCTGGATCGAGCCGTTGCCGAATACCGGAATGTTGGCACCGACCTGCCAGGTCTTGTTGCTGCCTTCACGTGCCGACGTGCCATTGTTGTCATCCTGGCTCTGGTAGGAGCCGAAGACCTTCACGACCTTGAAGTCATACGACCCCAGCAGGGCCCACTCATTGATGTTGTCCTGGGTGGAGACGGTCGTGACGGGCGACGTGGTGACCGGGTTGGTGGCGACGCCGGAGCGCTGCTGGAAGACGAGATCGAGGTTGATCGGCCCGTTCGCATAGTTGAGTCCGGCGCCAAAAACGCCGCCGTTCCCCTGGCTGATGCCGTCGGCCGTGGTGCCGCCGTTTTCCGCGAAGCCGTAGATGGCATTGGCGGAGAAGCCGTTCCAGACCGGCGAGGCGTACGTGACGGCGTTATTGATGCGCGATGCTTCGTTGGCGGACAGCGAGTTGCCGGCCGCTGCAGTCAGCAGGTTCAACGGTGCCTGCGCAGTCGAGCCGCCGAAGGGGTTGTTGCGGGATGCGGCGTTGTAGCCGGGTGCGTACTGGCGGCCCAGTGCGACCGTACCGAAGCGGTTATGGCTCAGGCCGACGTAGGACTGGCGGCTGTTCGCTGAGGAACCGGTAGCGCTGCCGACGCCACCGTTGACATCAATACCCAGCGAGTACTCGAGCAGGAAGACCGCCTTCAGCCCGTTGCCGAGGCCCTCCTCGCCCTTGAAGCCGAGGCGCGAACCGCTCATGATTCCGGAGTTGATGCCGTTGAAGTTGGCATTCTTGGCGCCGTTCGCCCGGTCGCCCGACGAATTCACGAAGCCCGCATCGGCAACGCCGTAGATCGTGACGTTGGTCTGCGCGAATGCGCTGCCGGCGAACGCCGCGGCGATGGCCAGCGCGCTCAGTTTCTTTTGAACTGCAGTCATGGATTTGCTCCTGTTGATAAAGACGAAAACCGTCAAAGCGCATTCAGGCAGGTATCGATCTGCCGGGCCGCTTGATTTGTCGGCAGGTTAGAAATGAAGCGCCGTCGTGTCGACGAATCTTTATGAATAAGCTTATAGATCGACGGTTTCATTCCTGTGACAGGAAGGTTTCGGCAAGCTTTGCGCTGCCGCCTGTCAATCGAGGAGCGCCACGCTCTTGATCTGCGCCTGAAGCGTCTTTCCACGCGTCAGCCCGAGAAATGCCGACGATCGTTTCGTCACGCGCGCGAGCATGGCGGTACCGCCGATATCAAGTCCTGCCAGCACTCGCCCCGGGGGTTGCTCCTCCAGCGCCGTTATCGTCGCGGGAAGCGTATTGAGGATGCTTGAATCGTCATGGGGCGCCAGCGCCAGGCTGACATCGCGCGCCTGGATGCGCACGCGAACGGCTGCTCCCGGAGTGCGCGGCGCGCTGGGAGCCCAGAGCGACTGCCCGGCGAAGTCGAGACGGGCGAGCGCGTAGTCGGCATCGTAGGCGCCGACCGTTGCCGCGATCACGACGAAAGCCTCCTCACCGTGCGACAGCGGCAGGTCGAGCCGCGGCAGCAGTTCGGCGAGCGGCCCCTCGGCGCGCACGCGACCCTGCTCCAGCAGCACCAGATGGTCAGCCAGTCGTGCCACTTCCGGCAGCGCATGGCTGACATAAAGCACCGGGATGTCCAGCTCGTCGTGCAGCCTCTCCAGCCAGGGCAGGAACTCCGCCTTGCGTTGTTCGTCGAGTGCGGCGAGCGGTTCGTCCATCAACAGCAGACGCGGCTTCGCGAGCAGTGCGCGAGCGATGGCAACGCGCTGCTGCTCCCCCCCGGAGAGACGGTCCGGACGGCGATCAAGCAGTGGGCCGATGCCCAACAGTGCGACTACCGCTGCCGCATCCGGTGGCGTGGTGTCTCCTGTGCGCCGGCGTCCGAAGGCGAGGTTGTCGCGCACCGAAAGGTGCGGAAAGAGTGCAGCGTCCTGGAAGACGTAGCCGAGCGGGCGCAGGTGCGGCGGTACGAAGACACCGGCCGCACTGTCTTGCCAGACCTCGCCGGCAATATCGAGACGACCGTGCGCGCATCGTTCCAGCCCGGCGACGGTGCGCAGGAGGGTCGTCTTGCCCGAGCCGGAGGCGCCGAAGATCGCGCTGATGCCGCGCGCCGGTAGCCGCAGGTCTACGTCGAGCGCGAAGCTCGTGCGGGTGAGTTGCAGGCGGAGGTCGATGCCGTCCGCGCTCATGTCTGCCTCCGCATCGCCGGGTTGAGCGTGTAGAGCGCGAGCAGGACGACGAACGAGAAAAGCAGCATGCCACCGGCCAGCCAGTGCGCCTGCGCGTACTCGAGCGCCTCGACGTGGTCGTAGATCTGCACCGAGACGACGCGCGTCTTCTCCGGGATGTTCCCGCCGATCATCAGCACCACGCCGAACTCGCCGACGGTGTGTGCGAAGCCGAGCACGGCGGCAGTGAGGAAGCCGGGACGGGCGAGCGGCACGACGACGTGGAAGAAGGTATCGAGCGGCGATGCGCGCAGTGTCGCTGCCGCTTCCAGCAGGCGCTCGGGAATTGCCGTGAAGGCATTCTGCAGCGGCTGTACGACGAAGGGCAGCGAATAGAGGCAGGAGGCGAGGACCAGTCCGGCGAAGGTGAATGGCAGCGTGCCCAGGCCGGCTGCCTGCGTCAGCCTGCCGAGCGGGCCGGCAGGCCCCATCGCTACGAGCAGGTAGAAGCCGAGCACGGTTGGTGGCAGCACCAGCGGCAGCGCGACGACCGCGCTGACGGCACCTTTCCAGCGTGCCGCGGTGCGCGCCAGCCACCACGCGAGCGGCGTGCCGGCGACGAGCAGCAGCGCGGTGGTCAGCGTCGCCAGTTTCAGCGTCAGCCAGATGGCGGCAAAGTCGGCGTCAGTGAGCGGCATGGTGGCGTCAGGGCAGGTCGTAGCCGAAGCCGCGGATCGTCGCCCTGGCGTCGTCGCCCTTCAGCCATTCAAGAAACGCTTTCGCGGCCGCATTGTCACGGCCGCGCGCCAGCAGCACGGCGTCCTGGCGGATCGGCTGGTGCAGTTGCGCCGGCACGATCCATCCAGAGCCTTCGCCGATCCTGCCGTCCTTCGCCACCTGCGCCAGCGCGACGAACCCGAGCTCGGCGTTGCCGGAAGCGACGAACTGGTGCGTCTGCGCGATGTTCTCTCCGAGCACGAAGCGGGGCCGCAGCGCTTCGGCGAGGCCAAGCGCTGCCAGGGTTTCCGTCGCCGCCTGTCCGTACGGCGCCAGCCTGGGATTGGCGACGGCGATATGACGGAAGGTGCCACGCTTCAGTACGGCGCCGTCAATGTCGACAAGGCCGGGGCTTGCACTCCATAGCACGAGGCGGCCGATGGCGTAGGTGAAGCGCGTGCCGGTCGCATGCCCTTCCTTCTCCAGCTTCGCCGGCGTTTCATCGTCGGCGGCGAGCAGCACTTCGAACGGGGCGCCGTTCACGATCTGTGCGTAGAACTTGCCGGTGGCGCCGGTGACGAGCGTTGCCTTATGGCCGCTGGCACGCTCGAAGGCCTCCGCGATCCGCTTTGCCGGTACCGAGAAATTCGCGGCCACGGCGATCCGGGTATCCCCAGCGTGTGCTGCCATGGTGGTCAGGCAAAGCAGCACGGCAGAAATAAGGCGCTGCATTCGCTGCATTCCGTTTTCCCTTTGCATTTTCGTTATGTTCGTTTGGATATTTCGAGTGGCCATTGTGCCTGTTTGGGCGTTGGCTGTCTATCCGAATGGATATAACGCTGGCCGCAACGTCCGCTCTCCCGCGCCACAGATCCGGCAAGCCCGGTTCCCGACAGGCGGCAGGCCGGGCTATCATCGCCGCTGACCCAATGAAGGATCGCGCATGAACTCCCGTGAAGACATCCTGGCGCGCGTACGCGCCAACCTCGGCGTCAAGGCCGGCGACGAAAGCCGTCGCGAATCTGCGCGTGCGACGCTGGCGGCGCGGCAGTGCGGGCCTCGCCCCGGGGTGGGCGAGGATCTCGCCGCGCGTTTCACAGCCAAGTCCGCCGCGATGTCATCGACCGTCGAAACCGTCACCGACATCGGTGACGTGCCGGCCGCCGTGACGCGCTATCTCGCCGGCCTCGGCCTGCCGCCGCGGGCCGTCTGCTGGCCGCAGTTTTCCGGGCTGGCCTGGGCGGCGGCGGGTGTCGCGGTCGAGATGCGTGCGGCCACCGGCGACGATGCGGTGGGTATCACCGGCTGCTTCTGCGCCATCGCCGAGACCGGTACGCTGATGCTCGCTTCCGGTCCACAAGCGGCCGCGACGACCAGCCTGCTGCCGGAAACGCACATTGCCGTCGTGCCGGTGTCGCGCATCGTACCGGCCATGGAGGAAGCGTTTGCACTGCTGCGAGCCGAGCGCGGCGAGGACCTGCCGCGTGCCGTCAACTTCGTCTCCGGGCCGTCGCGCACCGGTGACATCGAACAGACCATCGTGCTCGGCGCGCACGGGCCATACCGTGTCCACCTGTTGCTGGTCGAGGGCGCCTAGTTCTTTGCGCGCGTCCGGGGCCGGAACGTGCCGCAATTGATCTGCACCCTTTGCGAGAAGTCCATCCTGCAGCGACAATCAGGATTGCGAAGACATTGTTATCGGACAGGCGCCCTCCTGTTCTGATCTGATACGACCCGAGATGCAAGACATCAATATCCTGGCGGTTCTGCTGCTGCTGACCTTTGCCACCGGCGCGGTCTTCCTGACCCGCCGTCTGCGACTGCCGTCACTGCTTGCGTACCTCATCATCGGCATCGCCCTCGGGCCGCACGGTTTCAAGGTCCTCGCCGAGTCCGAGGAAGTCGGGGCCTTCGCCGAATTCGGCGTCGTCTTCCTGATGTTCTCGATCGGTCTCGAATTCAGCCTCGCCCGCCTGCGCGCCATGAAGGCCCTCGTATTCGGCTTCGGCGGCGCCCAGGTATTGCTGACCGCGTGCGCGACGACGCTGGTCGCCCTGTACGGCTATGGGCAACGCTGGGAGGCCGGGCTGGTCGTCGGCCTTGCGGTGAGCATGTCGTCGACCGCAATCGTTGCCCGCATCCTTTCCGAGCGCTTCGAACTGCATTCGCGCTCCGGTCGGCAGACCATGGGCGTCCTGCTGTTTCAGGATATCGCCGTCGTTCCGTGCCTGATCCTGTTCCCGGCGCTGGCCCGCCCGCAGACCGATCTGGCCCAGTCGATGCTCATCGCAGCGGCGCAGACGGTCGTTGTCCTGCTGCTCCTCATCGGGCTGGCCAAACGACCGATGAAGGCGCTGCTCGACGCTGTCGCGCACCGCCATTCGGAGGAGCTGTTCGTCCTGACGACGCTGTGGATCGTCTTTGTGCTCAGCTATGCCACGCACGCCGCGGGACTGTCGCTGGCACTGGGCGCCTTCATCGGCGGCATGCTGATCTCGGAGACGATGTATCGCCATCAGGTCGAGTCCGACGTCCGGCCCTTCCGCGACATCCTGCTCGGACTGTTCTTCGTCACCGTCGGCATGATGCTCGACGTCATGTACGTACTGACCCATCTCCCCCTGCTGGTACTGGCCGTCTTCCTCCTCGTCGCAGGGAAGGGCCTGGTGGTCCTGCTCGTGGCGGCACTGTCGCGCAGCCGGCTCGACGTCTGCCTGCGCACGGCGGCGCAGCTGGCCCAGGCCGGTGAGTTCGGCCTGGTGCTGATCCAGCTCGGCTTCACCCTGAAACTGATCGGACAGGATGTGTTCCAGCTGACCTTGTCGGCCATGCTCATCTCCATGTTCGTGGCGCCCTTCCTGATCGAGTGGGCGACCCGCTTCTCGGGGCAGATGGTGCGTGGCGACTGGGCGCACAAGGCCAAGACGCTGCACGACATTGCCGTCGGCGCGTTTTCCATGGAGAACCACGTCATCGTCTGCGGTTACGGTCGCACCGGCGAGCGCGTTGCCCAGTTCCTGTCGTCCGAAGGCATTCCCTTCGTGGCACTCGATCTGAACCCGCACCGGGTCCGCTGTCACCCACCCGAGCACGGCGTCGTCGTCTTCGGCAATGCCGATCGCAGCGAAGTGCTCAAGGCTGCGGGCGTGGCACGGGCTAGAGGTGTGGTCGTCACTTATCCCGATGCGCACTCGGCGGAGCGGGTAATCCGGCTCGTCCGTCAGGCGCGTGAGAACATCCCCATCGTCGTCCGCGTGGCCGACGATACCGATGTGGCCAGGCTGAAGGCGGCGGGAGCGACCGAGGTCATTCCCGAGGTTCTTGAAGGCAGCCTGATGATCGCCGCCGAAGCGCTGGTGCAGTTCGGCGTGCCGGTCGAAAATGCGATGGCCAGCGTTCGTGCCGTTCGCGCGGAACGCTATTCCTCCCTGCGTGATTTCTACCAGGCCTCGCTGGATCCCCGGCCGCCGGAAAAATAGATCGCTGGCTGACAAGCGGGTTTCGGTCGCGAATTCGTCGACCACTAGATTTCGATATAATTGGAAATATGGAAACCAGAAATGTCGTCAATCAACTCGCCGCGCTGGCGCAGGAGACCCGCCTCGCTGCCTGGCGCCTGCTGATCGAGGCCGGCCCTGCCGGGCTGACTGTCGGCGCCATCGGCGAAGCGCTCGGCGTGCCGCCGGCGACGCTCTCCTTCCACCTGAAGACGCTGGCCAATGCCGGCCTCGTCAGTACCCGGCAGGAAGGCCGCTTCATCCACTGCAGCGCCGATTTCGCGGCGATGCACGGCCTCGTCGGTTTCCTCTCCGAAAACTGCTGCGGTGGGGCGGATTGCTCGCCGGTGACGCTCGCAACACCCAAACGAAAGCGCGCCTGAGATGAGCCGAGCATTCAACGTGCTGGTGCTGTGCACCGGCAATTCCGCCCGCTCCATCCTCGGCGAGGCGCTGTTCAATCATCTCGGGGCGGGGCGAGTGCGCGCCTTCTCGGCCGGCAGCCAGCCGAGCGGAAAGGTCAATCCGGTCGCACTTGAAACGCTGGAAAAACATGGCGTCCCGTTGCCGGAGGCGCGGAGCAAATCCTGGGATGAGTTCGCCGCGCCTGGCGCACCGGAAATCGACTTCATCTTCACCGTCTGCGCCAGCGCCGCCGGCGAAGCCTGCCCGATCTGGCCCGGCCACCCGACCACCGCGCATTGGGGCATTCCCGACCCGGCACATGTCGAGCCGCTGGCGGCGCGGCGTGAAGCGTTCGAGTTCGCCTACGGACAACTGGAGCAGCGCATCAAGGCTTTCCTCGCGCTGCCGCTGGAGACGATGTCGACGGATGAGGTCAAGGCCGCCGCACGGCAAATTCATGAGGCTGCGGCATGAGTGCCCAATGTGAAGTCGCCATCAAGCATTCGACGGCCCCCCCGATGAGCGTCTTCGAGCGCTACCTCAGCGTCTGGGTCTTTCTCTGCATCGTCGCCGGCATCGCGTTCGGCCAGATCCTGCCCGGCGTCTTCCAGGCCGTCGGCCGCATGGAAGTGGCGCAGGTCAACCTGCCGGTCGGTCTGCTCATCTGGGTGATGATCATCCCGATGCTGGTCAAGGTCGATTTTGGCGCGCTGCATGAAGTCAGGCAGCACGTGCGCGGCATCGCCGTCACGCTGTTCGTGAACTGGCTGGTGAAACCCTTTTCGATGGCCTTCCTCGGCTGGCTGTTCGTACGCCAGCTGTTCGCGCCGTACCTGCCGGCCGAACAGCTCGACAGCTACGTTGCCGGCCTCATCCTGCTCGCCGCTGCGCCGTGCACGGCGATGGTCTTCGTATGGAGCCGCCTCTCCAATGGCGACCCGCTGTTCACGCTGTCGCAGGTGGCGGTGAACGACGCCATCATGGTCGTCGCCTTCGCGCCGTTGGTGGCCTTCCTGCTCGGGCTTTCTGCCATCGTCGTGCCCTGGGACACGCTGCTCGTCTCCGTCGTGCTCTACATCGTCATCCCGGTGATCCTCGCGCAGGTCTGGCGCAAGGCGCTGCTGAAGAAGGGCCAGGCGCACTTCGAGGCGACGATGGCGAAGATCGGCCCGTGGTCGATCACGGCGCTGCTCGCGACGCTGGTGCTGCTCTTCGCCTTCCAGGGTGAGGCGATCATCAAGCAGCCGCTGGTCATCGCGCTGCTGGCGGTGCCGATCCTGATCCAGGTGCTGTTCACTTCGGCGCTTGCCTACTGGCTCAACCGTGCCGCGGGCGAGAAGCACGCCATCGCCTGCCCGTCGGCGCTGATCGGTGCCTCCAACTTCTTCGAGCTGGCGGTGGCTGCGGCGATCTCGCTGTTCGGCTTCGAATCGGGCGCTGCGCTCGCCACTGTCGTCGGCGTGCTGATCGAGGTGCCGGTGATGCTGCTCGTGGTGAAAATCGTCAACGCCAGCAAGGGCTGGTACGAAAGCGCGTGATGGATATCCTGATCGCTGCCCTGCAGAGTGGCGCTGCCAGCCTGGCTTCCTATCTTGCGGCGCATGTCCTGCTCTGCCTGGTGCCGGCGTTCTTCATCGCCGGTGCGCTCTCGGCGCTGGTACCGCAGGCCTCGATCACGCGCTTCCTCGGCCCCGAGGCGCCGAAGTGGGTGGCCTATCCGGCCGCCGCAGGTGCCGGCAGCCTGCTCGCGGTGTGCTCCTGCACCGTGCAGCCACTGTTCGCCGGCATCTACAAGAAAGGGGCGGGGCTGGGGCCAGCCATCACCTTCCTTTTCTTCGCCCCGGCCGCCAACATCCTCGCGCTGTCCTACACCGGTGTCGCCCTCGGCGCCGACATCGCCATTGCCCGCATCGTGCTGGCGCTGTCCTTCGGTATCGGCATCGGCATGATCATGGCCATCCTCTTCCGCAGGAGCGAAGCGGCACGACAGGGCGATGCCCGCGCCTTCGTGGGGGATAGCCGCGTACCGCCCAAGACGCTGCTGTTCGTCGCAACACTGGTGGCGCTGCTGATTGCCGGCACGCTCAAGGTCGATCTGCTCACCGCGCCGCTCTGGCAGCACACGTTTGCTGCGCCCGATGCGGCTGCCGTACAGGCCTCGCTTGACCGCTGGGTGCCAGCCAATGAGGCCGTCGGTGCTGAAGCCCTGTCAGTGCAGGGCGTGCTGTTGATCGCGCTGCTTTTTTCCATCGGTGCGGCGGGCTGGCGTGGCCTCGGGCAGGTCGATGCCCGTGTCGGCGGACTCACCTGGCTGGCCCTGACGCTGACGGTATTGACCCTGGTCTTCGCCGCCTTCGGCCTGCGCGTCAGCGATGGCGGGCTGACGCTGACGATCACTGGTCGTACGCTGGCCGTGCCGCTGCTCTGCCTGGCACTACTGCCGCAGGCCCGCCGCTTCGACGCGTGGGACATGCAGCAATGGCTGTGGGAAACCTGGCGCTTCGTGAAGATGATCTTCCCGCTGCTGGTGGTGGGCGTGTTTCTCGTCGGCGTCATCCGCATCTTCATCCAGCCGTCCTGGATCCAGATGCTCGCGGGCAGCAACACGGTACTCGCCAATCTCGCCGGGGTCGTCTTCGGCGTCTTCATGTATTTCCCCACGCTGGTCGAAGTGCCGATCGCCAAGATGTTCCTCTCGCTCGGCATGCACCCGGGCCCGCTGATCGCCTACCTGATGGCCGACCCGGAGCTGTCGCTGCAGAGCATCCTCATCACCGCCGCCATTGTCGGCAAGCTCAAGGCCTGGACTTACGTCGGCCTCGTCGCGCTGTTCTCCACTGCCGCCGGCCTGACCTACGGCGCCTGGGTCGATGGCACGCCCGTCGCCGTTCTGCTGCTGGTGGTTGGCGGCTTCGTCGGGTTGCTGCTTGCCGCCCTGCATTTCATCGAAAGGAAACTGGCATGCTGATCAAGATTCTCGGAACGGGTTGCGCGAAATGCCAGCGCCTCGAACAACTGGCACGCGAGGTCGTTGCCGAATGCGCCCTTGACGCCACGTTCGAACACGTGCGCGACATGGACAGCATCATGGCCTACCCGATCATGAGCACGCCGGCGCTGGTGGTCGACGAAGATGTCAAATGCTCGGGGCGCATCCCCAGCCGGGAGGAGATCGCCGGCTGGCTGCGGCCGGCCTGATCAGACCGGCGACAGCACCGCGACCACCCGCCCCGGTTCGATGCGCACCGATTTGAGCAGCCAGCGGGCGGCGATTTCCTGCGGGCTGCCATCCTCGCGCAGGACATAGACAGGCTTCGAGCGGAAGTACGAAGCGATCAGTTGCGAGGCCGCTTCGCGAATGGCAGGGTTGGCTTCCTGCCGGAGTGCGGGCGTCGTCACTGAATCGATGACCGGGTTTTCGAGGTAGAAGGCCTTGCTCCGGTCGTCGTAGCGAATGCCGGCGCGGCCGCTGGCTTCAACGCGCACCGGCCTTTTTCCCTGCAGTTCGACATCGACGCCGGTGGTCACCCGGGCGCGGCCATCCGTGCCGTCCAGCAGGATCTGCGGCGGCTCTTTCAGCGCGACAGAAACCAGCCCGCCGTAGGACAATTGCAGCGGCTTGGTTTTGGCCAGTGCCGAGGCGATGTCGGCTTCGGAGAAGACGACTTCCCGCTCGAACAGGCCGGCGCTCGCAGCAAGAGGGCTGATCAGCAGGGTTGCAATGAACAGTAAGGTTCTGGTGATGCGCATGAAATTTCCTCGTCGGTTTTGCCCGGTTTTTCCCGATGGCGACATCCTCGTCCGATGACGCGATGAAGACAAGCAACAACGCCCCGTGGTTCGAAATAACCAGCCCGTTTGAAACGGAGTTCGGCAAGCTGATGATGCTCGAGCCGCCAACGGCAAAGCGGGGTGAGCTGCGCGCCCGCCTGCTCGATCAGACCTACGACAAGCCCTTCGTCGTTGACGACGGCCAGTTGCGTTACCTGTATTTCAGCGTGCGGCTGATGCAGAGTGCCATGCGCCTTGCGGCACCGGACGACCTGGCCTTGCGCTACACGCAGAAGATGATGGCCTTCTTGCTCTTCCAGCCCCGCCCGGAGCGCATCGCACTGATCGGCCTGGGCGGCGGCTCGCTGTTGAAATTCTGCCGCCGCCATTTGCCGGCGGCGCACTTTACCGCGGTCGAGATCAGCGCGGAAGTGATTGCCTTCGGCGAAGCCTTCCTGCTGCCGCCGCCGGGTCCGCTGCTGCAGATCCTGCAGGCCGACGGTGCGGACTATGTCGCCGAGGTCGAGCCGGGACTCGATGCCTTGCTGATCGACGCCTTCGATGAGCATGGTTTTGCCCCGGCACTCAATTGCCGGGAATTCCTGCAATCGGCGTGGGACAAGCTGTCGGCGAAAGGCGTGCTGGTCATCAACCTGGCCGGCGAGCGCGCAAGCTACGCCGGCCTCGTCGGCGAGGTGATGGACGTTTTTGACGACCAGGTGCTGATCATCCCCGTACCGGACGACGGAAACCATGTCTTGCTGGCGTTCAGGGAGCGTCATTTCGAGCCGCGCTGGCGCTGGCTGCACAACCACGCCCGGGAACTGCGTGCCCGCTTCGGGCTGGATTTCCCCTCCTTCGTGCAGAAGATGGAGCGTTCGGCCAGGCTGGGCCTGGCAAGGCAGATGGCGGGTGGGTGAGGCGGTCGCCGCGGGTACGTCTCTTCCGATGCGAACTTGATCCGCTCGCGTTACCCGCAAGTCCTATTTCAGCGACTGGTTTTCCGGGCAACGCCAGACAGTTGAACCATCGCCCACAACTCCAGTACGCCCCCCGCGCCAATGCAGGCGAAGGCAATCGGGCGATCCGCCAGCAGCGATGACACCTGTGGCGCGAATAGGCCGACCAGGCCTGCCGCCAGCAACAGCGAGGCACTGATCGACACAACGAAAAACAGGGGCGGCAGTGGCAGCGGCCTTTCCCCCTTTTTCACCATCTATTCCTTGCCCACCGACAGCACCGGATGCGTCTCGCTTTCCGAGACCAGTACCGTCATCAGGTTGGTCACCAGCTTGACGCGATCGGCGGCCGAGAGCTGCACGACGCCGGCGGCTTCGAGCTGCTCGATACCCAGCTTGACCATCCCCACCGCGCCATCGACGATGCGCGTGCGGGCCGCGACGACCGCCTCGGCCTGCTGCCGGCGCAGCATCGCGCTGGCGATCTCGGGCGCGTAGGCGAGGTGCGAGATGCGGGCCTCGACGACTTCCAGCCCGGCGAGCGCCACGTGTTCCTGGATGGTCGTCGCCAGCAGCTCGGCGACCGCATCCATGTCGCCGCGCAGCGAGTTCCGGCCGTGCTCGTCGCCGTCGTACCAGCGGGCGCTGACCACGGCACGCACGGCCGATTCGGCCTGGATCACGATGTAGGTGCCGTAGTCCTCGACATCGAAGGCGGCGCGTGCGGTGTCCGAAACGCGCCAGACGACGACGGCGGCAACCTCGACCGGATTGCCGGCGCGGTCGTTCACCTTCAGCGTCGGCGTATTGAGGTTGTGCGCGCGCAACGAAATCCGGGTGCGCTGGTAGAACGGGTTGACCCAGTAGAAGCCGTCGCTGCGCCGGGTGCCGGAGTAGCGGCCGAAGAAGGTGAACACCGCCGCGATGTTCGGCTGCAGGATGCCGAAACCTTTGGCGAGGAAGATCAGCAGCGGGATCGCCAGGATGTTGATGACCGATGGCGCATGCGGGAAGGGCAGGGCGACACCCAGGTTCCAGGCGAACAACCCGATGAAGGGCCAGACGGCCCAGAGCAGGAGCAGCAACCAGACGGGCAGGGCCAGCCAGCCCGAGACGCTGAGTGCCTGACGTTCTTCAACCGATGCGCGCATGGAAAATCTCCTCAGTAAAACGACGCGGTCATTCTAACTGCCTTCGGTAACGCGACAGACTGCGTAACCGTCAGGAAAATGCGAGCCGTCCGTTCCCGACGCCCGGCGAATGAAGACGAGCGCCAGCCACCCCGGCGATGAAAGCGAACGGCTGACGGTGCTGCTTTTTGGGCGATAATCAGAATTGTCTTATTTACCTGGCTCGACCATGTCATCGCCGCCCAGTGCCTTTCCCTCCTTCGCCGACATCACCCGCAGCTTCGCGCCCGGCTGGTTCGCTGCCGTCATGGGGAGTGGCGTGCTGGCGCTGACCACGCATTCGCTCTCGGGACGCTGGCCTTTCCTGTCGCCGGTGGCCTACGGGCTGCATGTTTTCAACGTCTTCCTCTTCGCCGTTCTGGCGGTGCCCTGGCTGCTGCGCTGGCTGCGCTTCCGCGAGGCGGCGATGAACACGCTGCGCCATCCGGTGCAGGCCAGCTTCTATCCCACCTTTGCCATCGCCATGCTGGTCATCGCCGCGCAGTTCCTCGCCATCGGCGCCAACGCGACGCTGGCGCTGGCCTTCTGGTGGGGCGGCGCAGTGCTCGTCTTCGTGTTCAGCTTCGCCGTGCTCTTCCACATGTTCCGCGGCGAACACGTCGGGCTGGAGCACGTGACGCCTGCAAAATTCATCCCGGCCGTCGGCCTCGTCGTCATTCCCGTCGCCGGCGGGCCGCTGCTCGAACTGCAGGAGGGCGCCGTGCGCGAGCTGGCGCTGCTGCTGAACCTGCTCGGTCTCGGTGCCGGCATCATGATGTATCTCGGCCTGCTCGGCCTGACGCTGCAAAGAAAGCTGCTGGCCAAGCCGGCCGTCGGCATGCTGACGCCCACCGCCTGGATCCACCTGGCGCCGCTCGGCGTCATTCCGGTCAGCCTGCTCAACGTGCTCGACCAGTTGCCCTTCGAAGTGCCGCATGCCCCCTTCCTCTTCCTCTCGCTCATGCTGTGGGGCTTCGGCGTCTGGTGGCTGGTCATGGCCTCGCTGCTGACGCTGGCGGCGCGCCGTGCCGGGCAGATGCCCTTCGCGCTTTCCTGGTGGGGCTTCACCTTCCCGCTTGGCGCCTTCGTGGCGGCCAGCCTGCGCCTCTCGCCGCTGACCGGCATCGTCGCCGTCGATACCGTCGGCGTCTTCTGTTGGCTGCTGCTGGCGGCGATCTGGAGCGTGACGCTGACGCATACCTTGCGCGGCGTCGTCTCCGGCGCTATCTTCCATCCGCATCCCTGAGGTGCCGACATGCGTGTCGTGATCCAGCGTGTCCGCGAAGCGTCGGTCAGCGTCGCCGGCGAAGTCACCGGTCGCATCGGCCACGGCCTGCTCGTGCTGGCCGGTTTCTGTGCCGAGGAAAGTGAAGCCGACCTCGACTGGATGGTGCAGAAGATTGTCAAACTGCGCATCTTCGCCGATGCCGAGGGCGTGATGAACCTCGACGTGCAGCAGGCCGCCGGCCGCATTCTCGCCGTTTCGCAATTCACGCTCTACGCCTCGACGAAGAAGGGCAACCGCCCTTCGTGGAGTCGCGCTGCACGTGGCGAAGTATCCGAGCCGCTGTTCGTGCGCTTCGTGCAGAAGCTCGCGACGGCGCTCGGCCAGCCGGTGCCGACCGGTGTCTTCGGTGCCGACATGCAGGTGGCGCTGGTCAATGACGGGCCGGTGACGATCACCCTCGATTCGCAGCAGCCGGAGTAGGGCGATGGCCGCGATGCCACCGGGCGAAAGTTCAGGCGAAGGCGGCTGCTGGCACGCCCGCTCGGTCGAGGAGGCGGTGCTCGGCCTCGGCGCCGACCCGGTCGCCGGCCTCAGCGATGACGAGGCTGCCGCGCGGCTGCGCCGGCACGGCGAGAACCGCCTGCCGGAAACGCCGGGCAAGCCGGCCCTCGTGCGCTTCGTCGAGCAGCTGGTGCAGCCGCTGGTACTGGTGCTGATCGCCGCCGGTACCGTCACCGCCTTCCTCGGCGAATGGGTCGATGCCGGCGTGATCTTCGGTGTCGTCATCGTCAATGCCGTGATCGGCTACGTGCAGGAAGGCAAGGCCGAGGCGGCACTGGCGGCACTGGCGAAATCGCTCGCCGCCGAGACGATGGTGCTGCGCGGCGGCGACCGGCAGCGGCTTGGCGCGCACGTGCTGGTGCCGGGCGATACCGTTCTGCTGGCCGCCGGCGATCGCGTGCCGGCCGACCTGCGTCTGGTCGAGGCACACGGCCTGCAGGCGATGGAAGCCTCTCTCACCGGCGAATCGACCGCCGTCGAGAAG
This sequence comes from Pseudomonadota bacterium, assembly GCA_022705165.1. GTDB lineage: Bacteria > Pseudomonadota > Gammaproteobacteria > Burkholderiales > Rhodocyclaceae > Proximibacter. The sequence goes on from JAKJEY010000007.1 coordinate 27,053, forward strand.
CACACTGGCGTGCTGCCGCAGGACACGCTGCTCGCCGACCGCGGCAACATGGCCTACGCCGGCACGCTGGTGGTCAGCGGCCAGGCCACCGGTGTCGTCGCTGCCACCGGTCTCGCCACCGAGACCGGCCGCATCTCGCGCCTGATCGCCGCCGCGCCCGATCTGCAGACGCCACTGACCCGGAAGATGGCGGCCTTCTCGAACTGGCTGCTTCTGGTCATCGGCGGGCTGGCGCTGCTCACCTTCGGCGTCGGCCTCATGCGTGGCGAGGCGCCTTTCGACATGTTCATGGCGGCGGTGGCACTCGCCGTCGGCGCCATTCCGGAAGGCCTGCCGGCGGCGGTGACGATCACGCTCGCCATCGGCGTCTCGCGCATGGCGAAGCGGCGCGCGATCATCCGCAAGCTGCCGGCCGTCGAGGCGCTCGGCAGCACGACGGTGATCTGCTCCGACAAGACCGGCACGCTGACCGAGAACGAGATGACGGTGCGCGCGCTGTGGGCCGGCGGCGACCTCCACGCGGTGAGCGGCAGCGGCTATGCCCCGGAAGGGGTGATCGGCGAGAAGGATTTCCCGCCGGCGATCGACGGTGCGCTGCGCGAGCTGCTGCTCGCCGGCGTGCTCTGCAACGATGCGGGGCTGTCGCGCAGGGAAGGACGCTGGCAGATCGCCGGCGATCCGACCGAGGGCGCGCTGCTGGTCGTCGCGCGCAAGGCCGGGCTCGACGAGCGCACGCTGCAGGCCCTCTTCCCGCGCCGCGACGTTCTGCCCTTCGATTCGGTCGTGCAGTACATGGCCACGCTGCACGAGATCGAGGGCGTGCCGATGGTCTATGCGAAAGGCGCCGTCGAGCGCCTGCTGCCGCGCTGCACGACGATGCTGGCGGCGGACGGCCGCGAACTGCCGTTCGATGCCGCCACCGTCGAACGCCAGGCCGAGGCGCTGGCGGCGCACGGCTATCGCGTACTCGCCTTCGCGCGTCGCGTCGGCGGCGACGAACTGTCGCACGCGGCGCTTGCAACAGGGCTGGTGTTCATCGGCCTCGTCGGCATGATCGACCCGCCACGGCCGCGCGCCATCGGCGCCGTGAAGGCCTGCCACGCGGCCGGCGTGCGCGTGAAGATGATCACCGGCGACCACGCCGTCACCGCCGAAGCCATCGCGCGCCAGCTCGGCATCGCCGGCGAGGGCGCGCGCGTGCTCACCGGCCGCGAACTGGCCGCGCTCGACGACGCGGCGCTGGCAAAGGCGGCGCACGAGGTCGACGTCTTTGCCCGCGTCGAGCCGGAGCAGAAGCTGCGGCTGGTGCAGGCCCTGCAGCGTAACGGCGAGGTGGTGGCGATGACCGGCGATGGCGTGAACGACGCGCCGGCGCTGAAGTCGGCCGACATCGGCGTCGCCATGGGGCTGGCCGGCACCGACGTGGCACGCGAGTCGGCGGCGATGGTGCTCACCGACGACAATTTCGCCAGCATCGAGGCGGCGGTCGAGGAAGGGCGCGGCGTCTACGACAACCTGGTCAAGTTCATCACCTGGACGCTGCCGACCAACTTCGGCGAGGGCCTGGTCATCGTCGCCGCCATCCTCGCCGGCGCGACGCTGCCGATCACACCGCTGCAGATCCTGTGGATCAACATGACCACCGCCGTGCTGCTCGGCCTCATGCTCGCCTTCGAGCCTGTCGAGAAGGGGCTGATGCACCGTCCGCCGCGGCCACCGCAGGCGCCCATCCTCGACCGGCTGCTGATCGGCCGCATCGTGCTGGTGAGCGTGCTGCTGCTGCTCGGTGCCTACGGGCTGTTCCTCAACGAGTTGCGCCAGGGCCATACCCTGGCCGAGGCGCGCACGGTGGCGGTGAACGTCTTCGTCGTCGTCGAGACCTGCTACCTCTTCAACTGCCGCTCGCTGACGCGCTCCTTCGTCGCCGTCGGCCTCTTCTCAAACCCGTGGGTATGGGTCGGCAGCGGACTCATGCTCGGCCTGCAACTGCTGATGACCTACCTGCCGACGATGAACCGCGTTTTCGGTACGGCGCCGATCGGTGTGGCGGAGTGGGTGGCCATTGCCGCCTGCGGGTTGCTGGCGGCGATGGTGGTGGGCGTGGAGAAGCGCTGGCGCGGACGGTGAGGCAGGCAGTTCGAACGGGAATGATGGAATCTGCTGCGTGATGGTTATGCTGATAACATCCGCTTTCGGCCAGAAGCGGCCAATTTAATGGCCTTTGAGTCACAAAAATAGTGACGTACATTTCACACTCAAAACTGTTGATGCGCACTGATCAGAATCAGGATGTTCTTGAACTTCCGATGTCCAAGTTGTCGGGGCAAGAAAAGCTCTATCGCTGCGTATCGATTGCTGCTCCGCTAGCAATTTTTGTTTTTATGGCAGTCGGCAACTCTGTGCCTTACATCAGTTATCTGGGCTACGCTGGCATGACCCTGATTAGCATGGCGGTAGTGTTTCACCTTGTCACGAAGGTTTCGCATACGCAGTTTGATTTTTGCAGCAAGACTGTTCGTCAGTATTTCGCCCACAATCCTTTTAGGAAATTTGTCGACTTCGATTTGGATAGCTTTGAGGTTGCGCTGTCCGAGGGCGTCGCTCGCTTAGGAACAGTAACGGTCAAGCTGACAGGGCGAAATGGCTCGATAGCAATTGCAACATTCGGCCCAAGCGACACCTTTGTCACGGATGACGGCGTATTTGATCATCCCAAAGCGCACGAACTTAGAAGCTATTTGGCTCAACGGCTAAACGTACGGAACCTCGGGGCTCACTAATTTAGTGGCTTAGTGCCTCGACACTGAGTCGAACAAGCAACTTCTGCTTTGGGTTGCGGATTCAACCGGTGGATGCAACACACTAAAGACTGCGTAAGCAGAAGGAGTGTTGCAGATGAAATACCGTCCCCGGATTCACTACACGGAAAGCCAGAAGGCCCTGATGTGGGAGCGCTGGCGAAAAGGCGAATCGCTCCAACAGATCGCCCAGCTATTTGATCGTAACCACACATCGATCCAGGGCATTCTGGCCAGAACGGGAGGCATCCAGCCACGTCCCCGCTGTCGATCGCAGCGAGCGCTTTCACTGGCAGAACGGGAAGAGATATCCAGAGGGTTAGTGGCCGGGCACTCCATCCGCTCGATTGCAAGCCTATTGAGGCGCGCCCCATCCACGATCAGCCGGGAAATCAATCGCAATGGTGGGGAGTCCGGGTATCGAGCCAGCCAAGCCGAACAGGCGGCCTGGGATCGAGCATTGCGCCCAAAACCCTGCAAACTGGCAGAGAATCGACACTTGGCCTCCCTGGTCGCGGACAAGCTCAAGCGGCAATGGTCACCGGAGCAGGTCGCAGGTTGGCTCAAGAGTGCCTACTCCGGCAACGAGGACTATCAGGTGTCACACGAGACCATCTACCGTACCCTCTACATTCAGGCGCGAGGTGCCCTGAAGTCGGAACTGCTGGCGCACCTGCGGCGTACGCGCGCCATGCGACGCTCCCGGCACCACACACAGAAGACCGACAACCATGGTCGGATTGTCGATGCAGTTTCGATCAGCGAGCGTCCGGCCACGGCTGAAGACCGTGCAGTTCCGGGTCACTGGGAAGGTGACCTGCTCTTCGGAAGGGGGAACAGCCAGATTGCCACCTTGGTCGAGCGACAGACACGCTATCTGATGCTGGTGAAGGTTGCCGGGAAAGACACCGAGACCGTGGTCAAAGCCTTGATCAAACACGCCAGAAAACTGCCACAGGAACTCTACAAGTCGCTGACATGGGACCGAGGCAAGGAGCTGGCCGATCACAAGCAATTCACGCTAGCTACCGACATCAAGGTGTTCTTCTGCGATCCGCAAAGCCCTTGGCAGCGCGGGTCGAATGAGAACACGAATGGTCTGGTACGGCAGTACTTGCCGAAAGGTATCGACCTGACGCCCTACTCACAGGCCAAGCTCAACGCGATTGCGAAACGGCTGAACGAGCGTCCCAGAAAAACTCTAAACTACGAAACACCCGCACAGCGGTTTTACCAAGCTGTTGCATCCACCGGTTGAATCCGCAACCCAAAGCGGGCGTTACCTAGTCACTTTCTGATAGGCCGAAACCAGAGATACCTGGCGATAGATTGCTATCGTCAGGCATGCCAGAAAAACGCAAATCAGCCCCAAAAAAATCATGATGCCATTGCGCAATCTGGTTTGAATTGCATTCGGCGCAACGATTTCAAGATCCCCTAGAGTCATTCGTACTACGCCATATTGAGGATCGATCCATGCGACGGCAGTCTCGGCTTCTGCATTCATTGGATGGGAAACGAGCGGCCCGCTCGAACACGCCAACTCCTTTCCCGTGGCCGATTCGACAACACAAGCTCTGGGAGTAGAGCTTTTCCCTCCAGTGACAAAGCTGTAGTTTCCCGAGCGCGTTGATAGAGATTCGAGGTAGTCATTTGTGAAGTCGCGAAAAGCAAGTTCATATTGCGTCGTGTGCGGGCCATAGGCAAATAGCCCGACAATCAACGACGCTAGACCAACATTGAGAATGTTGCGACTGATAGCCGTAGCATCCCTAGCGTACGCCTTTGGCTCCACAAAATAGCGATACCAAATGCTCCGGTGTTTATCCGCATTATCTGTGGTGCTCATGTCTAACAGGTTTCGATCTATGTCTATGTAGGTATTGAAATCGGAAAGACGTCTGCTTCTGGCCGATAGCGGACAGGCATCCCAGCTGTCCGGAATATGCCAAACAAATGCCTATCTTGCAGCAAATCGCAGCGATGCGATACCAGCGGCAAACACTTCGGTGACCACCACGCGCTGTCGGCCAAAGCCATGCGCGCAGCGGCGGGCGAGGAAATGGGGGGGCGACACGCCCAGCGCCGCCT
>JAKJEY010000080.1 GCA_022705165.1 Pseudomonadota bacterium
GGAGGTCGCGGGTTCGAGTCCCGTCCACTCCGCCATTTTTCCGAAGGCGCCTGACCACAGGCGCCTTTGTTTTTTCAGCTGCAAGGACGCAGCAACGCCGCCGGCGGCCGGTTCCGGACAACCTCATTTGGCCCCGACGCCGGGCGGGCGTTATGATTGCGCCATGAATCCACGCATCCTCCTCGTCGAAGACGACGAACGCCTCGCCGAACTGACGGCCGAGTACCTGAAGAAGAACGATTTCGTGGTCGACATCGAGGGCCGCGGCGACACCGCCGAAGCGCGCATCCTCGAATCACGCCCCGACCTCGTCGTACTCGACATCATGCTGCCCGGCCAGGACGGCTTCGCGGTCTGCCGCGCCGTCCGCCCCAAGTACGAAGGCATCATCCTGATGCTGACCGCCCGCGACGAGGACATCGACCAGATCCTCGGCCTCGAACTCGGCGCCGACGACTACATCACCAAGCCGGTACCGCCGCGCGTGCTGCTCGCCCGTATCAAGGCGCTGTTGCGCCGGGCCGGCCCTGCCGACGACGCAGGCGAAGGGGGCGCGGCAATGGATTCGCTCACCTTCGGCAACTTCAGCATCAGCCAGCAGACGCGCAGCGCCATGCTCGCCGGCGAGCAGATCGACCTGACGACCGCCGAGTTCGACCTGCTCTGGCTGCTTGCCCGCCACGCCGGCAGCATCCTCTCGCGCGACGACCTGCTGCAGCAGTTGCGCGGCATCGGCTTCGACGGCCTCGACCGCTCGATCGATGCCCGCATTTCGCGCCTGCGGAAGAAGCTCAACGACGATCCGGACAATCCGACACGGATCAAGACAGTGCGCGGCAAGGGCTACCTCTTCTCGCGCCATGACTGGCAGTAGCGCCGGGACACCCGCCCCGCAGAAGCGGCGATTCAGCCTGCCGACAGGCCGCTACCGTCTGTCGCGGCTGTTCTTCAACTTCTACCTGCTGACGATGGGGTCGTTCATCGCGATCGCCGTCGTCGCCGATTTCGTCATCACCACCGCCCTGCGCGACATCTCATACGACTACACGGCGCGCTTCATGCAGGGCACCGTGGCGATGATCGAGGACGATCTCTTCCGGCATCGACGCAGCGACTGGGGCAAGCGCATCAAGACCATCGGCGAGCGCTTCAACTATCGCCTGCGCATCGCCGAGCGTGACGAAATCCTGCTGCCGCCGGCACAGTCGAACCTGCTCGACGCCGGCGAACTCGCCGTCAGCCCGGACGGCGAAATCGTCTATCACCGACTGAAAACGACGGCGCAGGTACTGGTCATCGGCCCGCTCTCGCCCGAGCGCGACCCCGACAACCGGCGCTTCTTCACGCTCGAGATGCGCATCCGCATCCTCACCTGGGGCCTGATCAGCTTCTTCCTCGCCATCGCCGTCTGGCTCTGGGTGCGACCGGTCTGGCGCGACCTCGAAGCACTGCGGCAGACCGCCCGCGCCTTCGGCGAAGGTGATTTCGCGGCACGCGCACCGGCGGTCAACAACACTTCCTTCGAACTGCTCGCCGAGACATTGAACGCGATGGCCGAACGCGTGCAGCGCCTGATCGCGACACAGAAGGAACTCTCCAGCGCCATCTCGCACGAACTGCGGACGCCGATCGCGCGCATGCGCTTCGCGCTGGAAATGCTCGCCGAAGCCGACGTGCGCGAAGAACGCGAACGCCTCTGGCGAATGATGGAGGCCGATCTCGACGAACTCGACAACCTGATCGACTCCAGCCTCACTTACGCCCGCTTCGAGCGCGAACAACCGGAACTTCAGCTGTCGCCGACCGGGTTCGGCCCCTGGCTTTCAGAGCAGGTCGAGGACGTCCGCATCCTCGGTGGAAAACTGGCCATCGACCTCGACACCACCGCCCTGCCGGACGACCTTTCCGTGGCGCTCGACCGCAAGAGCATGCCCTTCGCCGTGCGCAACCTGCTGCGCAACGCGATCAAGTACGCGCAGTCGCGTATCGCGGTCAGTGCCGAGGTGCGCGACGGCCTCGTCCGCATCCACGTCGACGACGACGGCATCGGCATCCCGGAAGCCGAGCGCGAGAACGTCTTCACCGCCTTCACCCGCCTCGACCGCTCGCGCGACCGCACGACCGGCGGACTCGGCCTCGGCCTCGCCATCGCCCGCCTCGTCCTCGAACTGCACGGCGGTACCGCCACCGCGCACGCTTCCCCGCTCGGGGGCGCCCGCTTCACGCTGAGCTGGCCCGCCCAGCCCGCACGCCGCACCTGACCCCCGGCCAGTCCTTGGCCAGCACAGGGCGGGAGGCTTGAAAACCGGCCCCGCCCGCAGATTGCCCGTAACAAAACGTTACAAAAGCCTTACGCAAGCGCAACAGACGCGCGCTCCGTTGCCCCGTACCATGCGAACCATGATGACGACAACGCAGGAAGAACGGAGACGCGAAATGAACAGCAAGGCCCAGGATATCCGCCAACAGTTTCTGGCACAGGCGTGCCGCTACCTGTTCGGGCCGACGGCGAGCTGTGAGTCCTTCCTGCGCCTCGGTATCCCGGCCCTGCAGCCGCTACCGGTCAGAATCCAGGAATTCCGCCGCTGACCCTGAACCCGGCGACGTCCGACAGATTACCTCCCCCTGACCCATCCCTCCGACAGATGGGTACTTCCACCCGCGCCTCCCCCGGCGCGGGTTTTTTCTTTTCCGGGCCGGCAATCAGCCCAATCAGCCCCGCGCTGCCGCAGCGCTACCGATGTCCGGCGCGTTGAGGATGCGTACCTCGCGCTGCGGGAACGGGAACTCGATGCCGTGGCTGCGAAAACTGCGCCAGATCACCAGATTGATTTCCGAGCGCAGGCCGCCCGTACCTTCCCTCGGATCACGGATCCAGAAACCCAGTTCGAGATCGATGCCGCTTTCGCCGAAGGCAACGACGATCGCCGATGGCGCCGGGTTCGTCAGCACACGCGCCTGTGACGCGGCGGCCTCGACCATCAGGCGCATCGCCAGTTCCAGATCGGCACTGTAGGCCACCGTCAGCGGCAGCGGCACACGCACCTGTGTATCGGTATAGGTCTGGTTGCGCACGATGTTGCCGACGAGATACTCGTTGGGCACGATCACCTCGGTACCGGCGAGCGTACGCACAACGGTGTAGCGGGTCGTGATCCGCGTCACCTCGCCGCTGGTCGTCGCGTCGATGGCAATGATGTTGCCGATGCGGATCGAGCGGTCGAGCAGGATCATGAAGCCGGCGACATAGTTCGACGCGATCGTCTTCATCCCGAAGCCGAGGCCGACGGCAAAGGCGCCGCCGAACACCGACAGCGCCGTGATGTCGATGCCGACCAGCGCCAGGCTGAAGAGCAGTGCGACGATGATGAGGACCGACTTGCCGGCGCGCGTGATCACGACGCGGACGTTCGAGTCGATGCCCTCCGAACGCATCAGGCGATGCTCCAGCCAGCCGGCGAACCACAGCGCGACGAGCAATGTGCCGAGTGCGGTCACCACGCCATGCAGGATCAGCCAGAGATCGAGCTTCTGCTTGCCGATCGTGAAGCGCACGGATTCGAGCGCCGCGATCGCACCATCGGAAAGACCCGTCAGGTAGAGCGCCAGGCAGCCCCAGACAATCCAGCTGATGTAGCGCTCGGAAGCGCGCAGCCAGGTGGCACGGGGGAAGGCATAGCGCAGCGAAAAGACGATCGCACGCACCAGCGCCAGCGACAGGAACAGTGGCACCGCCAGGTTGAGCAGGGCCACCGGCATGTACGGCCGCAACAGCTCGCGCGCGACCATCACCAGGATCAGCGCGGCGACCGGAAAGACGATGCGCCGCAACCCCATCTCGCCCGCATGCAGCAGGCCGGTCGAAGTCCCGTTACGCTGCCGCACGCGCCACTGCAGCCAGGAGGCCAGCGCGACGCAGGCGAGCAGCACGCCGCCCTCCCAGAGGGCGGCAGGATCGTGCAGATCGCGCCAGAGTTCGTTGAGCAGCCGGAGGAAGCTGGCCTCCATCAGGCGCGCTCCATCGCCATCGCAAAGAAGCCGTCGCTGCCGTGCACATGCGGCAGGAGACGCAACGCATCACCCGCCAGCGGCAGCTCGATGTCCTGCCGCTGCAGCAGCTCGCCGGCCGGCAGGGTCCGGAAATCGGGGTGCGCGGCGAGGAAGGCCTCGACAACGGCATCGTTCTCTTCGGTCAGCAGGCTGCAGGTCGCATAGACCAGGCGCCCGCCCGGCTTCACCAGTCGAGAGGCCGAGGCCAGGATGGCGGTCTGCTTGGCGACCAGTTCCTCGACGCTCTCCGGCGACTGGCGCCACTTGAGATCGGGATTGCGGCGCAGCGTGCCGAGTCCGGAACACGGCGCATCGACCAGCACCCGGTCGAGCTTGCCGGCCAGCCGCTTCACCTTCTGGTCGTTCTCGGACTCGATGCGCACCGGATGCACGTTCGACAGCCCCGAGCGTGCCAACCGCGGCTTCAGGTTGGCGAGCCGCTTCTCGGCGACGTCGAAGGCGTAAAGCCGCCCGGTCGAGCGCATCAGCGCACCGAGCAACAGGGTCTTGCCGCCGGCGCCGGCGCAGAAATCGGCGACCATCTCGCCGCGCTTCGGCGCCACCAGATAGCCGAGCAGCTGGCTGCCCTCGTCCTGCACCTCGATGCTGCCGTCGACGAACAGCGGGTGCTTCGAGAGGGCCGGCTTTTCCTCCAGCCGGATACCGAGCGGCGAATAGCGGCAGGCTTCCGCCGCGATGTGGTCGCTCGCCAGCTGCCTGAGCACGGCTTCACGTGTCGTCTTCATCGGATTCACGCGCAGATCGAGCGGCGCCGGACGGTTCAGCGCCGCTGCCAGCGCCTCGATCTCACCGGGAAAACGTGGCGCGAGGCGCTCGAACAGCCAGTCAGGAAAATCGCAGCGCACCGCGGGCGGCCATTCGTCGGTCTTTGCCGCTTTCGCAACGGCGAGCCACTCGGCGTCACCGTCCCTGAGGATCGGCGCCAGCTGCTTCAGGTTCCAGCCGCGCAGGCAATACATCGCGGCCAGCAGCAGTTTGCGCGGGTGGTCGTCAGGGCAACGCGCCGACAGGCTGCGCAGGCGGCGCAGGGTCGTGTAGCAGGCCTCGGCCACGAAGCCGCGATCGGCATGCCCCAGCTCGCGATTCTGCCGGAAGTAGAACGACAGCGCCCCATCGGCGGGGTATTCAAAGGTCAGCAGCGCCTTCATGGCGGCTTCGGTGTGGGCAAAGAGGGCGGGAGTCAGGCGCATCGGTGAGGCATCCGTCAGGCAATTGTTTCAGGGCGCGCATGTTGCGCACGCGTTCAGGGTATCCGTATTTCCTCGACCAGCTGATCGAAGCTCTCGGCTTTCTTGTCGATATGGCGAATTTTAACCGGCAGCAGGTGCCGGTCGGCAGCCAGCCAGACTTCCGTCGTCGTTTCGCCGGGCGCCCGGAAATGCAGCGTCCGCAGCAGGCCGACCGGTGTTTCCAGCAACTCCTCGCCGACCAGTTCCAGGCGGTAGCGCCCGAGTTTCTTGACCGTGGCGATCGCCATCTCGCCGGTTTTCGACAGCCAGCCAAGCTGGAAATTGAACGAGAGCAGATCCTGGGCACCTGCCGGCAACGGCGCACTGGCGCCCGAACTGAAGCGCGCGACGCTGCTCGTCCAGTCGAATTCGACGCGGTCAACCCGCTCGGCGCCCTCCTTGCCCGGTCGCCGCGAAACGAAACTCTCCGGCGCCAGCCCGGACGCGACGATGCGTCCGCGGCTCTCGCTTTCCATCCGTGTCGGGCGCAGCAGCGCGGCGAGGCCTACGGTTTCCATGACGCTCGTGATGCGATAGCTGTTCTCGCGCAGCTCCCACGACTGCACCGAACGGCCGATGATCGCCGGCGGATCGCCGCGTAAAACGGTAAACACGATTTCCCCCTGGGGCGGCAACGCCAGTTCGGCAGGCGGCGGCTCGGCACCGCCGCCGCACCGGCAACCTCCGGCGTCGGGTTTTCCGCGACCTGGGCGGCGGGCGCCGGGGCGGGCACATCGGTCGGGCGCGCCGCCTTCGTGCGTGGCGGCAATGGCTTGCGGGCGGGAAGCGGCGCCGCAGCCGGCTGTTGCACGGGAACGGCACGCGGTTTGAGCACGATTTCCGCCTGCAGTGTCACCGGCTCCGGGTGCGGCGAGAGGTCGACCTCGGGGACGAACAGGACCACGCCGTGAATTCCGAGCGAGGCCAGCACCGCGGCGATCAGGGCGAAGGGCATCGTGCCGGTGCGATCGATGGCCGCGTCAGGGCGAGATCAGCGTCGCCGGGAGGGGACGCTCGGCGGCCAGCCTGACGCGACCGCCCTCCAGCGTCAGCCGGTCTTCGGCGAACCAGCGCACCGCCAGCGGATAGACGAGGTGCTCCTGCTGCAGGACGCGCGCCGCCAGCGTTGCCTCGTCATCGCCGTCGAGCACCGGCACCGCCGCCTGCACGACGACCGGCCCGTGGTCCAGCGCCGGTGTCACGAAATGCACCGTACAGCCATGGATGCGCACGCCCTCCTCGAGCGCCCGCTGATGCGTATGCAGCCCGGGGAAGGACGGCAACAGCGACGGATGGATGTTGAGCAGGCGCCCGTCGTAGTGGCGCACGAAACCCTCGGTAAGGATGCGCATGAAGCCGGCCAGCACCACCAGATCCGGCGCATAGCCGTCGATGCATTCCGCCAGCGCGGCATCGAAGGCCTCGCGCCCGGCATGCGCCTTGTGATCGACGACTGCGGTCGGCACGCCCTGCGCGGCGGCAGTTTCCAGGCCCTTCGCATCAGGGCGGTTGCTGATCACGGCGGCGACACGTACCGGCAGTTCGCCGCGGGCGACGGCAGCGAGCAGCGCTTCCATGTTGCTGCCACGACCGGAGATGAGGATTACGACGGATTTCATTGGATTCGGGTCCCTGTCACTTGTTCTGTTTTGTTTCGGCCCTATCGGATGCCGAGCGCACCGACCGGCAGGAAGACGGCAGTGGCCATGTTCTGCGCCACACGCGAAATGAGGCGGCCATGCTTGTCGGCGACGACCTTGGCCAGAAAATCGAGCACCCCCGTGATGCGGCCGAATTCACGCTCGAACGAGAGGTTGCGGTTGGCGGGATCGAGTTCATTGGAGAGCAGCATCAGCGTCCCGTCCGGATATTTCGCGGTAGACAGCTTCCACATCGCGATCTCGAGGTTGCGCGCACAGTTGTACAGCTTCTGCTCGTTCAGGTCGTCGAGGATGTAGAAATCATCCTTGTCCTCGAAAGCGGCGTACACCATCATCAGCAGCCCGGCCATCAGGGCCAGAACGCGATCGCCGGTGTAATCCTCGCGAAAGGCGAGCATCGAAGCCGCGCCTTCTCGGCGGCCTTCGAGTTCCGGAAAATCCAGCGTCTGCGAGCCACGCAGGCGCTTCAGCGCCGCCTCCATCGTCGGCGACGGCCCCAGTTTCAGTTCACGCGGATTCCGCCGGTAGAGCTTCTCGGCGAAGCGGAACAGTCCATCGACCGTTTCGCGCCGCGCCGCGTCGATGACGCGATCGATATCGCCCTTGGCCAGATACTTCGGATCGACGACCGTTTCCTTCTTGCCGCCCGCACCCATCCGGGTAGAACAGCCGACGGCAAATACCAGCGGCAGCGCGATCGGAAGCAGCAGTAGTTGGCGACGCCGAGGGCAGGAATCCATGCCGCATCATACCCGTTCAGGCCGGGTTGTCGCCCCGCCGATGCTGCCACCAGCCGATCACCACCGGGATCAGCGAAACGACGATGATGCCGACGATCACTGCCGACAGGTTCTGCTTGACCCAGGGGTAGTTCCCGAACCAGTAGCCGACCAGCGACAGCGACACGACCCAGAGCGCAGCGCCGGCGATGTTGAAAAGGGTGAAGGTGGCGTAACCCATCGTCCCGACCCCGGCCACGAAGGGCACGAAGGTGCGGAAGAGCGGCAGGAAGCGCGAGATCACGACCGCCTTGCCGCCGTGCTTCTCGTAGAAGGCATGTGTCTTCTTCAGCGCCGCCTTGTTGAAGAAGCGCGAGTCTTCCCACTGGAACACCTTCGGTCCGATGAAGCGGCCGATGTGGTAATTGACCTGGTTGCCCATGACTGCGGCCGCGATCAGCGTCCCCATCAGCAGGAAGATGTCCATGCCGCCGAGCGCGGCCAGCGCCCCGGCGACGAAGAGCAGCGAATCGCCGGGCAGGAAGGGCGTCACGACGAAGCCCGTCTCCGAGAACACGATCACGAACAGGATCGCGTAGATCCATGGGCCGTAGTCCTGGACCAGCACGGCAAGGTGCTTGTCCAGGTGGAGGACGATATCGACGAACTGCAGCAGGAGATCCATGAGGCGCGACCGGCGGGAGGAAAGCCGGCATTTTACCCCGGTATAATCGCCCGATGCCCGAGCCGACACCCCCGATGCCCCACATCCACCTCCTCCCCGACCTCCTGATCAGCCAGATCGCCGCCGGCGAGGTCGTCGAACGCCCGGCCTCGGTGCTCAAGGAACTGCTCGAGAACGCGCTCGACGCCGGCGCCACGGCAGTGCAGATCGCGCTGGAAGAAGGCGGCGTCAAACTGATCCGCATCGCCGACGACGGCTGCGGCATCCCGCAGGAGGAACTGGCGCTGGCGCTGACCCGCCATGCCACCTCGAAGATCGCCTCGCTGGAGGACCTCGAGCGCGTCGGCACGATGGGCTTTCGCGGCGAAGCGCTGGCGTCGATTGCCGCCGTCGCCCGCGTCACGCTGACCAGCCGCGCCCGGGGTGCCGCGCATGCCTGGCGCCTGGCGGGAGAAACCGGCGCCGAGCCGGAACCGGCAGCACTGGTCGCCGGCACCGTCGTCGAGATGCGCGACCTCTACTACAACACGCCGGCGCGACGAAAATTCCTGAAGAGCGAGGGCACCGAGTTCGCCCACTGCGCCGAAGTGGTGAAGCGCATCGCACTGGCCTGGCCCGAGGTGGCGATCACCCTCACCCATAACGGCCGCGCCTTGCTCACCCTGCCACGCGCCGATGCACGCCGGCGCGCCGCCGCCATCCTCGGTG
>JAKJEY010000081.1 GCA_022705165.1 Pseudomonadota bacterium
CATCGACAAGGTCACCGGCAAGAAGACGGATCCGGTCACGACCATGCAGATCTACTGGGGTGCCGTGCCGTTCGTGGTCATCCAGATGATCATGGTCGCCCTGGTCATTTCCTTCCCGCAGATGGTCACTGCCGGCCTCGACAAGGACGTGGTGGTTGATCTCGACAAGGTCGAGATCAACGTCCCGGGCAGCGACTATCAGAACAGCTACGACACGCCGCAGCCCGGCCAGTCCGGTTCGACTGCCGAAGAGGACCCGAACAAGGCCATCCTCGACGCGATGAAGAAGGACGCTGGAAAGTAAGGCGATCCGGGCAATAACCAAAACGGGCGCTGCGGCGCCCGTTTTCTTTTCATACGCCCGGATCGTATGGCCGGGCGCCTTGCCATGGCCTTGATGGCGCAGGGAAGGATTCCGGATTCTGTACGTATCGACGAATAACCTGCTCGGGCTGGAAATCGCGCCGTCACCACGCGGAAGGTAACGCCGAGGGATATTTCGCCGGCGCCCCACGAAGCTTCGTTAGTCAGGGCAGAAAACCGGCACCGGACTCGCGTTGCCCTGTTGAACTTGCAGCGACATCGCCATGGGAAGGCAGGCAACGTGCGCCCCGTCGCACCTGCGGCCATCAACGCACTCATGCAGACGACACGAAGATGCCGGCAGTTCCACCTGGAGCACACTGACCATGCCGGACTACACAAAAAAAACGGGCGCCGAAGCGCCCGTTTCGTTGGCTGATTGCGGGATCAGCGCTGCGAATACATGAAGTTCGAGTAGGCACCCTCGGCCACGCGGAACCACAGGTTCTGGTCGTCCATGAACTTGCGGTAGTCGTCGTAGACCTTCTTGAACTCCGGATTTTTTGCAGCCGTTTCCGCATAGACTTCCTGGGCAGCCTTGTAGCAGGCATCCATCACCGGCTTCGGGAACTGGCGGAGCTGCGTACCGGCACCGATGAGCTGCTTCAGTGCGGTCGGGTTCTTAGAGTCGTACTTGGCCATCATGTCGACGTGCGCATCGGCACAGGCAGCCTGCAGGATCGCCTGATATTCCTTCGGTAGCGCATCGAACTTCTGCTTGCTGATGTAGATGGAGATCTGCGGACCACCTTCCCACCACCCCGGGTAGTAGTAGAACTTGGCCACCTTGTTGAAGCCGAGCTTCTGGTCATCGTACGGGCCGACCCATTCGGCGGCGTCGATGGTGCCCTTTTCCAGCGCCGGGTAGATGTCGCCGCCCGGAATCTGCTGCGGCACGGCGCCCAGTTTCGACAGCGTCAGTCCGGCCAGACCGGCGATACGCATCTTGAGGCCCTTGAGGTCCTCGACCGTCTTGATCTCCTTGCGGAACCAGCCGCCCATCTGCACGCCCGTGTTGCCGCAGGGAATGGCGACGATGTTGGACTTGGCGAAGAAGTCGCCCATCAGCTTGGCGCCGTTGCCGTGGCGATACCAGGCATCGAGCTGGCGGTTGTTCATGCCGAACGGGACGGCGGTATCGAAAGCGTATGTGGGATCCTTGCCGAAGAAGTAGTAGGAGCAGGTGTGGCCCATTTCGACGGTGCCATCCTTGACGGCATCGTGCACACCCGGACCCGGAACGATTTCGCCGGCAGCGAACACCTGGATCTGGAACTTGCCGCCGGTCATTTCGGCGACGCGCTTGGCCATGACCTCGGCGCCGCCGTAGATGGTGTCAAGGCTCTTCGGGAAGCTCGACGCCAGGCGCCATTTGATGGTCGGGGCATTCTGCGCCAGCGCGGGGGTTGCCACCGCACCAACGGCCAGTCCAGCACCCGCTTTTTTCAGGAAGGAACGACGTTCCATGGTTTGTCTCCTCAGGGTTGAAGTTGATGGCTGCCCGATGACTATAGCACCGGACAGCCGGCATAAAAGCTTTTCAGATTGCGGAATGAGTGCTGCGAATTTCTTCGATCGCACCGGGGACAGGACACGCGCCCGCCCCCGGTGGAGAGTCGGTGATCAGCGCTGCGAGAACATGTAGTTCGAGTATTGCGCTTCGGCCACACGGAACCACAGGTTCGAGTCATTCATGAACTTGCGGTAGTCCTCGTAGATCTTCTTGAAGTTTGCGTTGTTGGCTGCCGTTTCGGCGTAGAGCTCCTGCGCCGCCTTGTAGCAGGCATCCATCACTTCCTTCGGGAACGGACGCAGCTGCGCGCCACCGGCGATCAACTGCTTCAGGGCATGCGGGTTCTTGCCGTCGTAGTCCGCCATCATTTCGACGTGTGCGTCGGCTGCGGCAATCTGCACGATGGCCTGGTATTCCTTCGAGAGGGCATCCCAGGCCTTCTTGTTGACCAGCAAGGACAGTTGCGGACCACCTTCCCACCAACCCGGGTAGTAGTAGTACTTAGCAACCTTGTTGAAGCCGAGCTTCTGGTCGTCATAGGGACCGATCCACTCGGCCGCATCGATCGTGCCCTTCTCCAGCGCCGGGTAGATGTCGCCGCCGGCAATCTGCTGCGGCACCGCGCCAAGGCGCTTGATGACCTGACCGGCAAAGCCGCCGATGCGCATCTTGAGGCCGTCGAAATCCTTGGCAGTCTTGATTTCCTTGCGGAACCAGCCGCCCATCTGCACCCCGGTATTGCCGCAGGGGAAATTGACCAGACCATGCGTGCCGAAGAATTCGCGCATCAGCTTCATGCCATTGCCGACGCGGTACCAGGCGTCCATCTGGCGGTTGTTCATGCCGAACGGCACCGCAGTGTCGAAGGCGAATGTCGGATCCTTGCCAATGTAGTAGTAGGAAGCGGTGTGGCAGCACTCGACGGTGCCATCCTTGACCGCATCCATCGCCTGCAACCCCGGCACCAGTTCGCCGCCGGAGAAGACCTGGATCTGGAACTTGCCGCCAGTCGCTTCGGATACGCGCCGGGCGAAAACCTCCGCTGCGCCGAAGATGGTATCGAGGCTCTTCGGGAAGCTCGACGTCAGGCGCCACTTGACGGTCGGGGCACCCTGCGCGAGTGCCGGTGCAGCTGCGGCGCTGACGGCCAGGCCGGCCCCGGCTTTTTTCAGAAAGGAACGACGCTCCATATTCATTAGTCTCCTCTAGTTTTTACTGCGTGGTGTGAATCGGAATCGGAAGGTACGTGCCGGTCGCAGGTCCAATGCGGCCGTGAGCCTTGTTCGCATGATTTCGCAGGCATCCCGCATGTCGGATCTGGGCCCGAGAAAACAGGATGCCGGGTTATCATACAACTTTTTACGGCAGAGTAAAGCCGTTACTGCACAAGGAGAGACTGAAGGTGGGCCGCGGCAGCTTAGCTGCCGGCAACCTGCATGCGATCGATGAGGATGGAACCGACCTGCTTGGAGCCGCGACAGAGGGTGTCGCTGCCGACCGCGACGATGCCGCGGAACATGTCGCGCAGATTGCCGGCGATGGTGATTTCCTCGACCGGATGGCGGATTTCACCGCCCTCGACCCAGTAGCCGGCGGCCCCCCGGGAGTAATCGCCGGTGACGTAGTTGACGCCGTGGCCGAGCAGTTCGGTGACCAGCAGACCGCGCCCCATCTGCCGCAGCAGACCCTGGAAATCGAGATCGCCGCCGTGCACCAGCAGGTTGTGGCAACCGCCGGCATTGCCGGTGGTCTGCATGCCGAGCTTGCGGGCGGTATAGGCACTCAGGAAATACCCCTGCAGGATGCCGTTCGCGACGACCTCGCGGTCACGGGTGGCGACCCCGTCGTTGTCGAAGGGGCCGGACGCCAGCCCCTGCGGCAGAAATGGTCGCTCGCTGATCGAAACATGGTCGGGGAAGACCTGTTGCCCGAGGCTGTCGAGCAGGAAGCTCGACTTGCGATAGAGGGCGCCACCGCTGACGGCATGCACGAAACTGCCGATCAGCGACGCCGCAAGCGGCGCTTCGAACAGCACCGGCACCTGGCAGGTCTTGATCTTGCGCCCCGCCATGCGGGCCAGCGCACGTCGTGCGGCATAGTCCCCGATCGCCTCCGGAGAAGCCAGGGCCGTCCCGCTGCGTGCCGTCGAATACCAGTCGTCGCGCTGCATGCCGTCGCCCTCGCCGGCGATCACCGAACAGGCAATGTAGTTGCGCGAGGTCGGGTAGCCGCCCATGAAGCCATGGCTGTTCGCGGAGATGAAGTGCGCCTCCTGGGTCGAAACGCTGGCACCCTCCGAATTGCTCACCTGCGGACTGACCGCAAAGGCCGCCGCCTCGCAGCGGCGCGCCAGATCGATCGCGCCTTCCACCGGCAGCGCCCATGGATGATAGAGATCGAGGTCGGGCATGGCCGTCGCCATCAGGCTGGCATCGGCAAGTCCGGCACAGGGGTCGGCAGCCGTGAAGCGGGCGATGTCGATGGCGGCGGCGACGGTGTCGCGCACGGCCGCGGATGAGAAATCCGAGGTACTCGCGTAGCCCTTCTGCTGGCCGAGATAGACGGTGACGCCAATGCCCTTGTCACGGTTGTACTCGATCGTCTCGACCTCGCCGCAGCGGACGGTCACCGACTGACCGAAACCTTCCGAGACATCGACATCGCAGGCACTGGCGCCGCACTTCGCGGCATGGGACAGGACATCCCGGGCGAGTTGCTGCAGGGTTTCCAGACGATGGCCGAAGCGATGGGTGTCGGAAGTGCGGGGCATGGATAGGGATCTCGGACGGGTCTCGGATTGTTCTTGGATCACGAACAGGTCAGTTGCAGCCGGCAAAGACCGCGGCAATGCACCAGTGATGGCCTTCGGGCGACATCCGCTGCATTCTGCATTCGCGGCGAAAGTCGTTATCATAGCAGCCCGCCAGCAACATCAAGTCCCGCACGCCATGGCCAACAAGCCCGCCCCCGCAGAAGACAACGAACCCTTGTCGAAAACCCGCAAGAAGCAGCAGATGCAGGAGCTGCAGGATCTTGGGGAGGAACTTGCCGCGTTGTCGACCGACCGGCTGAAGAAGATCGACATCCCGGAGAACCTGCGCGACGCACTGAGGGAGGCGCAACGAATGAGCAGCCACGGCGCGATCCGCCGGCAGCTGCAGTATGTCGGCAAGATCATGCGCGACGTAGACGCCGAACCGATCCGTGCAGCGCTGGCCGCCATCCGCGGCGAGTCGGCGGTCGAAGTGGCACGGATGCACCGCCTCGAACGCCTGCGTACGCGCCTGCTGGAAGACGAGAAGACGCTCGCCGAAATTGCGGAGGCGTTCCCGCAGGCGGACCTCCAGCATCTGCGCGCCCTGCGCCGCAGTGCGCTGAAGGAGCAGGAAGCCCAGAAGCCGCCACGCAGCTATCGCACCCTCTTTCAGGTGCTGAAGGAGCTGGAAACCGGCGCGGCAGCGGATTCCGGGGATTCGAATGACAACGACTGAACATGCTCCGGAAACCCTGCTGATCGGACTGGTCTCGATCAGCGACCGCGCCTCGACAGGTGTCTACGAGGACAAGGGTATCCCGGCGCTGCAGGAATGGTTCGGTACTGCACTGACCTCACCCTGGCGGATGGAAACGCGCCTCATCCCGGACGATCAGGCAACGATCGAACGGACCCTGATCGAACTGGTCGACACGGTCGGCTGCCACCTGGTACTGACCACCGGCGGGACCGGCCCGGCGCCGCGCGACGTGACGCCGGAAGCGACGCTGGCGGTTGCCAACCGGCTCATGCCGGGGTTTGGCGAACAGATGCGGCAGATCAGTCTCAATTTCGTTCCGACCGCCATTCTCTCGCGCCAGGTCGGAGTCATCCGCAAACAGGCACTGATCCTCAACCTGCCCGGCCAGCCGAAGTCGATCCGGGAAACGCTCGAAGGCGTACGCGCCGAGGATGGCAGACCGGCAGTGCCCGGCATCTTCGCAGCAGTCCCCTACTGCATCGACCTGATCGGCGGCCCCTATGTCGAAGCGGACGAGACGGTGGTCAAGGTGTTCAGGCCGAAATCGGCGATCCGGCCGAAATAGGCTTTCGGCTGCTCAGCCCTCGACCAGCTCGCGATAGCGGGCAATCTCGAAATCGCCGCACGACTCCAGCAGTTCGATCGGCGTCAGCAGGTAGCGCCGCTCACCGTTGACGTACTCCAGCGTCTCGCGGACGTCGAAGGTGGCGATCGGCAGCACCATGCGGACCTCACCCGGCACCTTGTCCTCCGGCAGACGGATGCCGGGAACATCGGCTGGCGCACCGTACGTGCTCGCCCGTGGCAACAGACGGACGCTGAGCGCCTGACGCGCCAGCGTCTGGATACCGACGGTCGCATGCGTGTCGTCGTCCTTGACGAATCGGCGAACGATACCGAGCACCCAGTTTTCGCCCCCCGCCGGCTGCATGCTGATCAGTGTGCCGACCTTCAGCCAGTCGTTGCGAAGGTTCTCGATCGCGGCACAGAAGCCGCCGAGACTGACGTTTTCGACCACCCAGCTTTCAGCAGTCCGCTCCTTCCCCGCGCGCGCCACCTCGCCGGCAAACACCATGAAGCTGTCCTCGAACCCCTGCAGAACGGCCAATCGTGTCTTGACGTCATGACGGGCGTGCTCCCGTAGCGGCGGCTGCGCCGCCCAGTACAGGGCCAGGTGTCGCAGCACCGGCAGGACCGTCCGCGGCAGATACTGCCCGCCCAGATTCAGGCTGTCCGGCAGATCACCCCGCTCAACCAGCCGGATCGTATCGCCAATCGCCTGCGGCACACTGCCCGGCGAGAAGAAACGCAGCGTCGGTGTCACCACCTGCGGCAGCTTTGCCATTCGCTTCGGTCCCTGGGCGAGCGCAGCGTCGACCCAATAGACACTGCTCGGTTTCGGATCCGCGGAAAAATCGAAGCCGGAGATGTAGTGCCCGATCAGGCGATCGGCCAGCTCGATTTCGAGCGGCATCAGGCTGTCCATCGACGAGGCATTGAAGGCCAGGGCATGCAGATACTCCGCGGTCACGGTCGTCGATCCCGGCATGTTCGGATAGAGCTGCACCGGCTTCTGCGCCGCCTTGAGGGATTCGGCCACCAGGTAAGCCTGACCCAGGTTTTTCCACAGCGCGTCATTGACCGGGCCATAGCGGAACCCCACCCATTTGGCCATCTGGGCCAGGGCAACGATGGTTCTCGCCGCAAGCAAGGGCAGCGCCGGCTTCAGCGCATCCACGCCGCGGTCTCCCTTGGGGGCATTCATCACCTGTTCCAGGCAACGCCCGCCCAGCAGCGAAAAGCGCTCGAAATACCCGGACACCGCCGACCACAGCTTCTTTTCCTCCGAGCGCGACAGCCGCGGTGAATTGAGATAGTCGCGGGCCAGTTTCTTCAGGTGCGCCTGCGCCACATCGTCGATCTGACGAACGACATCGAACAGCAGGTCCGCGCGAAATCCCTCCGCGTTGGCGAGCGATTCGAGCCAGCCGCTCAGCTCATCCACCGCCTTGAATGCGTTGTCGAGCGGAATCTCCGCAAGGATTCGCTTCAATTCCTTGGCATCGGCCAGCGGGTGGTCAGGACGTGACGAAAAAAGACTGAGGATCATCGCGGAGCGGCTCCTTGACAACTGCGGGCACGGTTGAATGCCATCGTAATAGATGAATTCTGCATACCCGGTAGTCTAATGAGCAGGAAGTCACTGATGCAACAGGAAAATCGCCGACGCTGACAGGATGCCGTTCAAATCGATTAGAATTCCCGCTCGCAACGAAGCCCCCTGCCCAATCCATCCAGAAAGACCATGCAGCAATATCTTGACCTGATGCGGCACGTGCTCGAGCACGGCCAGGAAAAAACCGACCGTACCGGCACCGGCACCCGCTCGGTTTTCGGCTGGCAGATGCGCTTCGATCTGGCTGCGGGTTTTCCGGTCCTGACCACGAAAAAACTGCATCTGCGCTCGATCATCCACGAACTCCTGTGGTTCCTGCAGGGCGACACCAACATCCGCTACCTGCAGGAAAACGGTGTCCGCATCTGGGATGAATGGGCGGACGAATCCGGCAATCTCGGGCCGGTCTACGGCCATCAGTGGCGCCACTGGAAAACGGCGGACGGTCGCGAAGTGGACCAGATCGCCCAGCTCGTCGAAGGGCTGAAGAAGAATCCCGATTCGCGCCGGCACATCGTCAGCGCGTGGAATCCGGGCGATGTCGATCGCATGGCATTGCCACCATGTCACGCGCTGTTCCAGTTCTACGTCGCCAACGGCAGACTGTCGTGCCAGCTCTACCAGCGCAGCGCCGACATCTTCCTCGGCGTGCCGTTCAACATTGCCTCCTACGCACTGCTGACGCTGATGCTGGCGCAGGTCTGCGGCTACGAGCCCGGCGACTTCGTGCATACCCTGGGCGACGCCCATCTCTACAGCAATCATCTGGAGCAGGCTCGCCTGCAGCTGACACGGGACACGCGGCCGCTGCCGAAGATGCGTCTGAATCCGGAGGTCAAGGATCTCTTCGCCTTCCGCTTCGAGGATTTCACGCTCGAGGGCTACGATCCACATCCACACATCCCGGCCCCTGTCGCGGTCTGAGAATTTTCTGTCGATGAGCATTTCCGCCACCCCGGCCTGGCAGGCACTCGCGACGCACGCCGACGCAGTGCGCAACTGCCATCTGCGTGACCTCTTCGCTGCGGATCCGGAACGCTTCGCACGCCACTCGATCGAAGCCGACGGCCTCCTTTTCGACTATTCCAAGCAGCTCGTCACCACTGACACCATCACCCTGCTTTCTGCGCTCGCCGATGCCGCCGATGTACGCGGCTGGACGTGCCGCATGTTCGCCGGCGAAGCCGTGAACGCCAGCGAGAACCGCGCGGCGCTGCACATCGCACTGCGCCATCGCGAGGAAACCCTGTTGATGCACGCCAGCGGCGAGGACGTGATGCCGAAGGTGCGCGCCACCCAGCAGCAGATGCGCCGGCTCTGCGAAGCGGTGCGCAGTGGCAGTCATCGCGGCTATTCGGGTGAGCCGATCCGCGCCGTGGTCAACATCGGCATCGGCGGTTCCGACCTCGGCCCGGTGATGGCCTACGAGGCGCTGCGCCACTACAGCGCGCGCGACATGCGCTTCCGTTTCGTCTCCAACGTCGACGGCA
>JAKJEY010000082.1 GCA_022705165.1 Pseudomonadota bacterium
CGCGCTTCGGTCTCGTATTCCACGTGCGCGGTCGAGATCGTGATCCCGCGAGCCCGCTCTTCCGGCGCGCCGTCGATCTGGTCATAGGCGCGGAATTCGCCAAAATACTTCGTGATCGCCGCCGTCAGCGTCGTCTTGCCGTGGTCAACGTGACCAATCGTGCCAACGTTCACGTGCGGTTTCGTACGTTCGAATTTTCCCTTGGCCATTTTTCTATCCTCAGCTAATTCAAATAATCCGGATTACTTCTTGTTGATGACGGCTTCAGCGACGTTTTTCGGCGCTTCGGCATAGTGCTTGAATTCCATCGTGTACGTGGCACGACCCTGGGTCAGCGAACGCAGCTGCGTGGAATACCCGAACATCTCGGCCAGCGGAACTTCCGCCTTGACTTCCTTGGTGCCGCCAGGCAGATCGTCCATACCCTGGACCATTCCGCGACGACCCGAGAGGTCACCCATGACGTTGCCCATGTAATCTTCGGGGGTCTCGACGACGACGGCCATCATCGGCTCGAGCAGCGTCGGGCTGGCCTTCTTCATGCCTTCCTTGAAGGCCATGGAGGCCGCCATGCGGAACGCGTTCTCGTTCGAGTCAACGTCGTGCGACGAGCCGTCAAACAGCGTGAACTTGACGTCCACCACCGGGAAGCCGGCGAGCACGCCACTGGTAACCGCGTCCTGAAGGCCCTTGTCGACCGCCGGGATGAATTCGCGTGGCACGGTACCGCCCTTGACGGCGTCGACGAATTCGTAACCCTTGCCGGTTTCGTTCGGTTCGATCTTGAGCCAGACGTGGCCGTACTGACCGCGACCACCCGACTGCTTGACGAACTTGCCTTCCTGTTCGACCGCCTTCTTGATGCACTCGCGATAGGCAACCTGCGGCGCACCGACGTTGGCTTCAACGCTGAATTCGCGCTTCATGCGATCGACGATGATCTCGAGGTGCAGTTCGCCCATGCCGGAAATGATGGTCTGGCCCGATTCTTCATCGGTGCGGACGCGGAACGACGGATCTTCAGCTGCCAGGCGATTCAGGGCGATGCCCATTTTTTCCTGGTCAGCCTTGGTCTTCGGCTCGACGGCAACGTGAATCACCGGATCCGGGAACACCATGCGCTCGAGGATGATCGGCGCATCCGGATCGCACAGGGTTTCACCCGTGGTGCATTCCTTCAGGCCGACGCAGGCGGCGATGTCACCGGCCAGCACTTCCTTGATTTCCTCACGGTTGTTGGCGTGCATCTGCAGGATGCGGCCGACACGTTCCTTGCGCGACTTGATCGGGTTATAAACCGTATCACCCGACTTCAGCACGCCCGAGTAGACGCGAATGAAGGTCAGCTGGCCAACGTACGGGTCGGTCATCAGCTTGAATGCCAGGGCGGCGAACTTGGCGCTGTCGGACGCTTCACGCGTGTCCTTGTCACCATTTTCTTTTTCGCCTTCGACCGGCGGGATATCGACCGGCGACGGCAGCAGCTCGATAACGGCGTCGAGCATGCGCTGAACGCCCTTGTTCTTGAAGGCGGTGCCGCACAGCATCGGCTGGATTTCGCAAGCCAGCGTACGCTGACGCAGGCCCTTGATGATGTCCTTTTCCGGCAGGTCGCCATTCTCGAGGTACTGATTCATCAGGTCTTCGGAGGCTTCTGCTGCGGCTTCCAGCATCTGCTCGCGCCAGGTTTTGGCGACGTCGAGCAGATCACCCGGGATGTCCTGGTACTCGAACTTCATGCCCTGGGACGCCTCGTCCCAGATGATCGCTTTCATCTTGATCAGATCGACGACACCGGTAAAGGTATCTTCGGCACCGATAGGAATGACGACCGGAACCGGATTGGCCTTCAGGCGGGTCTTCATCTGGTCGACGACCTTGAAGAAGTTCGCGCCGGAGCGGTCCATCTTGTTCACGAAGGCAAGACGCGGCACCTTGTACTTGGTCGCCTGGCGCCAGACTGTCTCGGACTGCGGCTGCACGCCACCCACGGCGCAATACACCATGCAGGCACCATCGAGAACGCGCATCGAACGCTCCACTTCGATCGTGAAGTCGACGTGTCCCGGGGTGTCGATGATGTTGAAGCGATGCTCCGGGAATTGCATTTCCATGCCCTTCCAGAAGCAGGTCGTCGCAGCGGAGGTAATGGTGATGCCACGCTCCTGCTCCTGCTCCATCCAGTCCATGGTGGCCGCGCCGTCATGGACTTCACCGATCTTGTGGTTAACACCGGTGTAGTAGAGGATGCGCTCGGTCGTCGTGGTCTTGCCGGCGTCGATGTGCGCGCTGATACCGATGTTACGGTAGCGCTCGATAGGGGTTTTGCGTGCCACAGTATTTGCCTTCGTATTTAAAGAACAGGTCTTCGCGTCAAAACACCGCGAACATTAGAAACGGAAATGCGAGAACGCCTTGTTGGCTTCAGCCATACGGTGCACTTCGTCACGCTTCTTGACGGCGCCGCCACGATTTTCCGCCGCTTCCAGCAGCTCGGCAGCCAGACGCAGACCCATGGTCTTTTCGGAACGCTTGCGCGCGGTTTCACGCAGCCAGCGCATGGCCAGCGCTGCACGACGGGCCGGACGCACTTCTACCGGCACCTGGTAGTTGGCACCACCGACGCGACGGGATTTCACTTCCACCATCGGCTTAACGTTGCTCATGGCGGCGGCAAACACTTCCAGAGGATCCTTGCCACTCTTGGTGGAGATCTGCTCGAAGGCACCATAGACGATGCGCTCGGCAACCGACTTCTTGCCGCTCTGCATGATGGCGTTCACAAACTTGGAGACATCGACCGATCCGAATTTCGGATCCGGCAGAATGTCGCGTTTCGGTACTTCACGACGACGGGGCATAACAACCTCACTGGTTCACTATTCAGTTGAAAGGCAAATAGCCTTCCTCGGCCACTCACCATGAGTGGCCACTTACTCAAGCAACGTTAGCTTGCGCTTAGGCTGCCTTCGGACGCTTCGCGCCGTACTTCGAACGCGACTGCTTACGATCCTTGACGCCCTGGGTGTCGAGCGAACCACGCACAGTGTGGTAACGGACACCCGGGAGATCCTTGACACGACCACCGCGGATCAGGACAACGGAGTGCTCCTGCAGGTTGTGGCCTTCACCGCCGATATAGGAGATGACTTCAAAACCGTTGGTCAGGCGCACCTTGCACACTTTACGCAGCGCGGAGTTCGGCTTCTTCGGCGTCGTCGTGTAGACGCGGGTGCAGACACCACGCTTCTGCGGGCAACGCTCCATCGCAGGAACCTTGCTCTTGGTGACTTCAGCCTGACGGCCCTGACGCACGAGTTGGTTGATGGTCGGCATAATTTCCAGTCCCAAATACTTGCGGCACAACAGTTTTTTCTGCTGCAACGCAAAAACGCTTGGGCGAACAGCGTCCACCTCAAGCAAATTTGTTATTTAAAACAAAGGCTTTGGTTAGCCTTTGCTGACAAAGACCCGAGATTTTAGGGTTGATCAAGTCCAAAGTCAACCGGCTGCCCGCCGGGACACCCGACTGGCAGCCTTGTTGCAACTACTTTCAGCCAGCCGACGGCGTACTTTCTTCCGGCGTCTGGAACACATCCTCCTCGGTCAGCGGACGATCGGCGGCAATATCATCGCCCGCAGATTGCTGACGGCGCGTGTTGTGATAGGCCAGACCGGTACCCGCCGGAATGAGACGACCGACGATGACGTTTTCCTTGAGGCCGCGCAGTTCATCGCGCTTGCCCATGATCGCTGCCTCAGTCAGTACGCGGGTCGTTTCCTGGAAGGAAGCGGCCGAGATGAACGAATCAGTCGACAGCGAAGCCTTCGTGATGCCGAGGAGAACGTATTCGTAAGTTGCCGGCAGCTTGCCTTCGGCGACGATGCGATCGTTCTCGTCCAGCACCTCGGCGCGCTCGACCTGCTCACTCTTGATGAAGCGGGTGTCGCCCGGGTCGACGATGTTCACGCGGCGCAGCATCTGGCGCACGATCACCTCGATGTGCTTGTCGTTGATCTTCACACCCTGCAGACGATAGACGTCCTGCACCTCGTCGGTGATGTAACGGGCGAGCGCCTCGACACCCTGCAGACGCAGGATATCGTGCGGATCCGGTTCGCCGTCGACGATCGACTCACCCTTGTTCACCACCTGACCGTCGTGCACCAGCACGTGCTTGTCCTTCGGGATCAGGTATTCGTGGGTAACGCCATCGAGGTCGGTGATGACCAGACGCTGCTTGCCCTTGGTGTCCTTGCCGAACGACACGGTACCGGTGAATTCGGCGAGCAAACCGGCATCCTTCGGAGTACGCGCTTCGAAAAGTTCCGCCACGCGCGGCAGACCACCGGTAATGTCACGGGTCTTGGCGGATTCCTGCGGCAGACGGGCAAGCACATCACCAACGGAAACCTGCTGACCGTCGACAATGGTGATGATCGCACCGACCTGGAAGGTCATCGCGACCGCGTGATCGGTACCATGCGCCTTGACTTCATCGCCATTGGCGTCGAGCAGCTTGATCTGCGGGCGCAGGCCCTTGGTCTGCGCCTTGCCGCCGCGCTTCGGATCGATGACAACCAGCGTCGAAAGGCCGGTCACGTCGTCAATCTGCTTGGCGACAGTGACGCCCTCTTCAACGTTCTCGAACTTAACGGTACCGGCATATTCGCCGATGATGGGACGGGTATGCGGGTCCCACGTGGCCAGCTTGGCGCCGGCCTTGACCGACTGGCCGTCGTTGACCTGCAGCGTGGCACCGTAGGGCACCTTGTGGCGCTCGCGCTCGCGGCTGTTGTCGTCGGTAATCAGTACCTCACCTGAACGTGTAATGACGATCTTCTCGCCCTTGGCGTTGGTGACATAACGCATCGTCGCGGTGAAACGGACGATGCCGGCACTCTTGGTTTCCACCTGCGAGGCAACGGCAGCACGCGACGCAGCACCACCGACGTGGAAGGTACGCATGGTCAGCTGGGTACCCGGCTCGCCGATCGACTGCGCAGCGATGACGCCGACGGCTTCGCCGGTATTGACCATGGAACCACGGCCGAGATCGCGGCCGTAGCACTTGGCGCAAAGACCATAGCGCGTATCGCAGGTAAGCGGAGTACGTACTCGCACTTCATCGATGCCCAACGCATCGATCAGATCGACCGCGTCCTCATCCAGCAGCGATCCGGACTCGAGGACGGTTTCGTCGGTTTCCGGGTTGATCACGTCAGCCGCGGTAACGCGACCGAGGATACGCTCGCGCAGGGCCTCGATGACTTCACCGCCCTCGATCAGGGCCTTCATGGTGACGCCGTTCTCGGTGCCGCAATCGTCCTCGATGACCACCAGATCCTGGGTAACGTCAACGAGACGGCGCGTCAGGTAGCCGGAGTTCGCGGTCTTCAGCGCGGTGTCGGCCAGACCCTTACGGGCGCCGTGCGTCGAGATGAAGTACTGCAGAACGTTCAGACCTTCGCGGAAGTTGGTCGTGATCGGGGTTTCGATAATCGAGCCATCCGGCTTGGCCATCAGGCCGCGCATGCCGGCCAGCTGGCGAATCTGGGCCGCGGAACCGCGGGCGCCCGAATCAGCCATCATGAAGATCGAGTTGAACGAATCCTGCTTGACCTTCTTGCCGTGGCGGTCGATCACTTCTTCGTGGCCGAGCTGCTCCATCATGACCTTGGCCACCTGGTCGCCCGTGCGACCCCAGATATCCACGACCTTGTTGTAGCGCTCACCCTGGGTCACGAGACCGTTGGTGTACTGGGTCTCGATCTCCTTAACTTCCTTTTCCGCTTCCGAAATGATCTCGTGCTTCTTCGCCGGAACGATCATGTCATCCGAACAGAACGAGATACCGGCACGGGTCGCCAGTGCATAGCCGTTCTGCATCAGCTTGTCGGCAAAGACAACGGTTTCCTTGAGGCCGCAACGGCGGAAGGAGACGTTGATCAGCTTCGAGATTTCCTTCTTCTTCAGCGGCTTGTCCAGAACGCTGAAAGGCAGGCCCTTCGGCAGGATCTCGGACAGCAGCGCGCGGCCCGGGGTCGTCTGGTAGCGCGTGATCTTCTCGTTCCAGCCATCATTGCCATCCGGCTCGTATTCCTTGATGCGCACCGAAATACGTGCGTGCAGATCGACTTCCTTGGCGGCCAGGGCACGCGTCACTTCACCGACATCAGCGAAGTAGAGGCCTTCGCCCTTGCCGTTGATGCGATCGCGGGTGGCGTAGTACAGACCGAGCACGATATCCTGCGACGGCACGATGATCGGCTCGCCGTTGGCAGGCGACAGGACGTTGTTCGAGGCCAGCATCAGCGTGCGGGCTTCCATCTGTGCCTCAAGCGACAGCGGCACGTGGACGGCCATCTGGTCACCGTCGAAGTCGGCGTTGAAGGCCGCGCAGACGAGCGGGTGCAGCTGGATCGCCTTGCCTTCGATCAGGGTCGGCTCGAAAGCCTGGATACCCAGACGGTGCAGCGTCGGCGCGCGGTTCAGCATGACCGGATGTTCGCGGATCACCTCTTCGAGGATGTCCCACACCACCGGTTCCTGCGACTCGACCATCTTCTTGGCCTGCTTGATGGTGGTCGCGAGACCCATCAATTCCAGCTTGTTGAAGATGAACGGCTTGAACAGCTCGAGCGCCATCAGCTTCGGCAGGCCGCACTGATGCAGCTTGAGCTGCGGGCCGACGACGATGACCGAACGGCCCGAGTAGTCGACGCGCTTGCCGAGCAGGTTCTGACGGAAACGGCCGCCCTTGCCCTTGATCATGTCTGCCAGCGACTTCAGCGGACGCTTGTTGGCGCCGGTCATGGCCTTGCCGCGACGACCGTTGTCGAGCAGCGAGTCGACCGATTCCTGCAGCATGCGCTTTTCGTTGCGGACGATGATGTCCGGCGCTTTCAGTTCGAGCAGGCGCTTGAGGCGGTTGTTGCGGTTGATGACGCGACGATAGAGATCGTTCAGGTCGGAGGTCGCAAAACGGCCGCCGTCCAGCGGCACCAGCGGACGCAGGTCCGGCGGCAGCACCGGCAGCACTTCGAGGACCATCCAGTCCGGCTTGATGCCCGACTTCTGGAAGCCCTCGAGCACCTTCAGTCGCTTCGCCAGCTTCTTGTTCTTGGCTTCCGAGCCGGTGACTTCCAGCTCGCCGCGCAGCTTCTCGATTTCGCTTTCGAGATCGAGGTTACGCAGCAGCTCGCGGATACCTTCGGCGCCCATCAGCGCCTGGAAGTCATCACCGTACTCCTCGACCTTGGCCAGATAGTCGTCCTCGGTCAGCAGCTGCGCGCGATTGAGCGGGGTCATGCCCGGATCGCAGACGACGAATGCTTCGAAGTACAGCACGCGTTCGATATCGCGCAGCGTCATGTCGAGGACCATGCCCAGACGCGACGGCAGCGACTTCAGGAACCAGATGTGCGCGGTCGGCGAGGCCAGCTCGATGTGGCCCATGCGTTCGCGGCGCACCTTGGCCAGCGTCACTTCGACGCCGCATTTCTCGCAGATCACGCCACGGTGCTTCAGGCGCTTGTACTTGCCGCAGAGGCACTCGTAGTCCTTGATCGGGCCAAAGATCTTGGCGCAGAACAGGCCATCGCGCTCCGGCTTGAAGGTGCGATAGTTGATGGTTTCCGGCTTCTTGACTTCGCCGTAGGACCAGGAACGAATCTTCTCGGGCGACGCGAGACCAATGGTGATCGCGTCGAATTCCTCTTCCTGCGTTACCTGTTTGAACAAATCAAGCAGTGCTTTCATCGTCTAACTCCCAGTCCTTGAATCAGTAGCGTTCCAAGTCAATGTCGATCGCCAGCGACCGAATTTCCTTGACCAGAACGTTGAACGACTCCGGCATGCCGGCATCGATCTTGTGCTCGCCCTTGACGATGTTTTCGTACACCTTCGTACGGCCATTCACGTCATCGGACTTCACGGTGAGCATTTCCTGCAGCACGTACGAAGCGCCGTACGCTTCCAGTGCCCAGACTTCCATTTCGCCGAAGCGCTGGCCGCCGAACTGCGCCTTGCCACCCAGCGGCTGCTGGGTAACGAGCGAGTACGGGCCGGTCGAACGGGCGTGCATCTTGTCATCGACAAGGTGGTGCAGCTTCAGGAAGTGCATGTAACCGACAGTCACCGGGCGCTCGTACTGCTCGCCGGTGCGACCGTCGAAGAGCACCATCTGGCCGGATTCCGGCATGCCGGCGAGGCGCAGCATGGCCTTGATTTCCTCTTCCTTGGCACCGTCGAACACCGGCGTCGCGAACGGCACGCCGCTCTGCAGGTTGCCGGCCATGTTCATGATTTCGGTGTCGTTCAGCTCGTCGAGGTTCTCCGGCTTGCCCTGGTCGTTGTAGACCTGTTCCAGGAAGCCACGAACCTCCTTGACCGAGGCCTGGCGGCGCAGCATGTCGCCGATCTTGAAGCCGAGGCCCTTGGCCGCGAGGCCGAGGTGCACTTCGAGAATCTGGCCGACGTTCATCCGGGACGGCACGCCCAGCGGGTTGAGCACGATGTCGACCGGGTTGCCATCCTTGTCGTGCGGCATGTCTTCCACCGGCACGATACGCGAGACGACACCCTTGTTACCGTGACGGCCGGCCATCTTGTCACCCGGCTGCAGGCGACGCTTCACGGCCACATAGACCTTGACCATCTTCTGGACGCCCGGGGGCAACTCGTCGCCCTGGGTGAGCTTCTTGCGCTTCTCTTCGAAGGCGACATCGAAGTCCTTGCGCGTCTGCTCGAGGCCTTCACGCAGCTGTTCGAGTTGCTGGGCGACGTCTTCGTCGGCCATGCGGATGTCGAACCAGTGGTGCGCGTCGATGCCGGCAAGGTAATCGGCACTGATCGCGGTGCCCTTGGCCAGTTTCTTCGGACCGCCGTTGGCGACCTTGCCGGTGATCAGGCGCTCGACACGGCTGAAGGTATCGCGTTCGACGATACGCATCTGGTCGGCGAGGTCGGTCTTGTAGCCACGCAGGTGCTCGTCGATGATCGACTGGGCACGCTTGTCGCGCTCGATGCCTTCGCG
>JAKJEY010000083.1:0-7026 GCA_022705165.1 Pseudomonadota bacterium
CTGTCGCTCGCCGAGACCCCGATCTGCGGCCACAGACTCTCCTGCCACAGGCCATCGCGGTAAAGACGCTCCTGCGGCACGGCACAGAGATAGCGCTCGTCATAGGTCGGACGCAGCGCCCGCGGATCGCCCTGCAGCACGCCCAGTTCAGCGAGCAGTTCGCGTACGGCAACCGCTTCGACACCGGGCAGGGGCAGGTAGTGGGCGGCGAGTGGGCAGGCACCAGCGGCTGTGGCGAGGCCGCGCGAATTGCCACCGGTCTCGCCGGCCATCTCGATCAGCAGAAAATCGTCGAAACCGGACCTGGCCAGTTTCCAGCCCGCGGCAAGGCCGCCGATGCCACCGCCGACGATCAGTACCGGAATCCGCCGGGTCTCGCCCGGCGCCGGGAACGCATCGGCACTGCCGCCGCGCAGGCGATGGCCAGGCTCGGGGGCATCGCCGAGCACGCGGCCGGGCGGCAATGACGGCGCCAGCTCGGGGGCGCATCCCTGAAGCAGCGGCGCGCCCGCCATCGCACCGACAGCGCCGATCGCACCAAGGAATCCGCGTCGCTTCATCAGCGGATCACGTGACGCCACTCGCGCTCGAAATAGCGCACCAGCACCTGGTTGTTGAGCTGGTTAACTTCCGCCGGCACGCGGGCCATGTCCTTGGGAAACTCGAACAGGGCGGGCGTCATCGCCGGCGCGAGGAAGCGGGTATCGACCGGGTATGCCGACGGCGGCACATGGGCACGGCGGCCCACCAGCACGTAGCCCCACTCGCCGAAGGAAGGCACCAGCGCGTGATAGGGCGTGGCGACGAGGCCCGTGCTTTCGATCGTCGTGACGACGCACCAGAACGACTGGCGGGCATAGAGCGGCGAGGTCGATTGCACGACGGCCAGCCCGGTCTCCGAAAGATGCTTGTCGAGCAGGCGGTAGAAGGCGGCGCTGTAGAGCTTGCCGATCGCGAAATTCGACGGATCGGGGAAGTCGACGACGACGAAGTCGAAGCGCTCGCGGTTCTCTTCCAGCCAGACCAGTGCGTCGGCGTTGACGACCGTCACCTTCGGCGACGAGAGCGCCCCCTCGTTCAGCGCAGTGAGTGCCGGTGCGGTCGAGAACAGGCGCGTCATCGCCGGATCGAGATCGACCAGCGTCACCGACTCGACCTGCGGGTACTTGAGGATCTCGCGCACGGCGAGCCCGTCGCCGCCGCCCAGCACGAGTACGCGCCTGGCGCCGGGCAGCGTGGCAAGCCCGGGATGCACGAGCGCTTCATGGTAGCGATACTCGTCGCGCGAGCTGAACTGCAGGTTGTTGTTCAGGTGCAGGCGCAGATCGTCCTTCCAGCGCGTGACGACGATGCGCTGGTAGGGCGAGGATTCGGCGTGCACGATCTCATCGGCGTAGAGGTGCTTCTCGGCGAACGAGGTCATCTCGCCGGCAACGCCAAAGGCGACGGCGAGCAGCACGAACGCGGCCACGCCCTGACCACGCAGCCAGGCGATCGCCGGCAACTGTGCGCGGAACAGCCACATCGCCCACAGCGCGACGGCGACGTTGAGCAGGCCGAAGAGCAGTGCGCTGCGCACCAGCCCGAGATGCGGCACGAGCAGCACCGGAAAGAGGATGGAGACCGCCAGCGCGCCGAGGTAATCGAAGGTCAGCACCTGCGAGACGAGATCCTTGAAGGCCACGTCGCGCTTCAGGATGCGCATGATGAGCGGAATCTCGAGGCCGACCAGCATGCCGATCAGGAACACGATCAGGTAGAGCGCGAGCTTGAACGGCTCGGGCGCCCACACGAACATGAAATAGAGCGCCGCCGCCGAGAATCCGCCAAGGACGCCGATGAGCAGTTCGATGCGCACGAAACGCCCGACGAGATCGCGCACGATGTACTTCGAGAACCATGAGCCGACGCCCATGGCGAAGAGATAGGTACCGATGACGGTGGAGAACTGCGTCACCGAATCGCCGAGCACGTAGCTGGCGAGTGCGCCGGCGATCAGTTCGTAGGCGAGGCCGCAGGAAGCGACGACGAAGACGGAGGCGAGCAGCGCCTGTTGCATGGCGTGTCGCTTACTTGTGGTAGGCGCGGCCGCCGCTACCACCGCTACCACCGCTCCCGCTGCTGCGCAGCTGCTGCCCCTGGTTGCCGCCTTCGTTGTCGAAGAGGTTCCAGCCGGCGTACTGCGCCCACGAGAAGAAGGTAAGTGCCATCAGCGCGGCAACGAGGTTGAAGCGGACCATCAGTCGTCCCCTCCGCTGTCACTGTCACCATCATCGCTATCGGCCGGCGCATAGAGCGCACTCTCGCTCCAGCGCTGCGTTTCGAAGGCGGCGCGCCGGCTGCGCGAGAAGAGCGGAAACGCGACCAGGAAGATGAGCACGATCACGAAATTGGACCAGCCGGGAGCGTTCTTCTCGATCTCGATCTGGTCGACCACCGAGCGCATGCGGTCGGTGCCGAGTTCGTAGTCGATGTCGAGGAAATAGGTGCCGGGCGGCACGTTCTTGAACACGATCTCGTCGCCCTTCGAGCCTTCCGACCAGCTCTCGCCGCCGTCGACGCCGCTGTAGTGCGCGATTTCCTGCATGCCGAGCCAGGCCTTGCCCGTTCCCTTGTCGACCAGCGTCGTCGACAACGACAGCCAGTTGTTGTCGATGTCCGTCTTGTGGCGCACCGTGAGCGTGCGCGCCGTGCCCTTGAGCACGAACTCCGGCGACAGTACCGACGACTCGCCGGCGCTGGGCGAGGCGACGAACTTGTGCTTGAGCAGGGTGCTCGCCAGCACGAAGACGAAGGCGAGCTGCAGCAGCAGCGCGATGCCGGCCATCTTCCAGAACAGGCGGCAGACGCCGCGATGCCGGTCTTCCCACGGGTTCACCTGATTGGCATAGACGCCGACCGGCTTCGGCAGCGGCATCGTCAGCTTGAACGCGGCGCGCAGTTCTTCGGCGTCCTGGTATTCGGCGAGCGACCAGCTCACTTCCTTCTGCGAATACTCGCGCGAGAACATGAAGGGCGGCGCGATGTAATCGTCGGTGTCGACGGTCTCGCCGACCGAGACACGCCAGTAGAACTCGCCGACGACGTACTCGACCTCGGCCTTGCCGGCATTGAAGTGACGGTATTCCAGCCCCTCGTGCTTGAACTTCAGCTGACCGCGCGCGACCGACGGAATTTTCGAGACCGTGCGTGCGAAGTTCCAGTGCCCCTGGTCCTCGATCAGCCAGGCGAAACCTTCGCCGGGGTTGTGCAGCAGGTATTCGCCCCAGAAGTAGTCGACACCCTCGACGCGCGTCGAGCGCTTGAGGAAGCCGATCACTTCCCAGTCGATGCCCGCCAGCTTGCCCTTGCTGCCGAGCGGTATCGCCGGCACTTCATGGACCTTCTGCGCGGCGCGCGAAAGCAGGCGCAGCTTCTCGTTCTCGACACCGATGATGGAGCCGCAGCTTTCGCAGCCGATGCTCTCGATCGCCGGCGAATGGATCGTCAGCGGCGATGCGCAGTGCGGGCAGTTGAAAGCCTGTGCCTTGATGTTGGGCACGCCACCGGCGGCGGCATCGCGTTGTTCCCGCAGGTTCGAGAGATTGAGTTCCTTGAACGGCGCCGGATAGCCGACGAAGACGAGCGGCGGTGTTTCGCTGTAATCGATCGTCACGAAGCGGTCACCGCCGCGCAGGTCGGCGGTATTCACGTCGTAGCCGGCGTCAACCTTGAACGGCAACTCCCCCTCGCCGGCAATGCAGCGCGCGCTGTCGAGGCTGGTGACCTTGAAGCTGCGCCCGGCCAGCGTCACCGCCTCCTCGATCTGCAGCGCCTCGAATGCAGGAATCGCCTCAGCGACAGCCACCTGCGCATTGACGACGTATTCGCCGCCGGCCTCGGAGAGCCAGGCGCTGCGGCCATCATCGAAGAGGATGTGCCACTCGTTCCAGAAGCCGGATTCGTGCTTGAGCTGAATGCGGCCGATGACGCCGAAGTGCACACCGCGGAACTTGCCTTCGCTGCCGAGCTGGATCAGCGAGGCATCCTCGAGCAGATCGGCCATCCGGCCGAGGTTCTCTAGATCTTCGCCGTGACGCAGCAGCGTGCTGCGACAGTACTCGCAGACCGCGTAGAGCGAGGCGGTCGACTTGAATTCGACCGGCGCGCCGCAGGAAGGGCAGGAGGCGGTTTTCACGCGTCAGGGAGACAGCGGACGGACGGCGCAACAGCGCCCGCCCGTCACGCTGCGATCAGCTCAGTTTGCCGAGCAGCTCCGCTTTCTTGGCATCGAACTCCGCCTGCGACAGGATGCCCTTGGCGACGAGGCCATGCAGCTTCTCGAGCGTGGCCACCACGTCATCGGCACTGACCGCTGCAACCGCCGCTGCTGCTGCGGGAACAGCCGCCGCGGGTGCTGCTGCAGCACCCGGCGTCATGGCCCCGGCCATCGCGCCGGCCACGGCCTGCCCGATGCCGACGCCAGCACCGAGTCCGGCGCCGATGCCGGCCAGCCCGCCCTCGTTCTGCGCTGCCAGCGGGATGGCGTTGGCGGTCTGGTACTGCGTATAGCGGCCCATGTCGCCGATCATGTTCATACCGATCTTGGTGTCGAGGATCTTCTGCAGCTCCTCGGGCAGCGAGACGTTCTGCACGGCAA
Source organism: Pseudomonadota bacterium (assembly GCA_022705165.1). Lineage (GTDB taxonomy): Bacteria > Pseudomonadota > Gammaproteobacteria > Burkholderiales > Rhodocyclaceae > Proximibacter. Next base: position 4,640 of record JAKJEY010000083.1, read on the forward strand.
AGGCATCGAGTTCGAGGCCGTAGCGCTCGAACACCGGCACCAGCTTTTCCTTCATCGCCTTGCCGAACTCCATCTGGTTCGCCGCCATGTCGATGAAAGGCACGCCGGACTCGCCGAAGAGATCGGTCATCGCGGCGATGGTGAGGTTGCGCAGCTGGCCGTCGAGGTCGTCCACGAGGTATTCCTCGCGCGTACCGGAGATTTCCTTGTAGAAGAGGCCGGGGTCCTTCAGCTTGTACGAGTACATGCCGAAGGCGCGCATGCGCACCATGCCGAAATCCTTGTCACGGATGGTGATCGGGTTCGGCGTGCCCCACTTGCGGTCGAGCCGCAGGCGGGTCGAGAAGAAGTAGACCTCGGACTTGAACGGGGACTCGAAGAGCTTGTCCCAGTTCTTCAGGTTGGTGAGCAGCGGCAGGGTCTGCGTCGTCAGCTTGTACATGCCGGGGCCGAAGACGTCGGCAACCTGGCCCTCGTTCACGAACACCGCCATCTGCGAATCGCGTACCGTGAGCTGCGCACCGTACTGGATTTCGAAGTCCTGCATCGGATAGCGGTAGGCGAGCACGTCGTCGCCCTCCTCCGTCCAGTGGATGACGTCGATAAACTGTTTCTTGATGAAATCCATGAGGGCCATGTCTGTCTCCTGGTTATTGAATCTCGGTCAGTAACTCATGCAGGCGGCGTTGATGAGGCCGACACTCACCGAGACGACGGCGAGGAAGATCGCCGGCGCCACCTTGCCGGCAGGAATATCGGTGTTGAGCTGGGGAAAGCCGAAGCGGACGGCGAGGTAGGCGAGGATCTGCACGATACCGGCGACACCACCCCAGGCAGCGAGATCGGCCAGAGTATCGCTGTGCGCGATGGCGTTGGCCACCGGCAGGACGAAACCGAACAGCGAACCCGACAGGCTGATCGCCGCCGCGACGTTACCCGCCCGGATCAGGGCGCCCTCGGCATAGGGGGTGACGTTGACGTAAACGAGCAGGAACACGGCGATCAGCGCGATCGCAACGCCGAAGTAGGCAAAGAACGCGGGCAGCGCAGTCATGAAGTGGGTCAGCACGTCGGTCCTCCTAGCGGGTTGCAGGTAGCCGGATCAGGATTCGGGGGGCAGGCATTCGCCACCATTCGCAACCAGTGAATTTGCATAGCGTACCAGACCCGAGAGAATCAGGTTTTCCTCGTGGCGCACCGGGACACGCAGATGGGGCAGCAGGCGCGGCGCGGCACCGCCGGTCATCAGGCAGCAGGCGCCCGGCATGTCGGCCAGCGGCGAAAACAGGCGCTCGATGGCGCCCAGCTGGGCGTTGAGGCAGCCGCTGACGATGGCATCCATCGTGTTCGTCGGCATTTCGCGCAGTTCGCCCTCGGCCAGCGGCAACTGGGCGGTATTGCCGGCCAGGGCCGAACGCATCAGGTCGAAACCGGGCAGGATGATGCCACCGACGAAACGACCGTCGGCATCGAGCCGATCGATCGTCGTCGCGGTACCGGCACAAACCACAATGCAATCCTGCCGGCAGAGGCCGCGTGCGCCGACCAGCGCCGCCCAGCGATCCGCCCCCAGTTGCGAGGGCGCAGCATAGCCATTGCGCACGTCGCAGCATTCGGATCCTGCGTGGAAATGGACGGCCGTGCGCCGCAAACCTGCCAGCAGCGCATCGATCGCACGCCCCACGGCACCGCCGGCGACATTGCAGACGACGACCAGCGCATCGGCCGGCCAGTCCTCGGCGGCCTCCTTCAGCCATGCGACATCGGCCGTCGCCAGCACGCCGCGTGCCACCCAGGCGTGGCCGTCGTGAAGTCCCCACTTGATCCGGCTGTTGCCGGCGTCGATGGCGACGATCATTCAGGCCTCCCGCAGCGAAAGGTCGCCGGACAGGCAGCGCTCGACGCCATTGACCGTCTCGATCATCAGCGCGCCGTCGGCATCGGCGCCGAGACAGGTACCGGAAAGTGCAACGCAGCCGTCGCGGAGAACATTGACCGACCGACCCTGCCAGGCGTGCAGCGCCTGCCAGTCATCGCGCAGCGCGGCAAAGCCTTCCGCCGCAAAGCGGTCGAGGACCGGTGCGAGCTCGGCGAGTATTGTGGCCAGCAGCAGGTGTCGCTCCGGCACCACCGGCAGGGATTCGGCAAGCGAGGCGGCGGCCACATCGCGCGTGGCGTCCGCCTCCGGCAGCCCCAGATTGAGACCGATGCCGATCACTGCCACCATGCCGCGCCGCTCGCTGGAAAGTTCGACGAGGATGCCGGCCAGCTTGCGGCCGTCGACCAGCACGTCGTTCGGCCACTTCAGGCGGACATCCGCGACGCCCAGCGAGGACAGGGCGCGCGCCAGCGCAACACCGACAGCGAGTGACAGGCCGGCCAGGCGC
>JAKJEY010000083.1:7036-9038 GCA_022705165.1 Pseudomonadota bacterium
TGTCGTTCGGCCATTTCAGGCCGATGCCGGCCGCGCCCATGCCCTCGAGGACGCGCGCCACGGCGACACCGACCGCCAGACTGAGGCCGACCGGCGCCGGCGTGCCCTGCGCAAAGCGCCAGAGCAGGGAAAAGGTCAGGCTGCCCTCGGGCGAGGACTGCCAGTGGCGACCGCGCCGGCCGCGTCCCGCGGTCTGCCGGTCGACGACGAGCACGCTGCCGGAGCCGGCACCGCGCGCCGCGCGTTCGAGCAGCAGGTCGCTAGACGAACTGCCTTCGGCCAGCGCATCGACGTCGAAGCGCGGCGCCAGGGTGCCGAGCAGTGGCTTGAGTCGGGCGGGATCGATCAATGCAGTAGTCATGGGCGGCATTATCGCCCAGATCGGTACGGGAACCGCAAGCGCACGCGGCCGGCAAGGCCGGCCGCGGTCGATGGCAAGGGAAATCAGTGCGCGATCGGCTGGAAGCCCGGGTCGTCGAAGTAGGTCGCGTACTTGTCGAGGGCGCCGATGACCTGCACGGCACCATCGCGGGGCTTGCCGCCCCTGGCCTGCTTCTTCTTGCCCGCCATCTTGTCGGCGCCATCGAGCAGGTCGGCGACGACCAGATGCAGCTGTGCATCGGCCCGCGCGTCCAGCTTGCAGTTGGCGACGATGCTGCCGACCTCCTGTTCGACCTTCTTCGCCAGTGCGGCGTAACCCTCCGGGGCCAGTCGCTTTTCGTGGATGTCGGGCAGCGCAGACGCCATGGTCGCGCGGAGGTTGCCCATCGCCTGGCGCAACGGCGCATCGGTCGGCCATTTCTTGCCGGCGTCGAGCTGCAGTTTTGCCGGCGCACCGTGGCCATGCCCGTGCGCATGTTCGCTGCCGGCAGCCAGCACCGGGCCGCCGAGCGCGAGACAGAGGGAAGCGAGCAGCAGGTGACGTTGAATCATCGTGTTATTTCCTTTCGGGTGGATAGACCGGCAACGCCCATCGCTGCCGGTGGAACTCATGCAGGTTCAGCGCATCTCGAAGGCTTCCTGATGGAAGCGTGGCCGCCGGCCCAGTCGCGCGAGGCCGGCACGCAGCGCGTCGGCGAGGCCGGTCGGGCCACAGAACCAGACCTCCGCGTCCTTCGCATCGCCCAGCGCCGAAGCCTGGAGCGCGTTGCCCTGACGGGCGCCGTGGACATGCAGGTGGACGCCGGGGAGCGTCGAGCACAGCGTTTCGAGGCGCTGCACGAACGGGTCGCGCTCCCGGTCGCGGGTGCAATAATGAAGATCGGCGACCGGCGCCCGCGCCGGATCGGCCTGCAGCGACTCGAGCCAGGCAAGGAACGGGGTGACGCCGATGCCGCCGGCGATCCACACCTGACGGGCGTGCGGGTCGCAGCGCTCGATATCGAAGCAACCGTACGGCCCCTCGACCTGCACCGGCTGGCCGATGCGCAAGCGTGATCCGAGCGAGCGGGTGTAGTCGCCGAGCGCCTTGATCTCGAAGCCGACGATGCCGTCGCCGTGATCGGCGCTGGCGATGGTGAAGGGATGGGCGCCCTCGCGCGCATCGAAGGTGACGAAGGCGAACTGTCCGGGGCGATGGCCGCGCCAGCCGCGGTCGAGCCGGCAGCGCACCGTGGTCACATCGGCCGCCGCCTGTTCGACCGCCACGACCTCACCGCTGGCCGCACGGGCGCGGCCGATGCCGCCGAGCAGCGAACGCACGGCACCGAAGACGCCGGCGGCGATCAGTGCCGCGAGCAGGGCACCGGCCGGTTGCGACCAGTAGTCCCGCGGCGCCAGCAGGACGGCATGGAAGGCCACCGCCAGGTAGAGCACCGGCATGGCACGGTGCAGGAAGCGCCACGGGCGATACGGGAAGCGCTTCCAGAGCGTGATGGCCAGCATGAAGAGGAGCGCGTAGATCGCCCACTCCCCCATGTCCTTGGCCAGATCGCGCAGGATTTCGAGGAAGCCGGTGAATTTCTCCTTCGGCAGGCGGCCTTCGCGACCGATGGTCGATTTG
>JAKJEY010000084.1 GCA_022705165.1 Pseudomonadota bacterium
CTGACGCGCGCCAGATCGCCGTCCTGCAGACCCCGGTGGCGCATGTCACATGGGTGCATGGCGAGCAGCGGCTCGTCTTCAAGATTGAACAGGCGCGGCACGGTACCGGTGCGGCTCATGCCGTGCCACTGTTCGAGCAGGCGACCGGTGAGCAGGCTGATCGGACGCGCGGGGTCCGTCAACTCGGCGGTCGGCTTGTGTTCGACGGCGACGAAGCGCGCCCGGCCGGAAGGAGTCGGGAAGACACCATCTTCATAAAGGCGCACCCTGCCCTCGGCCACACCCTCTGGATAAGGCCACTGCTGCGGTCCCGCGCTTTCGAGCAGCGCGTAGCTGAGCCCGCTGATGTCGAGATCTCGGCCACGTGTCGAGGCACGATGTTCGGCGTGAATGCTTTCCGGCGTGGTGTAGGGAAATAGCTTTTCAGTGAGCGGACGGCCCTGCGCCTCTCCGTGTAGTTCGAGACCAAGGCGGCGCGCGAAATCGAGCGCAATCTGCCAGTCGTGACGCGCCTCGCCCGGCGGCGACACGGCAGCCCGCACGCGGGAGATGCGGCGCTCGGAGTTGGTCACAGTGCCTTCCTTTTCCCCCCACGAAGTCGCCGGCAACAGCAGATCGGCGTATTGCGCGGTATCGGTATTGCCGTAGGCTTCCTGCAGCACCACGAACTCTGCAGTCTCGAGGGCCGAACGCACCTCGGCGACATCGGGCATCGACTGCGCCGGGTTGGTGCAGGCAATCCAGACCGCCTTGATCTCACCGCTTTTGAGCGCACGGAACAGGTCGACCGCCGGCTTCCCCGGTTTTGGCGGGACATAGGGCACCCCCCAGAAGCGGGCCATCTCGGCGCGGTGCGCCGGGTTGCCTAGCTCGCGATGGGCCGACATGAGGTTTGAAAGACCGCCGACCTCACGCCCCCCCATGGCATTGGGCTGTCCGGTCAGCGAGAAGGGGCCACTGCCGGGCTTGCCGATCTTGCCGGTGGCAAGGTGCAGGTGAATGATTGCGGCATTGTTGTGCGTACCGTGCCAGCTCTGGTTGAGGCCCTGGCAATAGAGCGAGAGTGCGCTCCTTGCGCTGCCGAACCAGCGCGCGGCGAGCACGATTGACTCGGGATCGAGGCCAGTCAGCTCGGCCGCCATCGCTGGCGTGTAGCGTTCGGAGATTTTCTTAAGTGCCTCGAAGCCTTCGGTGTGCGCGGCGATGTAGTCGCGATCGACCAGCCCTTCCTTGAGCATCACGTGCAGCATCGCGTTGTACAGCGCGATGTCACTGCCCGGCTTGAGTGGCAGGTGCAGATCGGCGAGGGCGCACGTTTCGCTGCGGCGCGGATCGATGACGATGATGCGCAGGTTCGGGTTGGCAGCCTTGGCATCCTCGATTCGGCGATAGACGATGGGGTGCGCTACCGCGGTATTCGAACCGGCGATGAGGATGCAGTCGGTGTGATCGATGTCTTCGTAGCTGCACGGGGGCGCGTCAGCGCCGAGCGTCTGCTTGTATCCCGCGACAGCCGAGGACATGCAGAGGCGCGAATTGGTGTCGAGGTTGTTGGTGCCGATCAGGCCCTTGGCCAGCTTGTTGAAGACGTAATAGTCCTCGGTCAGCAACTGGCCCGCCAGGTAGAAGGCAACGGAATCGGGGCCGTGGGCGCGAATGGTGTCGGCAAACCGCTGCACGGCGTGCTCAAGTGCGACGTCCCAGGAGACTTGCCGGCGCAGTGCAGCGCGGTCGGTGCGCAACTGGGGATGCAGCAAACGATAATCGAGGCGTGCCGAGTCGGCGAGTGAGGCGCCCTTGGCGCAAAGGCGGCCGAAGTTGGCCGGGTGCTGCTTGTCGCCGCGAACACCGGTGATGCGCTGGCCGTCACTGTCGATAATGACGCCGCAACCGGTACCGCAGTAGCAACAGGTAGATTTCGTTTCGGTGTTCATGTCATTCGCTCCTGCACCACTTCGAGCAACAGACATGCCACATTGAAAAATCAAAGAGTTATACGATCTCGCGGGATCGACCCAGGAGACCACGCATCAGCTTGGTGCGGAGGGGAAGCAGCGGGCACACCAGCGCGGTGCGCACGCGGAACTACTTGATGCGCTGCAGCTTGGGGCGGCCGCCGGCAGGTTGCGGCGGTTCCGGCTCGGGCGGCGCTTCCGGGCTTGCCGCCGAGGGAGTATTGGCACCGTCGCCCCCGTTCGCTTCATCGTCCGACTCGAAGGCCATGCCGCCACCATTTTCGCGGGCGTAGATGGCAACGACGCTACCGAGCGGCACGGAAATATCGCGGGCAATGCCGCCAAAACGTGCCTGGAATTCGATGAATTCATTGCCGAGCGTCAGCCGGTTGGTGGCGTCGGCACTGACATTGAGGACGATCTGTCCGTCCTTGACGAACTCCATCGGGACACGCGTATCCCGACCCACCTTGACGGCAAGATAAGGTGTGAAGCCGTTGTCACTGCACCATTCGTAAATGGCGCGGATGAGATAGGGCTTTGTAGAGGGGAGTGTCATTGAGGGAGGTTCCTGGAGCAGGCCCGCAAGCAGCGGGCCCGGATCCAGTGAGGATGGGTCAGCGACGCATGACCTTTTCGGGCGGGGTCAGCGCGTCAATGAAGCCCTGACGCGAGAAGATCCGCTCGGCGTATTTCATCAGCGGTGCGGCCTGCTTGCCGAGGTCGATGCCGTAGTGGTCGAGACGCCACAGCAGCGGCGCGATGGCCACGTCGAGCATCGAAAACTCGTCGCCAAGCATGTGCTTCTGCTTGGTGAAGATCGGTGCCAGTTCGATCAGGCGCTCACGGATCACCTGGCGCGCCTTGTCGGCGGTCTTGGCGTTCTTTTCGAGTGCTTCGATATGGGCGAAAATTTCACGCTCCATGCCGGAGAGCAGCTGACGAGCCTTGGCACGCATGACCGGGTCACCGGGCATCAGCTGCGGATGCGGGAAGCGCTCATCGATGTACTCGTTGATGATGTTCGGCTCGTACAGGATGAGGTCGCGCTCGACGAGCACCGGCACACGGTTGTACGGGTTGATGACGGCGATGTCTTCCGGCTTGTTGAACAGGTCGACGTCGATCACCTGGAAATCCATGCCCTTTTCATACAGGACGATGCGGCAGCGGTGGCTGAACGGGCAGGTGGTTCCGGAGTAGAGGTTCATCATGTTTGGGTACCCTCAAAAAACGAATCGGCATCGCATCGGTGCGGGAGGTTCCGCACCGGCGATGCCGTAATCTGGACAGGACGCTTAGTGGATGTCTTTCCAGTATTCCTTCTTCAGCTTGTAGGCGAAGACGAAGAGCACGGCGAGGAAGGCAAGGACGATCCAGCCCAGCGACTTGCGCTGTTCCTGCATCGGCTCGCCCATCCAGACCATGAAGCCGACCAGGTCGGAGACGGCCTTGTCGTAGTCTTTCGGCGACAGCTTGCCGGGGACGGCAAGTTCAAGCTTGTGATCCTTGTTCATCACCTGCTGGCCCTGCAGCTCCCACAGGATGTGCGGCATGCCGACGTTCTCGAAGACAACGTTGTTCCAGCCGGTCGGGCGGTTGTCATCACGGTAGAACTGGCGCAGGTAGGTATAGAGCCAGTCGGCACCGGAACCATCGGCCGAACCGCGGGCACGGGCGATGATGGTCAGGTCGGGAGGCGCCGCACCGAACCACTTCTTCTGTTCGTCGGTGCGCGCAGCGACACGCATCGGCTCACCGATCTTCTCGGCGGTGAACATCAGGTTGTCCTTGATCTGCTGCTCGGTCAGGCCGATTTCGGTCAGCTTGTTGTAGCGCAGGTACGAGGCGCCGTGGCAGTTCAGGCAGTAGTTCACGAACAGCTTGGCACCGTTCTGCAGCGCCGGCTTGTCGGCGACCGAACCCGGCCACTTGTCGAGGTGCAGCGCCGCACCGCTGGCGAAAGCCATAAGCGGAGCGAAGAGCATTGCGACGAGAATCTTTTTCATGTTGTTCTTCCCCTTAACCCGTAACCCGATCCGGTGCCGGACGGTACTTGTCGACCTTGGAGTACCACGGCATCAGCAGGAAGAAGCCGAAGTAGATCAGGCTGCACAGCTGCGAGATCTTCTCGCCCCAGTACGACGGCGACTGCGTGCCGAGGTAGCCCAGGATGAAGAACGAGATCACGAACAGCGTCAGGAAGGTCTTGTAGATCGGGCCACGGTAGCGGATCGACTTGACCGGGCTGCGGTCCAGCCACGGCAGGAAGGCGAAGATGACAACCGAAGCGCCCATCGCAACCACACCCCAGAACTTGGCGTCGATGCCGAAGATCGGCCAGACGACGGCGCGCAGGATCGAGTAGAACGGCGTGAAGTACCAGACAGGTGCAATGTGCGGCGGGGTCTTCAGCGGATCGGCCGGATAGAAGTTCGGTGTTTCCAGGAAGTAGCCGCCACCTTCTGGCGCGAAGAACATGATCGCCGAGAAGGCCATCAGGAAGACGACGACGCCGACGATGTCCTTGACCGTGTAGTACGGGTGGAACGGGATGCCGTCGAGCGGGATGCCCTTTTCGTTCTTCTTCGCCTTGATCTCGACGCCGTCCGGGTTGTTCGAGCCGGTTTCGTGCAGCGCCAGAATGTGGGCGGCAATGAGGCCGATGATCACGAGCGGGAAGGCGATCACGTGGAACGAGAAGAAGCGGTTCAGGGTCGCATCGCCGATGACGAAGTCACCACGCAGCCAGATCGACAGCGGTTCACCGATCAGCGGGATCGCCGAGAACAGGTTGACGATGACCTGGGCACCCCAGAACGACATCTGGCCCCAGGGGAGGAGGTAGCCGAAGAAGGCTTCACCCATCAGGCACAGGAAGATGCCGACGCCGAACAGCCAGGTCAGTTCGCGCGGCTGGCGGTACGAGCCGTACATCAGGCCACGGAACATGTGCAGATAGACGACGATGAAGAACGCCGAGGCACCGGTAGAGTGCATGTAGCGGATCATCCAGCCCCACGGCACATCACGCATGATGTACTCGACGGAAGCAAAGGCGACGGGAACGCCGTTGGCGTTGAGCGAGGCATCCGGCTTGTAGTGCATGACCAGGAAGATGCCGGTGACGATCTGGATGACCAGAACGAGCAGCGCCAGCGAGCCGAAGAAGTACCAGAAGTTGAAGTTCTTCGGTGCGTAGTATTCGGTCAGGTGGCCCTTGATGCTGGCGGTCAGCGGGAAGCGGGCATCAACCCACTCCAGCACGTTGCCCTGCAGGGAACCATCCGACTTGTACTTTTCGAAATTGGTGTTCGCCATGACTTAGGCCCCCTTCTTGTCTTCGCCGATCAGGATGCGGCCGTCGGCGATGTAGTAGTGCGGCGGAACTTCGAGGTTGTCCGGTGCCGGTTTCGCCTTGTAGACGCGGCCGGCGAAATCGAAGGTCGAGCCGTGGCAAGGGCACAGGAAGCCACCGAGCCAGTCGCCGGACATGCCTTCCTCGGAGCCTTTCTTGAACTTGGAGGACGGCGAGCAGCCCAAGTGGGTGCAGATGCCGACCATGACCATGATTTCCGGCTTGATCGAACGGTTTTCGTTCTTCGCGTAGTCCGGCTGCATTTTCTTTTCGGACTTGGGATCGGCAACCTGATCGTCGAGTTTCGGCAGAGTGCCCAGCATTTCCGGCGTGCGGTTGATGATCCACACCGGCTTGCCACGCCATTCGACGGTCATCATCTGACCAGGTTCGAGCTTGCTGATATCGGCTTCGACCGGAGCACCGGCAGCCTTGGCCCGCTCCGAAGGCAGCATGCTGGAAACGAAGGGCACAAGCGCCGCAACCGCGCCCACACCCCCGACGGCCGCGGTCGCAACGACGAGACGTCGCCGGCCACAGTCCACTTTGCACTCATTGCTCATAGCGCTTGATCCCTAGGACGAATATGAATGGGTAAAACCAAAACGCGAAATTATACCCAATTCGAGAGGCCTTTTAAACGCCCGGGGCCGTTTAAACCGTAGCATCAACGATTGATCAGACAAGTGGGCGGCGTTCGCGCATTGCCTGGGCCAGGGTGCCGCTATCGACATACTCGAGCTCGCCACCCACGGGAACCCCCCTGGCAATGCGAGTAACGGCAATCCCGCGGCTCTTCAGCAACTCGCTCAGGTAATGGGCAGTCGCCTCACCTTCGTTCGTGTAGTTGGTGGCCAGGATGACTTCGCGGACGATCCCGTCACCTGCCCTTGCCAGCAGACGATCCAGCTTCAGTTCGCGCGGCCCAACACCATCAAGCGGAGAAATCCGCCCCATTAGAACGTAATAGAGGCCGCTGTAAGCATGCGCCTGCTCCATCATGTTCATGTCGACTGGGGTTTCTACGATGCAGAGCTGTGTCGGGTCGCGCTTTGACGACGTGCATCGATCGCAAGTCTCACTTTCGGTGAAGGTATTGCAGCGGACGCAATGCTGTACCGCCCGTAGCGCCGTATCGATCCCTTCGGCGAGGCGCTTGGCACCCGCACGATCATGCTGGAGGAGATAGTAGGCCATGCGCTGCGCTGACTTTGGCCCGACACCGGGAAGGCAGCGCAACGCCTCGATCAGGCCTTCGAGACTGGAGGGGTTCAAGAGCGGAAGCTACTCAGAACGGCATCTTGAAACCGGGCGGCAGGTTCAGCCCTTGCGTGAAACCCGACATGCGCTCCTGGGTAATCTGCTCTCCCCGCCTGACTGCATCGTTGAAGGCGGCTGCGATCAGGTCCTCAAGCATTTCCTTGTCGTCCATCACCGACGGATCGATGTTGACGCGACGCACGTCGTGCGAGCAGGTCATGGTCACCTTGACCATGCCGGCACCAGACTGCCCCTCGACTTCCAGCTGAGCCAACTGCTCCTGTGCCTTCTTCATGTTCTCCTGCATCTGCTGCGCCTGCTTCATCAGGCCGGCGATTCCGCCTTTCATCATGGTTCTGTTCCCTTAGATCGGTTTGATGGATGATTCAATGAGGCGTGCATCGAACATCTCAATGACGTCGCGCACAAAGCCGTCCTGTTCGATTGCTGCGACTGCGCTTTCCTGCTTTTCTTCGCGAACACGCTGCGCCGTCGCGGCGGGTGTCTGTGATTCCGTTTCTGCAAGCTCGATACGAAGCTGAACCGCGCGCCCAAGATGCTGGGACAGCGCTTGTTGCAGCTTGTCGATCGCCGGCTTCATCTGCAAATGACGATGAACGGGTGCAAGCCGAAGACTCACCAGGCCAGCATCCAGCCCTCTCAACTCGCAATGCTGTGCAAGTTCACGCGCCATGCCCCCCAGGGAGAGCGCAGCGATCAAGGCGTGCCAATCGGGGGTGCCAGCAGCCGATTCGATGGGTTTCGCAGCGGTGGACGGACGCTCCGTTGGCATTGCCCGCACTTCAGCAGACGGCGCCGCAACCAATGTTGCCGTCGTCTCCGGGGACTTGGCGGTACGATAGCTGGCCTCCGGTGCCCGTGCGAGAGGCGCAGCCCGCCTGGATGCATCGCTGGCAACAGGCGCCTTTACAGATTCAGCAGGGGAAAACGCCAGGAGACGGAGCAATGTCATCACGAATCCGGCATATTCGTCGGGAGCCAACGCCAGTTCCTGCCGACCGTGAATCGCAATCTGGTAGGCAAGCTGCACGAATTCCGGCGACAACTGGGCTGCCAGTGCGAGCAGTCGCGTGCGCTCAGGCACATCGTCCGCAATTGCACCCGGAGCCAATTGCGCCACCTGCAAACGTGTCAGCACGTTCGCCAGCTCCTGAAGCGCTGAGTCAAAAGACAGGCTGCGGCCCGCCATGTCGTCGGCCACCGCAAGCATCCGGACTGCATCGTTTGCCAAAAGGGCGTCAATCAGATCGAAGAGATAATCGAGATCGACCGTCCCCAGCATTTCGCGCACTTGCGCTTCTTCCACGCGTCCCGAGCCATGGGCGATCGCCTGGTCGAGCAGCGACAGGGCATCACGCATCGAGCCAGCGGCTGAACGCCCGATGAGGTTGAGTGCCGCAGGTTCGAATGGGACCGATTCTGCCTCAAGAATCTTCATCAGATGCCCACTCACCGTAGGCGGAGGCATCTGTTTGAGATTGAACTGCAGGCAGCGCGACAGCACGGTTACCGGAATTTTCTGTGGATCTGTCGTCGCAAGAATGAATTTCACATGTTCAGGCGGCTCTTCGAGCGTCTTCAACATTGCGTTGAAGGCCGAGTTCGAGAGCATGTGAACTTCGTCGATTACATAGACCTTGTAGCGCCCTCTCGTCGGCGCGTAAACAGCGTTTTCGAGCAACTGCCGCATCTCATCGACACGTGTGTTCGTTGCAGCATCGACCTCCAGCAAATCGACGAAGCGACCGCTATCGATTTCAAGGCAAGCCGAGCAGGTACCGCAAGGATTTGCACTGACACCACTTTCGCAATTCAGCGACTTCGCGAGAATCCGGGCAATAGTGGTCTTGCCGACGCCCCGTGTCCCGGTAAACAGGTAAGCATGGTGCAACCGTTGCTCGGAAAGCGCGTGTGTCAGAGCGCGTACGACATGCTCCTGGCCAACCAGCGTTGAGAACGACTTGGGGCGCCACTTACGCGCGAGTACTTGATAGCTCATCGGCGAATTCTACCGCAGCAGGCATTGCGACAGAGGCTCAAAACGGCAGATTGCCGTAGAGGAGGTGGAGGGGTGGCGAGCCTGACCCCCGGCACTTGCAAACAATGGCTGTGGCTGCTTCCTTCCGGACCTGACCAGGTTCGCCACGTCGCAATGCGGGGGGGCCCGCCCACCATCATTCTATCAGCCGCCGGACGCGTCCCGGAATCGCCCCGGATGCTGTCCGGGCAGGCGCCGCACAGCCCGGCGCGCGCGGCCGGGCTGTGGTATTTTCGCTCCAAAATCAAGGACACACAGCCATGGCAATCAAGC
>JAKJEY010000085.1 GCA_022705165.1 Pseudomonadota bacterium
TCTTCTCGGTCTGGTAGAGCTTCATCATTTCCTGGTTGAGGCGAGCCCGGTCGTCGCCGAAGCGCTCCTTGAGCTGCTGCAGGCGAGGGGTAATGGTGCGCATCTTCGCCATCGACTTGTAGCTGGCGGCGGAGAGCGGATAGAAGATCGCCTTGATGCCGATGGTGAGCAGGATGATCGCCCAACCCCAGTTGCCGACAAGCGCATGAATCCACTGCAGCACCCAGAAGATCGGTGCCGCGACGACCGTCAGCCAGCCATAGTCGACAACGAGATCCAGTCCTTCGGCCAGTCGTTTCAATACCGCCTGTTCCTGCGGTCCGGCATAAAGAGTGATTGACTGCGTCGCGCTGGCACCAGGTGCAACCTGTGCCACCGGCAGGATCAGGCCCGCCGCGACAACCGCAGGACCGGCGTTGCCGCCATCGACCTTGCGCGTGAAGAATTCGCGCTTGTCCTTGCCCTGCGGCACCCAGGCGGACACAAAGTAGTGCTGCACCATTGCCAGCCAACCGTTGTCGGCCGTCTTTGCGTACTTGGCCTTATCCTTGATGATGTCGTCGAAAGTGAGCTTCTGATACTTCTCTTCGGCGGTAAATACAGCCGGGCCGGTGAAGGTCGACACCATCGCCGACTCCCCCTCCGGGGCCTTGTCGTCACGCTGGAACTGGTAGTAGGCATGCGCATTCAGCGGCTGCGCACCGCCGTTGGCAATCTCGTGTGCGACCTCAATCGCGTAGCTGCCCTTGCTGAACGTATAGATCTTCGCAACTTTCACACCGGCCGGGCCGTTTGCCTCAAGGCGTAGTTGCAGCTTGTCCTGCTGCCCGAGCTCACGGGCCCCCTGGATTGCCTTGAAGGTGGAGCGATGATTGGGTAAACCCTCGCCGATCAGGCCGCTCTGTGCCGCATACCGATGTTCCGGATCGATCAGGACAAAATTCTGTTTCTTGTCAGCCGTTCCCGTATAACGATTCAGTTCGAGACGAACCAGATCGCCACCTTGCGTGGAAATGTCGGCGGTATAGAGATCGGTCGTGATGCGGATAGTCTCGCCGGTCGTCGCCGCCTTGCCAGTAGCGGCGGCAGGAACGGCAAGCTTGTCACCGGCAGCGGTCGTCGACGGCACCGGGACAGAACCGGGCTGCAGGTTCGCGCTCGGCTGCGGCGTAGTGGCGACTGCCTGAGCAGGCGCCGGCTTGGGCTGCTTGTACTGCTGCCAAGCGTCCCAAAGCATTACCAGCGAGAACGAGAAGATCATCACGAGAATGAGACGTCGGTTGTCCATGTACTACAGCCCTAATGTTTTGGTTGTCAGGGTACGGGATCGTAGCCACCGGGATGCCAGGGGTGGCAACGAGAAACGCGCTTTCCCCCCAGCCTCAATCCCTTCCAGACCCCGTACTTCTGGATGGCTTCGGCAGTGTATTCGGAACAGCTGGGAAAAAACCGGCAACGCCGCCCCAGCAGCGGACTGATCGCATACTGATAGAAACGGATCAGCAGGACCAGCAGTTGTTTCATCGATGAGACATCCGGTTTCTAGCGCTTCTGGTGATTCAGCTTCTGCAGCAGTTCTGAAATTTCAGCAGCCAGTGCGCTGCGATCGGGTATTCCCGGCTTTGCCGCCAATCGCAGGATCAGGTCGAACGAAGGCAATTGCGATCGCAGCAACCGGAATTTCTCGCGTGCCAGACGCTTGATCAGGTTGCGACGGACCGCAGCCTTGACCAGCTTCTTCGGCACAACGACGCCAAGCCGGGGGGGCAGCACTTCAATCACCTCTCCCGATTCATTACTCCGCGGGCGGTAATGTAGCAGGAAGTGAAGGCTTTTTATGGCTCTCCGAAAACCAAAAACGGATGAATACTCATCCGTTTTGGTCAGTCGGTATCGCTTGGGAAAAGCGAAATTGCTACTGGTTTGGCTGCGCAATTCGCTCATCCCGCCGGCGCCGGCGGCAATGCTTCGTTCTGGAATCAAACAGCCAGACGATGACGGCCCTTGGCGCGGCGCGCAGCGATGACCTTGCGGCCACCCTTGGTGCGCATGCGAACCAGGAAGCCATGCGTGCGCTTGCGGCGGACAACCGAGGGTTGGTAAGTGCGTTTCATGATTTATGCCCTTGATTTTGATGCAAAGATAAACGCGCAATTAGACAATGAGCGGGTTTCGATGTCAAGACCAATTTATTTGCGGGGCTGTGGATAACTCAATGGGAGCGCGGGTTAAAATGCCGCGCAAGTAATTTAAAAATCGCTTGAATTTCGCTTTTTATCGCCCCGATTTCTTGCGTCACCGCTTTTTTTGAATAAAAAATTTATTAAAATCAAATTATTGGAAACTTATCCCCGGAGTTGCTGTGGAAAACGCGTTGTAAGCTGAGCGTTTTTCCACCGTTCGCTGGAACGGTGCCTTCAGCGTAGTCCTCGGTCCCCTTGTCATGAGCAGTTTCTGGAATTCTTGCCTGAGTCAGTTCGAACAGGAACTGCCTCAACAGCAGTTCAATACCTGGATTCGTCCGTTGCGCCTGGAAGGTGAGGATAACGCTGGCGACGGCCTGCGACTGGTCGCACCGAACGGTTTCATTCTCAAGTGGGTGAAAGAAAAGTACGCGTCCAGGATCGAAGAACTGGCGCGCGCCTATTTTCAAACGCCCGTCAGCGTCGCCGTCACCCTCGGTGAACGCAGGGCGGCACCGGTGCCGCGCAGCAATACCTCTGCACCATCGGCATTTGCTTCAGATGTTTCGTCGTCGCCCCGGGAATCGACTACGCCTCCCCCTATCCTCAACCGGCCTGGAAATCCGTACGAGAAGACGCGCCTGATCTCGTCCTTTACCTTCGATAATCTCGTCGTCGGCAAGGCAAATGATCTCGCCCGCGCTGCTGCAATGCAGGTTGGCCATAACCCCGGCGGTGCGTACAACCCGCTTTTCATCTACGGTGGCGCCGGCCTCGGCAAGACACATCTGATCCATGCCATCGGAAATTTCATCCTTGAACAGCAACCGAACCGTGTGGTGCGCTATGTCCACGCGGAAGACTATTACTCCGATGTAGTACGTGCTTACCAGCAGAAGTCTTTCGATGTTTTCAAGCGCTACTATCGATCACTGGACGTGTTGCTGGTAGACGACGTCCAGTTTTTCAACGGCAAGAACCGGACCCAGGAAGAATTTTTCTACGCCTTCAATGCGCTCATCGAGGCACGCAAGCAGATTGTGATCAGTTGCGACACCTACCCCAAGGATATTTCGGGCCTGGAAGATCGCCTGATCACGCGCTTCGACTGGGGATTGACCGTCCAGATCGAACCGCCCGAGACCGAAATGCGGGTCGCCATTCTGAAGAAGAAGGCAGAGGCTGAAAACGTCACTCTCGACGATGAAGTAGCCTTCATGATTGCGAAGCACTTGCGCTCGAATGTCCGCGAACTCGAAGGGGCGTTGAAGAAGGTTCTCGCCTACTCGTCGTTTCACGGTCGCGAGATCGCGCTCGATCTGGCCAAGGAAGCACTGAAGGATGTCATCGGTGCCGTCAATCGCCAGATCACCATCGACAACATACAGAAAACCGTTGCTGACTATTACAAGATAAAGGTTGCCGATCTGTTCTCACCGAAACGGACTCGCGCCATTGCGCGCCCTCGACAGGTCGCCATGTGGCTGGCCAAGGATCTGACGGCACAGAGCTATCCGACCATCGGTGACGCTTTCGGGGGGCGCGATCACACGACAGTATTGCATGCGGTTCGTACGATAGACTCCTTGCGCTCCAAGGACAACGAACTTAACCATGACCTGCACGTACTCTTGCAGGTGTTGAAGGGATAACCGGTAAACGGGCTGTGGATAAATCTGTGGTCAGGTTGGGGAAGCTTTGTGGATAAACGGTCTCACTTGGACTTGTGGATAAATAATCCACTTTTCCTCAACAGGCGTCCAACAGGCTTTTCAAGTCCATTTTATATATTGCAAGTTATTGTAGAATAAGTCTTTTGTAGAGATATCCACAGAGTTGACCGGCAGTTTATCTTTATAGGAACTGTATACATGATCCTTATTAAAACCCAACGCGATACCCTGCTTGCACCCCTGCAGTCGGTTTCCGGCATTGTCGAAAAGCGTCACACGCTGCCGATTCTTTCCAATGTGCTGCTGGAGAAGAAAGGGGATTTGCTGACCCTGCTTGCCACCGATATCGAAATCCAGATCACGACCAGTACGCAGGGCGCGAATGGTGATGGTGATGGAGCGGTGACCGTTGGTGCCCGTAAGTTGCAGGACATCCTTCGTTCGCTGCCGGATAGCGCCGAGGTCAGTCTCGTCCTCGATGAAAAGCGCTTGCAGGTAAAGGCGGGGAAAAGCCGCTTCAGTCTTCAGACATTGCCAGCCGACGATTTTCCTCGCATGGCTGTCGCAGAAGGCAGTGCCCAGAAGATTACGGTTACGCAGAAGCAGTTCCGCCAGTTGCTGGCGCAGACGCAATTCTCGATGGCAGCGCAGGATGTACGCTATTACCTGAATGGCCTGTTGTTGTTGATTGACGGCGGCCAGTTGCGGGCAGTCGCGACCGATGGTCACCGGCTTGCCTTTGCCAGCATGGAGATCGACAGTACCCTGCCCCGCCAGGAGTTGATCCTGCCGCGCAAGACAGTTCTCGAACTGAACCGTCTCCTGGCCGACAGTGATGAACCCTTGCTTATCGAGGCTGCCGCCAACCAGATCCGTTTCCAGTTCGGTCACATCAATCTTGTTTCGAAACTGATTGACGGCAAGTTTCCGGATTATGAACGTGTCATACCCGCGACCTTGCGCAATGTACTGCAGATCAACCGGGTCGCCCTGCTCTCGTCGATGAGTCGGGCTGCCATCCTGACCAACGAGAAATTCCGCGGCGTGCGTATGGTGCTGGCACCGGGCAGCCTGAAGATCATGGCCGCCAACGCCGAACAGGAAGAAGCTCAGGAAGAACTGGAAGTTGATTACAGTGGTGATGTCATTGATATCGGTTTCAACGTCGGCTACCTGCTCGACGTGCTGAACAACAGTTCGGCCGAAATGGTCCAGTGGGGCCTCAACGATGCCAACTCAAGTGCCTTGGTGACCATTCCGGGTAACGAGCAATTCAAGTATGTCGTGATGCCGATGCGCATTTAAGTCATCCAGCAACTTATTGATGTTCCACGTGAAACAAGGAAGTAAAGAGTGAGCGAAGAAAACAACGCCCCGGCCTACGGCGAATCGAGTATCCAGATCCTGGAGGGCCTGGAGGCGGTGCGCAAGCGCCCGGGCATGTATATCGGTGACACTTCGGACGGCACCGGTTTGCACCATCTGGTCTTCGAAGTCGTCGACAATTCGATCGACGAAGCGTTGGCCGGACATTGCGACGACATCGTCGTCACCATCCATCCGGATAACTCGATCTCCGTCACCGACAACGGCCGCGGCATCCCGACCGGCGTCAAGATGGACGACAAGCATGAACCGAAACGCTCGGCGGCAGAAATCGCACTCACGGAGTTGCACGCCGGTGGCAAGTTCAACCAGAACTCCTACAAGGTATCGGGTGGCCTGCATGGTGTCGGCGTTTCCTGCGTCAATGCGCTTTCCAAATGGTTGCGCCTGACCATTCGCCGTGACGGCCAGAAGCACTTCATGGAGTTCAATCGCGGTGTGCCGGTCGAACGCGTTCTGGAAATGCGCGACGGTTTCGAAGTGTCGCCGATGAAAGTGCTCGGTGAAACCGAGAAGCGCGGCACCGAGGTGCACTTCCTCGCCGACGACGAGATCTTCGGTACCGTCGAGTTTCACTACGAGATTCTGGCCAAGCGCCTGCGCGAACTCTCCTTCCTGAACAACGGTGTCAGCATCAAGCTGGTCGACCAGCGTTCCGGCAAGGAAGAGTTGTTTGCCTTTGCCGGCGGGGTAAAAAGCTTCGTCGAGTACATCAATCGCTCGAAGTCGGTGTTGCATCCGAACGTCTTCTATTCGACCGGCGAGAGCACGGCACCGAACGGTGCGACGATCGGCGTCGAAGTGGCGATGCAGTGGAATGACTCCTACGCCGAGCAGGTGCTCTGCTTCACCAACAACATTCCGCAGTCGGACGGCGGTACGCACCTGACCGGCCTGCGTACGGCGATGACCCGCGTCATCAACAAGTACATCGAGGAAAACGACATCGCGAAGAAGGCGAAGGTCGACATCGGCGGTGACGACATGCGCGAGGGCCTGGCCTGCGTGCTGTCGGTGAAGATGCCCGATCCCAAGTTCGCCTCACAGACGAAGATGAAGCTGGTTTCGTCGGAAGCCCAACCTGCGGTGCAGGAAGTGGTTGCCGCCAAGCTCGCCGAGTTCCTGCTCGAGCGCCCGGCGGACGCCAAGGTCATTACCGGCAAGATCGTCGAGGCCGCCCGCGCCCGGGAAGCTGCCCGCAAGGCGCGTGAAATGACCCGCCGCAAGGGTGTGCTCGATGGTGTCGGACTGCCCGGAAAGCTGGCGGACTGTCAGGAGAAGGACCCGTCGCTGTGCGAACTCTATCTGGTCGAGGGTGACTCCGCCGGCGGCTCCGCCAAGCAGGGCCGCGACCGCAAGTTCCAGGCGATCCTGCCCCTGAAGGGCAAGATCCTCAACGTCGAGAAAGCTCGTTTCGACAAGCTGATCTCGTCGCAGGAAATCGCGACGCTGATCACTGCACTCGGTACCGGCATCGGCAAGGATGAGTACAAGCCGGAGAAGCTGCGCTACCACCGCATCATCATCATGACCGATGCCGACGTGGACGGCGCCCACATCCGCACCCTGCTCCTAACCTTCTTCTACCGGCAGATGCCTGAGCTGGTCGAGCGCGGCCACATCTACATCGCCCAGCCACCGCTGTACAAGGTCAAGGTGGGCAAGACCGAGCGCTACATTAAGGATGATCACGAACTGAACCAGTTCCTGCTGAAGATGGCGCTGGATGAAGCTATCGTCGTGCCGAAGGCCGGTGCCGAAGCAATCAGCGGTGCGGCGCTGGAGGCAATGGCACGGGAATACCTGCTGGCCGAAGCCGTCATCAATCGCCTTGACCACCTGGTCAATCCGGAAGTGCTGCATACCATCGTCGATGCCAACCTCAAGCTCGACCTGTCGAGCGAGGCTGCGGCCCAGGCCTCAGCCAGCGAACTCTCGAAGCGCGTCAATCACGGCATCCAGATCCGCGCCCGCTACGACGAAGCGCACGAGCGCTGGCAACTACGTGTCGAGAAGATGCACCACGGTAACCTCAAGGTCGGCGTCATCGATGAGGATCTGCTGATCTCGGGTGACTGGGCCCAGCTGATGAAGACCGCCGACATGCTCTCGGGCCTCTTCGGTTCCGGTGGCTACGCCCAGCGTGGCGAGAAGAAGTCCCCGGTGGTCGGCTTTGCCCAGGCAATGAACTGGCTGCTTGCAGAAGTCGAGCGCGCCGTCAGCAAGCAGCGCTACAAGGGTCTTGGCGAAATGAACCCCGGGCAGCTGTGGGAAACGACGATGGATCCGAAGGTTCGCCGCCTGCTCAAGGTGCAGATCGAGGATGCCATCGGTGCCGACGAGATCTTCACGACGCTGATGGGTGAGCTGGTCGAGCCGCGTCGGAACTTCATCGAAAGCAATGCGCTGGCGGCGCGAAACATCGACGTCTGAGCCCCAGGTATTCCCGCAAGGGAAAAACGCGCCATAGAGCCCCGCAAGGGGCTCTATGCGTTTCTGGGGTAGTACGCCGGATTTAGTGAGGCGTTTCTTCCGTAAAGAAACTGCGGATGACACGGACCATCTCGATATCCGACTCATGGTAGGCCGATTTCACGAATTCGGCGTATGCGGCATCCTCATCACCGGCAACTTCGCCGAGCGTCGTCGCATAGGCGAAGCGGAGGAAGAGATGATCTTCCTCCGGCTCCTCGATGGTGATGGTCAGGGTACCGCCGGCATGGCTGTCGGTTCGACTGACTTCGAAGCACATCCATTCGAAGCGCGACCAAGTAACCATATCCTCGATTTCGGCCTTGCCGAAGTCCAGCCGCCGTTGCAGCCGGCAGTCGCCACGTTCGACGATGTGGCAGGCTTCCAGCCCGGGGAGAAAGAGGGTGGCGTCCTCCGCTCGGGCCATCAGCCCCAGCCACAACTGATCGCGGCTAAGGTTCTGGACCAACGGGTTGCCGGGGTCGTTGATCTGTACGATGTGTTCGAACTTCATGCCGTCATTGTCGCCCTGAACCCGCCCGGCTGTCATCCCGGGTGGTAGGATGCGCGCCATGAAGAAACTGCAACTCGAACGCCTGCTCCATTCCCAGGGTTTCGGTAGCCGCAAGGATTGCCGGGCGCTGATTCGCCAGGGCCGCGTCACAATCGCCGACGAGGAAATGGATGATCCATTCGTTGAAATATCGCCGCTAGAACTGGTCTTCTCCGTCGATGGCACGGAATGGCGCTACCAGGAGAAGGCGTACCTGATGCTCAACAAACCCGCTGGTTATGAATGCTCGCACCAGCCGAAGCATCATGCGAGTGTCTATGCGCTGTTGCCGCCACCCCTCAATGGCCGCCAGGTTCAGTCGCTCGGTCGCCTCGACGAGGATACGACCGGCCTGCTGCTCTTTTCCGACGACGGTCAGTTCATTCACCGCATTATCTCGGGCAAGCGCAAGGTGCCGAAAACCTATCACGTGACGGCCAGGCATGCTGTTGCGGACGACGGTATCGCCCGGCTTCTCACCGGTGTGCTGCTCGACGACGAACCGGGACTGATTGCGGCTGCGGCGTGTGAGCGGCTCGGCGAACGGGAATTGCTGCTCACCGTGACCGAGGGCAGATACCACCAGGTGAAGCGTATGGTGGCGGCCATCGGCAATCGTGTCGAAGCC
>JAKJEY010000086.1:0-364 GCA_022705165.1 Pseudomonadota bacterium
GCAACTTTCTTCGCGGCCGCGTAGCCGCGCACAAGGCCCAGCAGCGGCCGCCGTGGGCGGTTGCCGAGGCGGGCTTCACCGATCTCTGCAGTCGCTGCGGCGACTGTGCCCGTGCCTGCCCGACCCGCATCATCCGGCAGGGAGATGGCGGTTACCCGACCATCGATTTCACTGCGGGAGAATGCACCTTCTGCGGGGAATGTGCGGCCGCCTGCCAGACCGGTGCGATACAACGCAGCGCCGAACTGGCGCCGTGGCACCTGCGGGCAAAGATCGGCGATACCTGCATCGCCCGCAAAGGAGTGGAGTGCCGCATCTGTGGCGAGCAATGCGGCGAGGCGGCGATCAGGTTCATTCCGCAGAT
>JAKJEY010000086.1:376-8827 GCA_022705165.1 Pseudomonadota bacterium
CCCTGCCACAACTCGATCCCGACCGCTGTACCGGCTGTGGTGCCTGCGTCGGTCCCTGCCCCGTGCAGGCAATCGGCGTCGCCTGAATGCAAGAAAAACGGGATGCCGTGGCATCCCGTCCTGATACTCCTTCGGTGTAGCGCGAACTGGTGATCAGTTCTTCTTGATGGCCTTCTTGGCAGGGGCCGCGCCAGGCTTCTGGTCGCCCTGGAAGGTGCTTTCCACCAGGGGCGGCGCATCGACCTGCGGCACGTGGCACTGAACACAGTTGTGGCGCGCGGCCGATGCCTCGTCGAGTTTCTGCCCGTCGCGATTCACGAAATGGCTGTCGCCAATTTTCGGCGCGTTCTTCTTTTTGAAGTTTGCTGCCGAATGGCAATCCATACAGGCGTTCTCTTCAAGGTTGATGTCGCTGAAGTTCTCGATCGAATGCGGGATCACCGGCGGCTGCGTGCTGAACGTGCGAGCAACAGGCTTCGTCGTTCCCGGGCGGCTGCCGACATAGGCCTTTTCGCTGGCCACGGCATCCGGCGTTGCAACATCGGCGCCGCGCATCGACTTCGGCGCATCGGCAGCGAAGGCAGAGAAGCTGAAGCAGGCGGCCAGCACGGCCATCGAGAGTTTGATCTGGGTTTTCATGGTCGTCTTTCCCTCCACTGGAAGTTGAATCATTGAAATCAGGATTTGCTCGAAGCGGCAGATGCTGCTGCCACTTCACTGGTCGGTAGCGCATTGCTGAAACGCATGCCGAACCGGAAAACATCTTTCGAACAGACATCGATGCAGCGACCGCAATTGGTACAGGCTGACGACAGGATCACCGGTCCGGTTCCCGTCGCGGCCCCCTTGAGTGCCGGCCGGATGACCTGCGGCTCGGGACAGACCTCGAAGCAATCCATGCAATCGTTGCAGGCGGAACGCGCCGGTGCAGAGACACGCACCGGACTCCAGCGCCCGATCAGGCCATAGAAGGCGCCGACCGGACAAAGGCGCCCGCACCAGCCGCGACTCATCACGAACAGGTCGAACAGGAAAATGGTGAGCACGATGGCCCACGCGAATCCCATGCCGAAGATGAGGCCGCGATGCAGCATCGAGACCGGATTGATCAGTTCCCACAGCACCACGCCAGTCACAGCCGAACCGACCAGGGTCATCGCCAGCACCCAGTAGCGGGTTTCGCGCGACAGGTGCGCACTGCCCTTGATGCCAAGACGGCGACGCAGCCAGCCAGCCGTATCGGTGACGACGTTGACCGGGCAGACCCAGGAGCAATAGACGCGTCCACCGACCAGAAAGTAGAAGAGCAGGACGATCGCGACACCGATCAGGCCGAGCTTCTCGGGAACATGACCGGTCAGCAGCGACTGCAGCGCCACATAGGGATCAGTCAGAGGCAGCACACCCAGCGTGTAGGAATAGGCAAGGTTCCCCTTGACGACCCAGACCCCATAGAGCGGCCCGAGCAGGAACAGCGCCAGGATCGCGAACTGCGAACAGCGGCGCAGGAGCAACCACTTGTATGTGGCGAACCAGCCCTTTTCAGCCAGCGCATCGGCGCCGACCCGCTTGCCGGCCGGCGCGTTCATTTGCCACCTCCCAATCCGGGCGGGTGACTGGGCACGGGCCCGGCAACGGAACCCGGCATGCCCGGAGGCGCCGACGGGACTGTCGGACCACCAAATCCCGGCGGTGCGCTGGGCACCGGCCCGGCTGCACTGCCGGGCATCCCCGGCGGCGCGGTCATGCCGCTGGCCGGATCGTAGTGGCCCGGAAGCCTCACGCCTTCGGGAACCCGATCGGGCAGATCGACCATGCTCTTCTCGTCGATCAGCGAGCCGCCATGCTTCTTCTGCTCTTCCCAACCCAGCTGGTAGTGCTTGCCGAGGGAGCCCTTGGCGATCGCAAGGGGATAGACCTTGATCGAGGCCTCTTCGGTCACGCAGGATTTCTCGCACTTGCCGCAACCGGTGCAGTGTTCCGAATGCACTGTCGGCAGGAACATCGTATGCCGGCCGGTACGCGGATTGGGTACCAGTTCCAGCGTGATCGCCTTGTCGATCACCGGGCAGACGCGATAGCAGACATCGCAGCGCAGGCCCAGGAAATTGAGACAGGTTTCCTGATCGACCAGCACGGCAAGGCCCATTTTCGCCTTGTTGATATCGGTCAGCTTGTGGTCCAGCGCCCCCGTGGGGCAGGCCTTGACGCAGGGAATGTCGTCGCACATCTCGCACGGTATGCCGCGCGCTGTGAAGTACGGCGTCCCGGTCGCCACCGGGGTTTCCGGCTTGGCCAGACTCAGCGTGTCGTAGGGAC
Organism: Pseudomonadota bacterium; assembly: GCA_022705165.1. Classification (GTDB taxonomy): domain Bacteria; phylum Pseudomonadota; class Gammaproteobacteria; order Burkholderiales; family Rhodocyclaceae; genus Proximibacter. The sequence continues at coordinate 2,696 of JAKJEY010000086.1, forward strand.
AGTCGCGGACACACATGCCGCATCGGATGCAGGCACCGAGGAAGTCGTTCTCCGCCAGGGCGCCAGGCGGACGCAGCGCAAGCGCAGGCAAGGCCTGCGTCTGCTTGGCGTAGAGCCCCAGGCCCAGCCCCAGCATGCCGACCCCGCACGCCATGCGCGCCGAATCGAGCAGGAACTGGCGACGTGCCGGCGCAGAAGACTTGCGCGGAGCAGCCGCTCTGGAAGCGTCGGAAACGTTTGACTTCGACATGGCGGTCAGCCGGCTGGTGGAGCCGGGTCGGAAACCCGACCCCACCCACGCACGGCACTCCCTGATTGCCTTATCTCTTGCCTATCGCCGCGTCAGGCCTTCACCACCTTGCACGCGCACTTCTTGTAGTCCGTCTCTTTCGAGATCGGGCAGGTCGCGTCCAGGGTCAGCTTGTTGACCAGGCGGTGCTCGTCGAAGAACGGCACGAAGACGAGGCCGACCGGCGGCTTGTTGCGGCCCTTGGTCTCGACACGCAGCTGGATTTCGCCGCGACGGGTCGACACCTTGACCACGTCGTTGCGGTTCAGGCCACGCTTCTTCGCATCATCCGGATGCATGAAGATCACCGCATCCGGCACCGCCTTGTAGAGCTCGGGCACGCGACGGGTCATCGAGCCGGTATGCCAGTGCTCCAGCACACGGCCGGTACACAGCCACATGTCGTATTCCTTGTCCGGCGACTCGGCGGCCGGCTGGTAGGGCAGCGCATAGATGATCGCCTTGCCATCCGGGTAGCCGTAGAAGCGGACACCTTCACCCTTCGGCACATAGCTGTCGTAGCCTTCGCGGAAGCGCCACAGCGTTTCCTTGCCATCGACCACCGGCCAGCGCAGGCCGCGCGCCTTGTGATAGACGTCGAAGTAGGCCAGATCGTGCGCCTTGCCGCGACCGAAGCGGGCGTACTCCTCGAACAGACCCTTCTGCACGTAGTAGCCGTATGCCTTGGACTCGTCGTTCATGTAGTCCTTGATCGCGTGCGCGTTGACCGACTTGACCTCGTCGAGGGGGAACTTGTTGACCTGGCCGTTGGCATAGAGCACTTCGTACAGGGTCTTGCCCTTGTACTCGGGCATCTTGTCGAGCAGTTCGGCCGGCCAGACTTCGTCGGTCTTGAAGCGCTTCGAGAATTCAAGGTACTGCCACAGGTCAGACCTTGATTCACCCGGTGCCTTGACCTGCTGGCGCCACATCTGGCCGCGACGCTCGGCGTTGCCGTACATGCCTTCCTTCTCCATCCACATCGCGGAGGGCAGGATCAGGTCAGCCGACATGGCGGAAACGGTCGGGTAGACATCGGAAACGACGGTGAAGCACTTCGGATTGCGCCATCCCGGATAGATCTCGTCATTGACGTTCGGACCGGCCTGCATGTTGTTGGTGGTCGTCGTCCACAGGAAGCCGACCTTGCCATCCTTGGCCATGCGCGACTGCAGCACGGCGTGGTAGCCGATCCAGTCCGGAATGGTGCCGGCCGGCAGCTTCCAGATGTTCTCGGAAAACTCGCGGTGCTTCGGGTTCATGACGACCATGTCGGCCGGCAGACGGTGGGCGAAGGTACCGACTTCGCGTGCCGTACCGCAGGCAGACGGCTGACCGGTCAGCGAGAACGGGCTGTTGCCCGGCTCGGAGATCTTGCCCACCAGCAGGTGGACGTTGTAGATCATGTTGTTTACCCAGGTGCCGCGGGTGTGCTGGTTGAAGCCCATGGTCCAGAACGAGGTGACCTTGGTCTTCGGATCGGCGTAGGCCTTGGCCAGTGCCTCAAGCTTGTCCTTCGGCACACCGGAGATCTCGTGTGCCTTGTCGACCGTGTACTCGGAGACGAAGGCGGCAAACTCGTCGAAGCTCATCGGCGTCGAGTTGTTCGGGTTGCCCTTCGGCTTGCCGTCCTCGCCCGGGTAGCCATTGTTCATGGCGACCTTTTCGAGCGGGTGGTTCGGACGCAGGCCGTAGCCGATGTCGGTCACGCCCTTGGCGAACTTGACGTGCTTGCCGACGAAGTCCTTGTTAACCGCGTTGTTCTGGATGATGTAGTTGGCGATGTAGTTGAGGATCGCCAGGTCCGAGCTCGGGTTGAAGATCAACTCATTGTCGGCGAGCTCGCACGAACGGTGCGTGAAGGTCGACAGCACGTGGATCTTGACGTGCTTGGCCGTCAGGCGACGATCGGTGATGCGCGACCACAGGATCGGGTGCATCTCGGCCATGTTCGAGCCCCACAGCGCGAAGACATCGGCGTGCTCGATGTCGTCGTAACAGCCCATCGGCTCGTCGATGCCGAAGGTACGCATGAAGCCGGCAACGGCCGAGGCCATGCAGTGACGGGCATTCGGGTCGATACTGTTGGTGCGCAGGCCGGCCTTCCACAGCTTGGCGGCGGCATAGCCTTCCCAGACGGTCCACTGGCCGGAACCGAACATGCAGACGCCGCGCTGACCCTGGGTCGGCTCTTTCAGCGTTGCCTTGACCTTCTCGGCCATGATGTCGAAGGCCTTGTCCCAGGAGATCGGCGTGAACTCGCCATTCTTGTCGAACTGGCCGTTCTTCATGCGCAGCAGCGGCTGCGTCAGACGATCCTTGCCATACTGGATCTTGGCGAGGAAGTAACCCTTGATGCAGTTGAGGCCACGGTTGACCGGCGCTTCCGGGTCACCCTGCGTGGCGACGATGCGGCCATCCTTGGTACCGACCAGCACGCCGCAGCCAGTACCGCAGTAGCGGCAGGCGCCCTTGTCCCAGCGTACGCCGTCGTCCTTGCCCTTGGCCTGCGCCAGAACCGCTTCCGGAACGGCGATGCCGGCGGTGGCAGCCGCCGCAGCTACTGCGTTGCTCTTGATGAAGTCGCGTCGGGTCAGTTTCATTTCATGCCTCCTCGTCAGGATTTGATTCAACTTGGTGATAGGCCATCGACACGGCAAGGACGCCGGGCATCTGACCGATCATTTCAAAGGTTTTTACGGTGGCCTTCTCGGACTCGGCCTCGATGGTGACGATCATTCGCCCATCCTCGGCCACCACATGCACTTCCACGCCATCGGTTTCCTCGAGCAGAGCCTTGACCGCGGCTCCGTTCTCCGGCTTGGCGCTCACTATCACGCTGGAAATATCCATTGACTGCACATTTCTCGACTTTGGGATCAGGCGAGCAATCTATGCCCCTGATGAGATAAATCTTTTGATGCAAATCAAGCACAAAAAAAATCCGCAGACTTTGTGCGGATAATTTGATCAAGCGCAACTTTTACCGGGCGGGAGGGCGAAAACCCCCACCAATTGGGTCATCGCGTGATATTAGAAAAAGCCGATACAGCATGCCGTGATGCTAATCGGGCAACTTCAGGGGAGGGGCGGCAACATTCCAATCCCCGGCAGGACCCGAGCGACAGACTGCCGGGTCGTACGGGCCAGGGCATCGGCTGAGATAGCGCGCAGCTCGCACAGGAACTGTGCAATGCGCGGCAGGAAAGCCGGCTCATTGCGCCCCCTGCCGACGAATTCGGGCGGAATGTCCGGCGCATCGGTCTCGAGGACGATCGCCTCCAGCGGAAGGGTAGCGGCCAGTTCCCGCAGCCGCGTCGCCCGCGACCAGGTCATCGCACCGCCGAAGCCGAGGGCGAACCCCAGTTCGATGAACATCTCCGCCTGCTGGCGGCTGCCATTGAAGGCATGGGCAATGCCGCCGCACACGCGGTAGCGGCGCAGCTCGCGCAGGATGTCGTCGACTGCCCGGCGCACGTGCAGCAATACGGGCAGATCGAATTCGCGGGCAATCTTCAGCTGGGCGACGAAGAAATGGCGCTGTCGCTCCGGGTCGAGGCCCGGCACGAAGTGGTCGAGGCCGATCTCCCCGACGGCCACCGGCCGCTCGCGTTCGACCCACTCGCGCAGGACCTGCAGGTCATCGTCGGCCGCCCGCGGCGTATACATCGGGTGAATGCCGTAAGCGGCGACGCAGCCGGGATAGCGCTCGACACAGGCGCGCACGGCCGGAAAACTGGCGACCTCGACCGCCGGCACGACCAGGGTATCGACACCGGCGGTGTGCGCCGCCGCCACGACCCCATCGCGATCGGCCGCGAACTCGGCCGCATCGAGATGACAATGGGTGTCAATCCACATTGAAGCTGGGGCGCCGCTTCTCGAAGAAGGCAGCCAAGCCTTCGCCGAAATCGGCGTTCACGCCACAACTGGCAAAGGCGCGTTGTTCGGCATGCAGCTGTTCCGCCAGCGAGGCGTTCAACGAATCATTGAGCAGGCGTTTGGTACTGGCCAGGGCCTCGGCCGCTCCGCCGGCCAGCCGCAATGCCAGTTTTTCGGCCTGCGCCGGCAATTCCGCCACCGGGACGACGCGATTGACCAGCCCCCACGCCAGCGCCTGTGCCGCATCGAAGCGATCGCCGAGGAGCGCGATCTCCATCGCCCGCTTCATCCCGACCGTGCGCGGCAGCGACCAGGTTGCGCCGCCATCCGGGGAGAGTGCGATGTTGCTGTAGGCGAGCGTGAAGTACGCATCCTCGGCAGCCAGTGCCAGATCGGCCGCCAGCATCAGCGACAGGCCGAAACCGGCGACCGCGCCGCGCACCGCCGCAACAACCGGCTTGCCGCAGCGGCGCAGTTGCAGCGTCGTCTGGTGCACGTCGCTGATCGTGCGTTCGAAGAGTGGTTGCCGCTCCTGCGGCGGCAATGCCAGTTGCTCGCGGAACCATTTAAGGTCGCCCCCAGCCATGAAGTGCTCGCCGGCACCGGCGATCAGGATCGCGCGAACCTCCGCATCGACTTCGGCGCGTGCCGTCGCCACGCGCAGATCCTCGATCATCGCGAGGTTGAGCGCATTGAGTGATTGCGGGCGATTGAGGGTGAGGTGGGCGACCCGGTCGCGAACCTCGTAGATGACGGTGCTCATGCTGTCTCCGTGAAGTGCTGTTGTTATAGGAAAGGGAAATCGGGTTCCGGCCGCCGGCCGGACAACAGGTCGGCGACGGCAGCGCCGGTGCCGCAGGCCATCGTCCAGCCGAGCGTGCCGTGGCCGGTCGCCAGCCACAGGCCGGCCACGGACGAGCGCCCGATCAGCGGCACGTTGGACGGCGTCGCCGGGCGCAAGCCGCACCAGAATTCCGGCGCGCCAGCCGGGCGCAGATCCGGAAAAAGTTCGCCGGCACGGCGCATCAGGGCCGTACAGCGCACCGGATTGAGTTCGGTGTTGAACCCGTTGAACTCGGCCGTCCCGGCGATGCGCAGGCGCTGCCCGAGCCGGGAGAAGACGATCTTGTAGCCGTCGTCGGTGAGGCTGACCGTCGGTGCCACGCTGTCGGCGCCGAGCGGCACCGTCGCCGAGTAACCCTTCGCCGGATAGAGCGGCAGGCGGATGCCGAGTGGTGCCAGCAGTGCGCCGGTCCAGCTGCCGCAGGCGGCAACGCAGGCATCGGCAACGATATGCTCGCCGCCGGCAACGACGCCGGCGAAGGCGCCGCCCGCGACATCGAGCCGGTCGACCGTCGTCGCATAGCGGAAAGTGACGCCGCGTCCGGCAGCGAGGCTGGCCAGCGCCTGCGTAAAGCGATGCGCATCCCCGGATTCGTCGTCGTGCGTATAGTCGCCGCCGACGAGCCGGTCGCGCACTGTCACCAGAGCGGGTTCGATACGCACGCATTCGTCGGCGGAAACGACATTGCGCTCACAGCCGAATTCGCGCATCAGCGCGGCGGCCTCACTGGCGGCGGAGAACTCGCGTTCATCAGTATAGAAGTGCAGGATGCCGCGCTGCAGCTGATCGTAGGCGATCCCCGTCTCGGCGCGCAGTTCGCCGAGCAGGCGCCGGCTGTACAAGGCCATCGTAACGATGGCGCGGATATTCTCGCGCGTGCGGCCCGGCCGGCATTCAGCAAGGAAACGCAGGCCCCAGCGGAACAGGGCCGGATCCCAGCGCAAACGGAAGAGCAGCGGCGCATCCTCGCGCCCGAGCCATTTCAGTACTTTCGGCAGCACCTGCGGATTGGCCCAGGGTTCGGCATGCGAGACGGAGATCTGCCCACCGTTGGCAAAACTCGTTTCGAGGCCCGCGCCCGGCTGACGCTCGATGACGATGACTTCGTGGCCGGCCT
>JAKJEY010000087.1 GCA_022705165.1 Pseudomonadota bacterium
GTCAGGCATTTTTCGAGTGTGCAGGCGCGTTCGGTCTGCACGGCGATCCGCTTCTGGTAGCTGCACAGCCGTTCGGCACGGGCACGCACCTCGTCGCCGCTGCGCATCACGCGTGGCGACTATTTCCAGAGCCTCAACATCAGGGGCCTGTACCCGGTGGGCTAAGGAGCGGGCTACGCGGGCGGGATAACGGGATCAAGGTCGCCGAAGCCGTTACCCGCGATCTCGCAGAAGAATCGATGAAGTAAAATGATGAACAGGGCGTCAGATGTCTGGCCCGAGAACACCGCTAAGATTGGTTTGGAACAGCAATGCCTTACACGATGGAATGGGAGCCGAAAGGCGTCTACAAGAAATTCACCGGGGTCTGTACGTGGAGTGAATATGCGCAAAGCCAGGAGGACGTTCTCGGCGATGCCCGTCTTGACGACATCCGCTACATCATCAACGATTTGCTGAGCGTTGAAAGTTACTCGATTACCGCCGACGAGGCGCAGTACAGCGCGGCAATAACGCGTGGCGCCAGCATGTCGAATCCGAAGGTGAAAATCGCCTTTGTGACGACCGATAGCCGCATTGCGATCCTGGTCATGGCCGTGCGTACGCTGACGCCCTACCAGGTGAAAACCTTCCCGTCCGTCGAGGCGGCCAGGGCGTGGTGCAGTCCCGTCGATTGATCACCATCGGTGCCGGATCTGCCGCCTGATTCGAAGCGCGTCCACGCGCCCTGCGATCTGTGTCCCGCTGTGTCAGTGTGGTCGCACACTGCCTTTTTCGAACCGCAGCCGCGTGTTCAGAGCCCGTATGTCTTGACGTCCTTCGGCGTGACGCACTGATAGTTCGTCAGGCATTTTTCGAGTGTGCAGGCGCGTTCGGTCTGCACGGCGATCCGCTTCTGGTAGCTGCACAGCCGTTCGGCGCGGGCACGCACGTCGGCTTCGCCTTTCTCGGTGAACGGGTGCTCGAAACTCATGAAGTTGGTTTCGAGGAAGCGCGGATCGCCGCTCTCGTTGCCGAGCACCATGACATTGTCGGCACAGGCGGTGAGCAATGTGGCTCCGGCGGCAAAGAGGGCGGTGGTCAGTATCGCGGTCAGTCGCGGTGTCATGGGTGCATTCCGTACGTGGATTGGGGGTGATGGCGCCTCAGCCGCGCGTCCCGTTGCGGATCCTGCGGCCCTGCTCGACCAGCTTCCAGATCAGCGGCGTCAGGATCAGCTGCATCGCCAGCGGCATCTTGCCGCCGGGAATGACGATGGTGTTGGCCCGCGACATGAAACTGCCGTCGATCATGTTCAGCAGGTAGGGAAAATCGACGCCGCGCGGATTCGAGAAGCGGATGACGACGAAGCTCTCGTCCTGTGTCGGGATGTCGCGGGCGATGAAGGGATTCGAGGTGTCGACCACCGGCACGCGCTGGAAATTGATGTGGGTGCGCGAGAACTGCGGCGTCATGTAATGCACGTAGTCGTGCATGCGGCGCAGGATCGTCGTCGTCACCGCCTCGCGCGAGTAGCCGCGCAGGTTCATGTCGCGATGCAGCTTCTGGATCCACTCCAGGTTGATGATCGGCACGACGCCGATCAGCAGGTCAGGGTATTTCGCGGCGTCGACCGTCTCGGTCTGGACGGCACCGTGCAGGCCCTCGTAAAGCAGCAGGTCGGTACCTTCGGGAATTTCCTCGAAGGCCGAGAAGCCGCCGATCTCGCCGCCGAACTTTGCCGCCTCGACCTCGTCATGGATGTAGTGACAGAACTGGCCGCGGCCGCTTTCGGCATAGCCCTTGAACAGGGCCTCGATCCCCTCGAAATCGTTGCCTTCCGGGCCGAAGTGAGTCGGTGCCGGGCGTCCGTCACGGTCTGCGGCGGCGGTCTGGCGGATCATCTCGGCGCGCGTGAAGCGGTGGAAACTGTCGCCTTCGACGAATACGGCGCTGACGTTTTCGCGCCAGAAAATCTGCTCGAAGGTCTGCGAGACCGTGGTGGTGCCGGCCCCGGACGAGCCGGTGACCGCGATGATCGGGTGGCGGGCCGACATCAGTCTTGGTGGTACGCGGTGACGCGCGCGACCTCGTTCTTCGAGCCGAGGATCACCGGCACCCGCATGTGCAGCCCGGTCGGCTGTACTTCCAGAATGCGCTGGCGGCCAGTGGTTGCGGCACCGCCGGCCTGCTCGACGATCATGCTCATCGGGTTGGCCTCGTACATCAGGCGCAGCTTGCCGCCCTTGTCGCGGATCTTGGCGTCCATCGGGTACATGAAGATGCCGCCGCGGGTCATGATGCGATGCACGTCGGCGACCATCGAGGCCACCCAGCGCATGTTGAAGTCCTTGCCGCGCGGACCGGTCGTGCCGGCCAGCATTTCCTCGACGTAGCGGCGCACCGGCGCTTCCCAGTGGCGCATGTTGGACATGTTGATGGCGAATTCCTTGGTGTCGGCCGGAATCTGCATGTTCTCCTGCGTCAGCACGAAGGAACCCTGCTCGCGGTCGAGCGTGAAGCAGGCGACGCCGTCACCGACGGTGAGCACCAGCAATGTGGTCGGACCGTAAACGGCATAGCCGGCAGCGAGCTGTTGCGTACCCGGCTGCATGAAGGCATCGGCCTGCGTCGGGTCGGCGCCCTCGGGGCAGCGCAGTACCGAGAAGATGGTGCCGACCGAGACGTTGATGTCGATGTTCGACGATCCGTCGAGCGGATCGAAGAGCAGCAGGTATTCGCCCTGCGGGTAGCGGTTCGGGATCGCGTGCGGCAGCTCCATTTCCTCGGAGGCCATGCCGGCCAGGTGGCCGCCCCATTCGTTGGCTTCGAGGAAGATCTCGTTCGAGAGTACGTCGAGCTTCTTCTGCGCTTCGCCCTGGACGTTGTCGCTGCCGGCTTCCCCCAGCACCCCGCCCAGTCCGCCCTTGCCGATGGCGACCGCGATCGACTTGCAGGCGCGTGCAACGACTTCGATCAGGAGGCGCAGATCGGCGTTGATCTTGCCCTTTTCGCGCTGTTCTTCGATCAGGTATCGGGAGAGGGTGATGCGGCGCATGGCGAGTCCTTGGCTGGCACGGCCGGCGCGGACGTCCGCGCGCGGTGTGTTGAATGTCTGACGGGGAAAGTGCGGATTCTAATGCAGTTGGCGCAGCCGGTCTTCCCGGCCACGCTTCAGGAAGGCGAGCGCCGCCGGCGCGGCGAGCGGGCGACTGAACAGGAATCCCTGTACTTCGTCGCAGCCGTTGCGTTGCAGCAGCATCAGCTGGTCGCGGGTTTCGACGCCTTCGGCGACCACTTTGAGACCGAGGCTGTGGGCCAGCGCAATGGTCGAAATGGCGATCGCAGCGTCGTCCGGGTCTCGCTCGATGTCACGCACGAACGAGCGGTCGATCTTCAGGTGGTCGATCGGGAACAGCTTCAGGTAGGCGAGCGACGAATAGCCGGTGCCGAAGTCGTCCACGGCCAGCTTGATGCCGCGCTGCTTCAGCGCCTGCAGGACCTTGATCGCCTCTTCCGGCTTTTCCATGATCGCGCTTTCGGTGATCTCCAGTTCCAGCAGTTGCGGCGGGATGCCGGACTCGGCGAGGGCCTCGCTCACGGTCGTCAGCAGTTCGGCGTTGCCAAGCTGGCGGGCCGACAGGTTGACCGCCATGCGCAATGGCGGCACCCCGGAATCGAGCCACGTGCGCAACTGGCGACAGGCTTCCTTGAGTACCCATTCACCGATCGGCACGATCAGGCCGGTTTCCTCTGCGATCGCGATGAAACGGTCCGGCGCGATCATGCCCTCGTTCGGCGCTTCCCAGCGCAGCAGTGCCTCGACCCCGATGACGCGGGAGCCGTCGGCCGCCATCTGGGGCTGGTAGTGCAGCGACAGCTCCTGGCGCGCCAGGGCCTGGCGCAGGCGACCCTCGAGCGACAGGCGTTCGTTGGCGACCCGGTTCATCTCTTCGGCGAAAAACTGATAGTTGTTCCGCCCCAGCGCCTTGGCGTGATACATCGCGGTGTCGGCATTCTTAAGGATCGCATCCACGCTGCGACCATCCATCGGATAGATGCTGATACCGATCGAGGGGCTGGTGTGCAGTTCGTGCGAGTCGATCCAGATCGGCGTCAGCAGTGCGGAGACGATCTTCAGCGCAACGTGTGCTGCGGCATCCGGATTTTCGAGGTCGGGCAGGACGATCACGAATTCGTCGCCGCCGAGGCGCGCGACCATGTCCGATTCGCGGACGGCCGCCGTAAAGCGGCGCGCCACCTCGATCAGCAGCTTGTCACCGATGTTGTGTCCGAGCGTGTCATTGATGACCTTGAAGCGGTCGAGGTCGATGAACAGAACGCCGACGTTCCAGTCGTGACGGCGCGCGTCGATCAGCGCCTGCTCGAGGCGCAATTCGAGCGACAGCCGGTTCGGCAGTTCGGTCAGGGCATCGTGATGCGCGAGGAAGTGAATGCGTTCTTCGGCGCGCTTGCGCTCGGTGATGTCGGTGAACATCGCGATGTAATGCGTGACCCGCCCTGCCGGGAACTCCATGACGGCATTGATCGACATCCATTTCGGGTAGACGTCGCCACTCTTGCGCCGATCGATGATTTCGCCGGCCCAATGGCCGTTTCGCTGCAGCGCATCCCACATCTGCCGGTAGAAGCCTGTGTCATGCCGCCCCGATGCCAGTATGCGCGGGTCCTGGCCGATCACCTCGTCGGGGGCGTAGCCGGTGATCTGCGTGAAGGCCTCGTTCACCGAAACGATCCGGTTCTTCTCGTCGGTGATCATGATCGCTTCCGGGCTGTTGTCGAAGACCTTCTTCGCCAGCACCAGGCTTTCCTCGTTGCGGCGCCGTTCGGTCACGTCGGTGTAGATGGTCACGAAGCCCCCGCCGGGCAGCGGCGCGCCGTGGACCTCGATGATCGTGCCATCGGGCCGCGCGCGCTCGAAGTGATGGGCGACCGGCGTGCGGGCGAGTGCAACCACCTGTTCCGCGAGTGCCTGCGGGTCGCCCGGGCCGTAGTCTCCGCGGCGGGCATTGAACAGCGCCAGTTCCATCATCGGCAGCGGCGTCCTGCCGACAAGCTCGGGCGGGAAGTCGAGCAGTCGACCGAATTCGGCATTGAAGGCGACGAAATCGAGATTGCCATCCATCAGCGAAACCCCGCCCGGGATGTTCTCGATGATCGTGCGCAGCTGTTCGCCGCGCTCACGCAGCGCATGCTCCTGGCGCCGCAGTTCGGTGACATCCTGGACGGTGCCGGCGGTACGGATCGGCGTGCCCTGGCTATCCCGAACCACCTGGCCGGTATTCTGGAAAATGCGCTCGTCGCCGTTGGGCAGGCAGACACGGTAGTCGATCGCATAAGGTTCGCCGCTGGCGACCGCGCTCTGCACGAGCAGCCGCATGCCGACCCGGTCCTCGGGGTGGATGCGCTTCAGGAAGAAATCGTAGTCAGGCTCCGGCATGAGATCCGGCGTGATGTCGAAGAGGCGATAGCTCTCTTCCGACCACCACAGGCGATTCGACACGAGATCGCGCTCCCAGCTGCCGATGCGGCCGATCTTCTGCGATTCCGTCAGCCGGTCGGTCACCCGCTGCAACTGCTCGCGCGCGGTCGCGTCGCGCTGCCGCTGCTGGCGGACCAGGTCACGCTGGGCCTGCCAAAGGACCAGCGTGACACCACCGGCGACGATGACCAGGAGCGTGCTGACGAAGATCATCAGGCCGATGCGTTCATGCAGCGGCTTCAGGATCTCGCTCTCGTCGATCTTGGCGACGAGGCCCCAATCCGTCCCGGGAACCGGTTGCGTCGCGGCGTATACCACGAGGCCGCGGTAATCGATGCCCTCCATCACCCGGGAGTCGCCGCGTGCGGCGTACACCGCCGGCAGCGTCGTCAGGCCGGCATCCAGCGATAGCGTCAGCGCGGCACCTGCCTGATGACGCAGTTCGTTGAGATAGACGATGCGGGTTCCGCGTTGCTCGACCAGCAGGATTTCCGCCGAGGCTGTCGGCGTCGGCCAGTGCTGCAGCATCGGGTAAAGCACCTTGGACGGTGCGACTCGCAGCAGCAGCAGCCCGGGGCTCTCGCGTCCGGGCAGGGCCGGCAGGGGGGTCAGCAGGTCCAGCCCCTGGCTGCCGTCGGGTAGTGCCCAGAGATCGCTGAGGATGGCGTTCCCGGATCTAAGGGCCTGTTCGCGCTGTTCGCGGGATGTGTCCGGAAATGGCAGGTCGGCCTTCGTTGCCGCGATGACGCGGCCGCGGCGATCGATCAGGGCGGCATCCTGATAGTCAAAATTGCCGACGTAAAGCTGCAGCCAGCGACGCGCTTCCGCCGCATCGTCGCTGCCTGGTCGTGCGTTCAGCCAGCGACTGACAAGCGGTGCGAGCGCGATGTTGTCGCGAACCGTAGCGGCATCGCCGAGCCGTTCCCGGCGCCAGTTGTCGATTTCATGTGCCTTGAGGTCGGCGATCGCGACCAGTTCGGCCTGCGCTCGCTCGCGCGAGGCCGTCGATTCCGCATGATAGAAAAGATAGTTGGCGGCCCCGATGCCGAGCAGCAGGAATGCGAATACCCCGATCAGGGATATCTGCAGGCGGGCATCGTTGTCAGCGGCCATGGTCGTATGGGAAGCGGCCGCACAAGGCGGTCGTGCGGTGATGGTACGCCTATTACATTCGGAATAGTTAACGGGGTAACGGTCCCGCCGGCCCGCTGTTGCGGGGAATGCCCTATCCGGCGCGCAACCAGTCCTTCCAGGACGCGAACACGGTCGGATCGAGCGCGGCGACGACCGGGCGGCGCCAGACCTCGGCCGCATCGAAGTCGTCGTTGTCGAGCGTGCAGACCTGGCCGCCGGCCTCGCGCAGGATCAGGCTGCCCGCCGCGTAGTCCCACAGCATCTGGCCGCCATGCAGGTAGAGGTCGAGGCGCCCGGCAGCGAGATTGCACCATTCCAGCGTCGAGCAGCCGAAGTTGCGCTGCGAGAAGTACGGAGGATCGACCGCGATGCGGTCGGCCAGCCCTTTCGGGATGCGCTTGAAATCGACGTCGGCAACGGTACGGGCGAGGTCGGTCGTCACCTGCCGCAGGGGCAGGCGGCGGCCGTTGAGGTAGGCGCCGTGCCCTTCGCGGGCATAGAACATCTCGTCGGTAATCGGGTTGTAGGTGACCGCCAGCCGCGTACGCCCTTCCTTCAGCCAGGCCAGCGAGACCGCGAACCACGGAATGCCGTTGATGAAGTTGGTCGTGCCGTCGATCGGATCGATGCACCAGAGGCCGTTCTCCCCGTCCTCCCATCCCTTGCGCTGGGCGTCGCGCGACATTTCCTCGCCGATGATCGGGCTGCGATGAATGTCCGGCAGGCGCTCGGCGAGATAATGCTGGGCGGCGAGATCCGCTTCGGTAAATAGCGAGCCGTCGTCCTTGACGGCATGACGGACGCGCAGGAAGCGCGGAATCACCTCCTGCTGCGCGACCTCGCGCACCAGCACGATGGCCGCGTCCTGCATGCGCTTGAGTTGTGTGCTCATCGGCATTTAGAGTGCCTAACAGAATGAAACCGGCCTGCGTTGCTGCGCAGAGCGGATGGACACGAGGCGCGCGGCGTAGCCGATGGTCATTCCATCGGCTAGCCGTGCAACGAAGTGGGCGCCGCTATGCGCAGCAACCCGAAGGGCCGGGCATTTTTCGGGCGCATCGCGGCGTTGCAACGACTCGCTTGAGAATGACTCAAGCTTCGCCGCCGCGCCTTGCACTGCATCCCGAAAAATACCCGGCGCAGGTCGCGATTTCATTCTGTTAGGCACTCTTAATCCTTCCATTTCAGCGAGCAGCCGATGCTCGCAGTCTGCTCGGCGGGCCCGCGGCCGCTGTTCGCTACCTGCCGCATGGCTTCGAAAAGTTCGCGCCGCGCGTCGGCTGGCGCCGCGGCGCGTCCGCTGGCATCGAGGCGGCCGCGGTACTGCAGCTGCAGGTCGGCGTTGAAGCCGAAGAAATCCGGCGTGCAGATGGCGCCGTAGGCGCGCGCGACAGCCTGTGTCCCGTCGTAGAGATAGGGGAACGGAAAGCTGCGGGCGCTGGCGAGTGCCGCCATCTCGTCGAAGGAATCCTGCGGATAGGCGGCGGCATCGTTGCTCGAGATCGCGACGACGCCGATGCCGAGCGCCTGCAGTTCGCGGGCGTCGCGGATCAGGCGGTCGAGAATGGCCTGAACGTAGGGGCAGTGGTTGCAGATGAAGGCGACCAGCAGGCCGTGCTTGCCACGACAGGAGGTGAGCGTGTGCTGCCGGCCGTCGGTGCCGGGCAGTGAAAAGTCGGGGGCGGGCCAGCCGAAGTCGCAGACCGGCGGATTGAGTGCAACCATCGGAAAATCCAGAATTGGCGCCCCTTTACGGGGCGATTTTTGATTCGGGCCTATAATAACACGATGAATTTGCCTCGCTTTTTCTGCCCGGGACCGCTCGTCGCCGGTACCGTCGCCAGCTTGCCGGAAGGCGCAGCTCGGCACGCGGCGCGCGTCCTGCGGCTGGTGCCAGGCGACGGGGTCGTGCTTTTCGATGGCAGTGGCACCGAGTATGCCGGGCGGATTGTCGCCGTGCGCAAGGAAGCGGTTGAGGCCGAGTTGCTGGCCGCTCACCTGCGTGATGCCGAATCGCCGCTGCGCGTGACGCTGGCGCAGGCACTGCAGGCTGCCGACAAGAT
>JAKJEY010000088.1 GCA_022705165.1 Pseudomonadota bacterium
CTCTGGGCGGCTTCCAGTGCCCCCGGCGTGTCGTCGACCATGCGGATTTCGAGCGTCGCCGTGCGGCCGAGGATGTCCTTGGCCTTGGCCGTATCCTGCACGCCCGGCAGTTGCACGACGATGCGGTCGGAGCCCTGCTGCTGGATCACCGGCTCGGCAACGCCCAGCTCGTTGATGCGGTTGTGCAGGGTGGTGATGTTCTGCTTGAGCGCGAATTCCTGGATGCGCTTGATCGCTTCCGGCTTCAGCGTGGCGACGAGGCGCAGGTCGCTGCCTTCGCCCTGTTCGGTCAACTGCAGGTCCGGCTGGTTGTCGGCCAGCACGTTGCGGCCCTTGTCGCGGATGTCGGCTTCGCGGAAGCGGATCGTGACGCGCTCACCGTCGCGCGTGATGCCGGCGTGGCGGATGTTCTTGTCGCGGAACAGGCTGCGCAGGTCGGCAGCGGTGGCGTCAAGCCGCTTGGTCAGCGCCCCCTTCATGTCCACCTGCAGCAGGAAGTGCACGCCGCCGCGCAGGTCCAGGCCGAGGTACATCGGCAGGGCATGCATGCCCGTCAGCCACTTCGGCGAGGCCGACAGCAGGTTGAGCGCGACCACATACTGCGGATCCTGCGCGTCGGGATTGAACTGCTTCTCGAGCAAGTCCTTCGCCTTCAGCTGGGTGTCGGTGTCCTTGAGGCGGACCTTGACACCGTTGGTGTCGAGGAAAATGCCGTCATGGACAACGCCAGCGGTCTTCAGCGTGGTCTCGGCGCGATCGAGCGTCTTCGGGTCGACCTTGATCGTTGCCTTGACGCTGGAAACCTGGACGGCCGGCGATTCGCCGAAGAAGTTGGGCAGGGTGTAGATGAAGCCGATCACCAGCGCGACTGCGACGGTGATGTACTTCCAGAGGGGGTATCGGTTCATGCCAGTGCGGATGCCAGAGAAGCGGTGGCAGGGCGGTGGATCGCAGCGATCCGGCCGCCCCGTTGGGAAAGGCTCAGAGACCCTTGAGCGTGCCCTTGGGCAGGACCAGCGCAATCGCCGGTTTCTGGACCTGGACTTCGACGCCTTCGGAAACTTCGACGCTGACGTAGTTTTCGCCGATCTTGGCGACGCGGCCGGCAATGCCGCCACCGGTAACGACTTCGTCGCCCTTGGCGAGCGCTGCGAGCATGGCCTGGTGTTCCTTGGCCTTCTTCTGCTGCGGACGGATCATCAGGAACCACAGCACCACGAACATCAGGATGATGGGCAGGAACTGCATCAGGCCGCCGGCGGGGTCGGCCGCACCAGCAGCTTGTTGGGCGTGAGCAACGCTAATCAGCACGGAATGTCTCCATTAATGTTGTAGCAAAAGTCGGGCATTGTATCACTTGGCCGGCAGTGGCCGGGGCTGGCCGCTGCCGCTTTGCGGCGGGCGGTTCCGCCAATATTTATGTTTGCTAATATTTTGCCGGTGAGCCCATTTCCCTACATGGAGTCGATGATGCGTAAAACAAGTCTGGTGCTGGCAGTGCTGGGGATTACCGTGCATCTGGAGGCTGCCGCGATGAGCGTGGAGGAGCGGGTTGCGTCTCAGTGCGCGACCTGTCATGGCGAGAAGGGGCAGTCCGTGTCGCCGTTGTTTCCTTCCCTGGCCGGGCAGAATCGCGAGTACATGGTCAAGCAGTTGAACGATTTCAAGGCTGGCAAGCGCAAGAGCGAGACGATGTCGCCGCAGGTGGCGGATCTCGGCCAGGAGGAGATGGCGGCACTGGCGGCGTATTTCAGCGCCCAGCCCGCGAAGCAGCACCGGGTCTCCGACGAGGAAATCATACCCGTCGGCCGCTACATCTATCGCAAGGGCAACAGCTGGTCCGGTGTGCCGGCCTGCGCCGACTGCCACGGTGCTGACGGCCACGGGACAGCGGTGCTGCCCAGGCTGGCCGGCCAGAGCTCGCGCTACCTGCTGATGCAGCTGAAGGAATTCAACCAGCGCACGCGGACCAACGACAACCAGGCGATGCACATGGTCGCCTCGCGCCTGACCGAATTCGAGGCCAAGGCGGTGGCCGACTACCTGTCCCAGATGCCCTGAACGGGCTCGTCAGCGCGCTTCCTGCGCGCGGTCGGTATGGAAGCGTGCAACGTGTGCAGCCAGCGTGCCGCTCTCGATCGCCGCACGCAGTTCGCGCATGACGACCTGGTAGTAGTGCAGGTTGTGGATGGTGTTGAGCATGCTGCCGAGGATCTCGCCGGCGCGGAACAGGTGGTGCAGGTAGGCGCGGCTGAAGTTCTTGCAGGTGTAGCAGTCGCAGGATTCGTCGAGCGGGCGCGTGTCGTGGCGGTGCGCGGCGTTCTTGATCTTGACGTCGCCGAAGCGGGTGAACAGGTGGCCGTTCCTCGCGTTGCGCGTCGGCATCACGCAGTCGAACATGTCGATGCCGGCCTGCACCGAAAACACGATGTCTTCCGGGGTGCCGACGCCCATCAGGTAACGCGGTTTTTCCTTGGGCAGGCGCGGCGCGGTGTGGTGCAGGATGCGCTGCATGTCGTCCTTGGGCTCGCCGACCGAGAGGCCACCGATGGCCATGCCGTCGAAGCCGATCTGGTCGAGGCCGGCCAGCGATTCGTCGCGCAGGTCCTCGTACATGCCGCCCTGGACGATGCCGAACAGGGCATTCGCGTTGCCGAGCCTGTTGTGCTCGTCGCGCGAGCGCTGCGCCCAGCGCATGGAGAGGCGCATCGATTTCGCCGCCTCGTCCCGCGTCGCCGGATAGGGCGTGCATTCGTCGAAGATCATGACGATGTCCGAGTTCAGCGCGTGCTGGATGCGCATCGATTCCTCGGGCGTCAGGAACAGCTTGGCGCCGTCGATGGGCGACGAGAATTTCACACCCTCCTCGGTGATCTTGCGAAGTTCACCGAGCGAAAAGACCTGGAAACCGCCGGAGTCGGTCAGGATCGGCTTGTCCCAGCCCATGAACCTGTGCAGACCACCGAACTCGCGGATCACTTCCAGCCCCGGGCGCAGCCACAGGTGGAAAGTGTTGCCGAGGCAGATCTGGGCGCCGATTTCGGTCAGTGACTGCGGTGTCATCGCCTTGACCGTGCCGTAGGTGCCGACCGGCATGAAAACCGGCGTTTCGACGACGCCATGGGCCAGGGTCAGGCGGCCGCGCCGGGCGGCGCCGTCAGTGGTGATGAGTTCGTATTTCATTGTTTTTCCAGGAGCATGGCGTCGCCATAGCTGAAGAAGCGGTAGCGTTCGGCCACGGCATGGGCGTAGGCGCTGCGGATCGTGTCGGCGCCGGCGAAGGCGGAGACGAGCATCAGCAGCGTCGACTTCGGCAGGTGAAAGTTGGTGATCAGCCGGTCGACCACGCGGAAACGGTAGCCCGGCGTGATGAAGATCTCGGTTTCAGCGGCGCCGGCCTTCAATTCGCCGGATTGTGCTGCCGACTCCAGCGCGCGCAGCGAGGTCGTGCCGACGGCGATGACGCGGCCGCCACGAGCACGCGCCGCGGCAATGGCGTCCACTGTCGCCTGCGGGATCTCGAAGCGTTCCGAATGCATGCGGTGTTCGGCGATGTTTGTCACGCGCACCGGCTGGAAGGTGCCGGCACCGACATGCAGCGTCAGCCAGGCCTGTTCGATGCCCTGTGCCCTCAGCGCGGCCAGCATGGCCTCGTCGAAGTGCAGGCCGGCGGTCGGCGCGGCGACGGCGCCGGGTTCGCGGGCGAACACCGTCTGGTAACGCGACTCGTCGTCGCTGCCGGCTGCATGTTCGATGTAGGGGGGCAGGGGCAGGCGGCCATGCGCTTCCGTGAGATGCCAGAAATCGCCACCTTCCGGGAGTTCGAGCGCGAAGAATTCGCCCGTCGTACCCGCACGGCCGGTGACGGTGACGTCGAAGGCGTCGGCGAGGCGCAGGGTGGCGCCGGGCTTGGGTGATTTGCTGGCGCGTACCTGCGCCAGGGCGTGGCGAGCGTCGACGATGCGCTCGATCAGCACCTCGACCTGGCCGCCACTGGCCTTGTGCCCGAACAGGCGCGCTCGGATGACTCGCGTGTCGTTGAACACGAGCAGGTCGCCGGGCGCGAGCAGCGTCGGCAGGTCGGCGAATCTCAGATCCTGCTGTAAGACGCCGTCGACATGCAACAGCCGGCTGCCGCGACGCTCCGCAGCAGGGTGCTGGGCGATCAATTCGGGCGGCAGGGCGAAATCGAAGTCGTCGACGGTCAGCATGAAATGATGGGGGTTCGGCTTGTCCGAGGGGCGCGAATCGGGGATAATCCGCGCTCCCCAGCCCGCGTCGCGGGCCTCAGCCGAGATGGCGGAATCGGTAGACGCAGCGGATTCAAAATCCGCCGCCGAAAGGCGTAAGGGTTCGAGTCCCTTTCTCGGCACCAGAGTACTGGCACTGCAGCGAAAATCGCGCCGGATTATAGCATGTCGCCCCCGTCCCCAGACGCTGCACAAACCCCCGAAATCCCCGTTGGCAGGCCATCGTTGTCCGCCGCGTGGTGGCTCGTGCTGCGTCCGAAAACCCTTTCCGTTTCCGTTGCGCCAGTGCTTGTCGGGAGTGCGCTGGCCTACTCGGAATCCGGGACGTTTCTACTCTGGCCGGCGCTTGTCGCCGTGCTGTCGGCGATGCTGATTCAGGTCGGCACCAACCTGCACAACGATGTTTCCGATTTCGAGCGCGGCGCCGACACGCCGGATCGCCTCGGCCCCCCGCGTGCCACTGCGATGGGGTGGCTGCCAGCGACCGCGGTTCGTCGTGCGGCCTGGAGTGCCTTCCTGCTGGCCTTCGTATTCGGTATTGCCCTGGTTGCTGGCGATCGTCGTCATCGGTCTCGCCTCGCTGGTCAGCGGCTGGGCCTATACCAACGGTCCGCGGCCGATTGCCTACACGCCGCTGGGTGAACTCTTCGTGCTCGTTTTTTTCGGCCTTGCTGCCGTCGGCGGCAGCTACTACCTGCAGACGCTGAGCTTTTCGCCGGCGGCAGCAGTCGCGGCAGCGATGCTTGGCGCGTTCGGTGCGGCGGTGATCAGCGTCAACAACACCCGCGATCTCGGGACCGACGCGCGGGCAGGCAAGAACACTCTGGCTGTCCGTGCCGGCAGGCCGGCGATGAATGCGGTCTATTTCGTCGAGATGCTGGTGCCCTATGCACTGCTGCCGGTGCTGGCGGGGCTTCTCGGCAAGGGATGGTCGCTGGCGCTGCCCTGTCTGTCGGCAGGCATGGCATTGCAACTCTGCCGCCGCTTCGTGGCCATGACGCCGGGCGCCGGCTTCAACGACCTGCTGTCGGCAACGGCTCGCCTGCAGGCCGCCTATGCGCTCCTGCTGGCGCTCGGCCTCGTGCTATGACGCGTTCGGCTTGAACCAGGCCAGCCTGGACTGGAGCGTGACGACCGTGCCGATGATGATCAGTGCCGGCGGTCGAATGTCGCTTTTGTTGATTTCCGCTGCCAGCGTACCGAGCGTTGCCGTGAGTACCCGCTGACGCCGCGAGGTCCCGTGCTGGACGACTGCCGCCGGGTGATCGGCGGGCAGGCCGTTTTCCATGAGTTGCCTGCAGATCTCGTCGGCGCCGCCGATGCCCATGTAGAACACCACCGTCTGGTTCGGGCGGGCGAGCGCTTTCCAGTCCAGATTGACGCTGCCGTCCTTGAGGTGGCCGGTGGCAAAGACGCAGATCTGCGAATGATCGCGGTGGGTGAGCGGAATGCCGGCATAGGAGCCGCAGCCGGAAGCTGCCGTCACACCGGGCACGACCTCGAAGGGCACCCCGTGTTCTGCCAGCGTCTCGATTTCCTCGCCGCCACGACCGAAGATGAACGGATCGCCGCCCTTCAGGCGGACGACGCGCTTGCCTTCCTTCGCGAGGCGTACCAGCAGGACGTTGATCTCCTCCTGCGGCAGTGCGTGGTTCGAGGCTTCCTTGCCGGCGTAGATCTTCTCGGCCTCGGGGCGGGCGAGGTCGAGCACGTTTTCGGCGCCCAGATGGTCGTATACGATGACGTCAGCCTCGCGCACGAGACGCGCTGCCTTGAGGGTCATCAATTCAGGATCGCCGGGGCCGCTGCCGACAAGATAGACGGTTCCGGGAAGGCTGCTTGCTCGAGGGGGAATCATAAGAAATTATATGCTGTTGTGAGGCAATTCGCCTCGGGCGAAATGCTTGGAGGCGCAAGGATATACGGGCAATGCGTGTTTGTTCAACCGAAGGCGAACTTTAGTAATAACCTTGCTTCGAATAGTTGATTTGCGTCAAAGATCGGGTCTCCCAAACAGCGCACATTTACGCCCAGCGTTGTGTCCATTTAGCGACCGTGCGCGCCGCTTTTCAATAAGAGGAGAGGAAGTATGAATAAACTGATCCGCAACACCCTCATGCTGGCTGCCCTGCCGCTGGCTGTTTCCGCTGCCTTCGCCGCCCCGGCCAAGAAGGAAGCTGCTGCTCCGGCTCCGGCCGCTGCCGCTGCCCCGACCCTGTCGGCTGAAGACAAGGCCGCTACCGGCAAGATCTACTTCGAACGTTGCGCCGGCTGCCACGGCATGCTGCGCAAGGGCGCTACCGGCAAGAACCTCGAGCCGGCCAATACCTCCAAGCTGGGCAACGCGCGCCTTGAGAAGGTCCTGTCCTACGGCACCGAAGGCGGCATGCCGAACTTCGACGACATCCTGTCGAAGAAGGAAATCGCGAACCTCGCCCAGTACCTGCAGATGCCGGCCGAAGCGCCGCCCGAGTATGGCCTGAAGCAGATGAAGGCCGACTGGAAGCTCCTGATCCCGCAAAAGGATCGTCCGACCAAGAAGATGAACAACATCAACATCGAGAACATTTTCTCGGTGACCCTGCGTGACTCGGGTGAAGTTGCTCTGATCGACGGCGACACCAAGCAGATATGGGGCATCGTCAAGACCGGTTACGCTGTTCACATCTCGCGCGTTTCGGCCTCGGGCCGCTACATGCACGTCATCGGCCGCGACGGTCGCTATGACCTGATCGACATGTGGACCGAGAAGCCCACCACCGTTGCCACGATGAAGTCGGGCTACGAGGCTCGCTCGATCGATACGTCGAAGTACAAGGGCTTCGAGGACAAGTACGCCATCGTTGGCGCCTACTGGCCGCCCCATTACGCCATTCTCGATGGCGAAACGCTTGAGCCGCTGAAGATCGTCTCGACCCGTGGCCAGACCGTTGATGGCGAATACCATCCGGAACCGCGTGTTGCCTCGATCGTGGCCTCGCACGACAAGCCCGAGTGGGTTGTTAACGTCAAGGAAACCGGCATGATCAAGCTGGTTGACTACTCGGATCTGAACAACCTGAAGGAAACCACGATCAACTCCGCCAAGTTCCTGCATGACGGCGGCTGGGATTCGTCGAAGCGCTACTTCCTGGTTGCTGCCAATGCCTCGAACAAGATCGCTGTGGCTGACACCAAGACCGGCAAGCTGGCCGCTCTGGTCGACACCGCCAAGATCCCGCACCCGGGTCGTGGCGCGAACATCGACCATCCGAAGTACGGCAAGGTCTGGGCAACGTCGCACCTTGGCGCTGACGTGATCACCTTCATCGGTACCGATCCGGAAGGCAACAAGGACTACGCCTGGAAGGTCGTTCAGGAAGTGAAGAACCACGGCGCGAACTCGCTGTTCGTCAAGTCGCATCCGAAGTCCAAGAACATCTGGGCTGACGCTCCGCTGAACCCGGATCCGAAGCTGGCCGGTTCGGTCACGGTGTACAACATTGCTGACCTCGCCAATCCTGATCCGAAGCCGCAAGTGATCGACATCGCCGCCGCTGCCAACCTCGGCAAGACCAAGGGTCTGCAGCGCGTCGTGCATGGCGAGTACAACAAGGGTGGCGACGAGATCTGGTTCTCGGTGTGGACCGGTAACAAGACCGAGCCGTCGGCGATCGTCGTCGTTGATGACAAGACCCGTACGGTCAAGACCGTCATCAAGGATCCGCGTCTGGTTACGCCGACCGGCAAGTTCAACGTCTACAACACCCAGCACGACGTTTATTAATCGGCTGATTGTTCTAGCGTTCAACGCAAGCTAAAACCGGGGGCTTCGGCCCCCGGTTTTTTTTCGCCTGCTCGGTTAAACTTCGCACTTTCCGGGCCGCAGGGTGCGCGACTTTGCACTGGTAGGCCGCACGATCATTCAATGTGGATGTATGCGTTACTTCTCTCTTCTCCTTCTCGTCTCCGCGCCTGCACTCGCCGCGTCGGAACCACCCCCTGAGCGACAGCGCGAACTGGTGCGCATGGTGCGCCAGGATTGTGGCTCCTGCCACGGCATGACCCTCAATGGCGGACTTGGCCCTGCGCTAACGGCCAAGGCACTCAAGGAACGTGATTTACCAAAGGAAGCGCTGGTTGCGACGATCTATGGCGGTCGCCCCGGCACCCCGATGCCGCCCTGGCATCGTTTCCTTTCCGAGCCTGAAGCCGAGTGGATTGTCGATCGCCTGCTCGAGGGCTTCCCTGAATAGCGGCTGCGACGTTCTGTCGCATGGCGTTTTGTACCATTGCATGCGGTAACTGTTGGCGTTGACAATGGCATTCCTT
>JAKJEY010000089.1 GCA_022705165.1 Pseudomonadota bacterium
TGTCTTCAAGCTCATCTCCTCGGTGGGCGGCGGCTCGTCCGACTCATCGTCGAGCGCCGGCAGTGCATCCAGCCAGTCGGTACAGGGTGATTTCTCGTCGTCGCTGGCCCTGCGCCTGGCCTCGATGAAGGCGGGCTCAGGCAACGCCGTTGATGTGCTGGGCAACCTTGCTTCCGGCAAGGGTTCATCGAGCGCCCTCGATTTCTTCTCGAACAGCGGTCTTTCCGATCCGATTTCGCTGATCAGCCTCAATGGCAAGCGGCCGGGCCTTTCGGGCCTTTCCGAATTCGGCCGCAACCTGTCGCTCTTCGACCCCGAGTCGGCCTATCGGATGATGACCGACATCAACAACCGGGATGTCAATTACAAGGCGCAGTTCTCGGAACTCACCGGCATGGGCGGTGCCGTCTCCGAGATGCAGAAGGCGGGGCAGGACCTGGTGGCCGCGACCAGCGGTGCTGACAGTGCGACGATCACCTCGGCATTGCAGGCCTTCGCCACGAAATACAACGAGTGGGTGGCCCGCTACGACGGTACGGTTGCCTCCGGCGGGGTGCTCGCCGGAACGCAGGCTGCCGAAGTTGCCCTCTACGAACTGCGCCAGAGCATAGACAACGGCTTCAACGGTGCGATGCAAGGGGTGCATGGCTTGCGCGACCTCGGTTTCACGGTCGACCCAACGACGCACGTTGCTTCCGTCAATACCGCAAAGCTCGATGCGATCCTCGCGCATAACCGCGAAGGCGCCCTCGCGGCGATCAACGAATTTGGTCAGAATTTCACGAAGTCGGCCGAGTTGCTCGTCTCCGCGAACAACTTCATCCCCAATCGCCTTGCCAACCTTGACCGCGTGATCGACTACATCAGCGACAACAAGACTTCGCTGCAGGGCGAATTCGGCCTCGGCGACGCGCCGCGTCCGTCAGCAATCGTGGCGCGGGCCCTGGCGGCATACAACCTGATGGCGAAGGCCTGACGATCAGCCGTTGCGCCAGCGCTGGAAGTGCTCCTTGAATGCTTCCCCGCCGATCTTCGGCAGCAGCAGCGCGAACAGCAGTAGCAGCAACGGCGACAGCGAAAGCAGCAGCAGCCCCTGCGTCCAATTTTTCAGCGGTTCCCTGAGCGGCTCCGGCAGAAACTCCTTGCGTACGACCTCGAGCGCGAATCCGATGAAGAAGGCGTCGATCCAGAGCGCCGCCACGGTCGGCCAGACGGCGCATCCCGGATAGGGCGGCACTTCCGCCAGCGCACGCATCGCGCCGATGATCGGGGCGCAGGCCGGCGCATTCAGCCCGAACAGGATTGCGTTGGGTACGGCGGCAAACAGCGGCAGCAGGCCGATGCCGGCGATTTTGGCAGCCGTAGGCAAGCCGATTCCGTGCAGGACCAGCGAGATGCAGGTCAGCACGAACAGAGCGATGCCCGCCCTGGCCGGCCAGCTGAACGCTGACCACGGCGTGACGATGCCGAGGCGACAGCCGCCGGATTCGCTGCAGGCGAAGGGGAAGGCCATCATGCCGATGAAGAGCAGCCCCATGCAGAGCAGGAATCCGCGGCTAGTGCGTTTTGCCACGACGATCTCGCCTGCAGTGGTTGGTCGTACGGAGCTCGCCTCCCGTGACGGAGGCTCTCCTCAGTGCGTCGTTGCCCGCTGTGCCTGCTGCCATGCGACGACGGCCTGGCCGGCACCGCCGAGGATGCGTTTCCGGTCATCGGCGGACAGGGCCTGCGAAAGGGCAGCGAACAGTTCCTGCGTCATCTCTTGAGCCAGGCCTTCCTGTGCCAGCTGGTGGGCGAGGCAGCGGATCTGGATGTCTGCCAGTACCGATGCGACCACTATCCAGCCGTTTTCGGGCATGGTCTTCAGCAACCCGAGCAGCATCCCGCCAAGCTGGCTGGCGATGCCGGTGGCGCTCTCGCGGTCCTGATCGGAAATCAGTGCATGCCACAGGGCGACGGCAGTGCTCTTGTTCACCTCAGCCTTGAAGGTGAAGGCGACGGTTTCGTCCTGATCCAGTCTTGCGAAGGCCGCCTGCACGGCGGACTCCGCCGCCGGGTCGAGCGTGTCGCGCAGGCAGCCGAGCAGTTCGGAGAGTCCGGTCATGGCGCCTGCGCCATAGCAGCGGCTCCAGGCCTGGCCCCACTGGTCGAGGCCGGAGAAGAGCAGGGCCTGACGCATGGCGCGAGCCTCGTCGCTGCCGGCCATGCGGCACCAGTCGAGCAGCGGCGGTGCGAGCTTCGCGATGCTTTCATGGCGTACATCGCTGCCGGCACCGTCGAGCGTCAGGCGGAAGGCCTGCGAGAATGCGTCCTGAACGGAACGCGCCGCGGTCAGCTGGGCTTCGCGCGGCGCGAGTTCGGCAATCGGGTCTTGCAGTGTTTCGATGGCAGTTCCTTTACAACATGATTTCGGTGAGATGCTCGCGCCGCTGCAGCTCGTTTTCGAACTCGATCAGCTCGGCGCCGAGGGCGTCGCGGGCGGAGACCATGCCGACCGGCTGGCCGCTGTCCATGACCGGGACGTGACGATAGCCGCCTTCGTCCATCATTACCAGCGCATGCGCCAGCGGCTTGTCGGCGGAGATCGTGCGCGGATCGGAGGTCATGACCTGCGACAGCGGTGTCGCATCCGGATCCAGTCGCTTGGCGACGACGCGGTTGAGTATGTCGCGCTCGGTGAAGATGCCGGTCAGCTTGCCGTGATCGAGGATCAGCATGGCGCCAACCTTCGCTTCGGCCATCCGGATGGCGGCTTCGCGCACGGTCATGGTCTCTGGTGCGCTGAGGATTTTCTGGTGGGCGATGATTTCGCGAATGCTGCGGTTCGGCATGATGTCTCCTTCACTGTGGTCTCGTTATGAATCCATTCTGGGTGAAAGTGGGATCCGTGCGCAAGAGTTTGGTAGACCTATTTCGCGCGCCTGTCGCCCACTGCGAGCGAGAGCCCGGAAGCACCAATGATGACCATGCCGGCGAGCGCCAGCGTATCCGGCAGGTGGCTGAACACCAGTATGCCAAGAAGGGTGGCCCAGATCAGCTGCACGTAGAGAAGCGGTGAAAGGGTCGATACCGGTGCCTCCCGGAAAGCGCGGATGAGCAGGAAATGGCCGACGCCGCCATAGAGGCCGAGCGAGGCGATCAGCACTGCCTGAGAAGCGGTCGGCAGTGTGCCGTCCCAGTGCGTGAACAGCGCGAAGCTCATGGCGACGGTGCCGCCGAGGGCAGTGGTGAACAGCAGGCGGAGGGGGTGTTCGCTCCCGGCCAGCTGGCGCGTCATGATCTGGTAAAGGGCGTAGCAAAGGGCGGCGCCGAGGGCATAGACGACGCCGCTGCCGGACATCGCACCACCGGGGCGTGCGATCAGCAGGACGCCGGCGAAGCCCGCCAGCGTCGCTAGCCAGGCGCGCCTCGAGACGCGCTCGCCGAGCATCGGGCTGGCGAGCAGCGCAACGAGCAGTGGCGTTACGAAAACCAGGGCAGTCGTTTCGGCGAGCGGCATCGTCTTCAGCGCCAGCTGGCCGAACAGCGTCACGCCGACCAGCAGCAGCGCACGGACGGTCAGTTGCCAGGGGTGGCGCGTGACGACCAGCTCACGCCCGAGCGAAGGGGCAACCGTGGCGAGCATGAAGACGCAGTGGACCATGTAGCGGGCCCAGACGAGGAGGGGCACGGCGAACACTGCAGACAGGTATTTCGCAGTGGCGTCGAGTGCCGCGAAGAGCAGCAGCGCGATCAGGAAAAGGACAATGCCGCGCAAGCGATGCGCGGCGTCAGTCATCGGCAGCGATCCAGCGGTTGAGCAGACGGCGGGCTTCGATGATCGTTTCGCCCGCGGTGAGGCCGATTTCGCCGCCAAGGTGGGCGCTGGTTGCGAGGGCGTCGGCGGCAGCGCCGTGGAGATGCACGCCGGCCGTAAGTGCCTCCGCTGCAGGCCAGCCCTGGGCAAGCAGCGCGACGACGATGCCACAGAGGACGTCACCCATGCCGGCGCTGCCCATCCCCGGATTGCCGGTGGTGTTGACCGACCAGTTGCCGTCCGGGGTCATGATGACGGTGCCGCAGCCCTTGAGGGCGACGTGGGCATTGAAGCGGTCGGCGAGTTCGCTGGCGGCGGCGATGCGATCTGCCTGCACATCGGCAACGCTGGCATCGAGCAGGCGCGCCGCTTCTGCCGGGTGAGGCGTGAGCAGCGTCGGTGCGCGGCGCGTGGCGACCGCGGTATCGAGGTCGCCTTCCATGGCGAGGAGGTTGAGCGCGTCGGCATCGAGCAGCAGCGGAAGATTCAGCGTGCAGGCCTGTTCAAGCAGCCGCTTCGCTTCCGGCGAGGTGCCGAGCCCGGGGCCGCAGGCCAGTGCATCGAGCGGGGTGGCGAGCAGCGCTTCGGCGCCGCGCATCATCAGCTCGGGCTGCAGCGGGTCACAGGGTGGCGCCTGCGCGTCGAGGGTGCCGACATAGGTGCGACCGGCGCCAAGATGCAGGGCGGCACGGCCTGCAAGGAACGCCGCTCCCAGCATTCCGCGGGCGCCGCCAAGAACGCCGGCGCTGCCGTTGCTGCCCTTGTGGCTGTTGCGGCGCCGCCGCTGCAGGCAGCCGCCAAACGCGGTACGGCTGACGACTTGGCCGTCGGCCGGAACCAGCGCCGCGGCGTCGAGGTCGAGCAGGGCCAGAATGACCTGACCCGCGTGATCCGGGCCGTCCGCCATCAGCAGGCCGGGCTTGCCGGCTATGAAGGTCAGCGTATGGGTGGCGTGGATGATCGCGTTGCCGAGCGCACGGCCGGTGTCGGCGTCGAGCCCGCTCGGACAATCCAGTGCCAGCAGCACGCAGTCGTCGCGACGGGCGAGGCGATTGGCATTGCCCACCAGTTCGGCGAAGACGCCCGTAAGGGGGCGCTGCAGGCCGATGCCGAAGAGGGCGTCGATGATCAGTGCCCAGCGTGCCACCGGTGGAATGTCGTTCAGCTCATGGCCGCCGGCCGCCAGGAAGCGGTCGCGGGCGGCAATGGCGTCCGGTGGCTGGCGGACGTCGCCGGTGACCACGAGGCGCACATCGTGGCCACGTTGCCGCAGGTGCATGGCGGCTTCGTAGCCGTCGCCGCCGTTATTGCCCGGCCCGACCAGAACCAGCACCGGTTGCTGTGCGTCGCGTACCAGGTTGCTGGCGAGAAGGGCAGCGGCAAGGCCGGCGCGCTGCATCAGCGGCTGATCGGCAGCCGCGGCCTCGAGGGCGCGCAGGCCATTGCTCCGGTAGAGCGGCAGGGCGGCAGTATCAATCATGTCGGGCTCGCACGGAAGGCGTCAGTCGGGTGACCGGGCTGGCGCACCGGGCGTGTCGCCCGGTCGCAATGCCGGCTCCGGTCGAACGGCATCCGGGGAAAGCACCGGTGCCGACGGCTGGGCATCCGGTGCGAGTACCGGGGCTGCCCGGATGCTGTCCGGGGAGAGTACCCGCGGCGCCGGAATGTCGGACGGTGCAAGGGCCGGCTGGGGAGGGACTGCATCCGGGGAGAGCACCGGATCTGCAGGCGCCTGCGCCAGTGCGATGGCGGGGAGGACGTTCAACAGGGCGACGAGGGCGACAAGGGCGCCGTGTCGCGTCGCAAGGAGCCGATTTTCGCCGGTGCGCATATTCCCCTCTTTCGGTCAGACGGTGGTGGCGAGATCAATGATACATGGAGCGCAGTGCGTCGCCGCGAGCACGTTCAGATGTACGCTTGCGCGGCCAGGATCGTCGCAGCATGGATGGCGACGGTATCCTCGATCGGCTCGGCGTAACCGCCGGCCATCGCAATGGCGACCGGGATGCCGCGTGCCCGACAGGCGTCGAACACCATGGTGTCCCGGGCGGCCAGCCCCGGCATTGAAAGGGACAGGCGTCCTAGCCGGTCGCCGGCGTAGGGATCGGCGCCGGCGAGATAAATGACGAGCTGCGGCCTGCTGTGGTGGAGACTCTGTTCGAGGCCTGCTGCCAGTGCCGACAGATAGTCCTCGTCGCCGGTGCCATCGGGCAGTTCGATATCGAGATCGCTTTTCGCCTTGTCGAAGGGAAAATTTCGGGCGCCGTGAATCGAGAACGTGAAGATGCTGTCGTCGCCTTGCAGGATGGACGCCGTACCGTTGCCCTGATGAACGTCGCAGTCGATCACGGCGACCCGCTCGACCCGGCCCTCGGCCTGCATCGCCCGCGCTGCCACTGCAGCGTCGTTGAAGACGCAGAATCCCTCGCCACGATCGGCATGGGCGTGGTGGGTGCCGCCGGCGAGGTTGGCCGCACAGCCATCCTCCAGTGCTGCCCGGCAGGCGGCGAGCGTGGCGCCCGCCGAGCGGCGCGAGCGCTCGACCATTTCGTGGCTCCACGGAAAACCGATCCGCTTCATTTCTGCCTGGCCGATTTCACCGCTGGCGACACGGTGCACATAGCCGGCCGTGTGCGCCCGCCGGAGTTCCGTATCGGTTGCGGCCGGTGGCGTGAGGAAGTCGCCTTCACCGAATTCGCCGCTGGCGAGCAGGCGCTCGCGCAGCAGCGCATACTTACACATCGGGAAACGGTGCCCTGCGGGCAGCGGCAGGACGAAGGCGCCGGTGTAGAACAGGCGCATCGGCACCCGTGCCTAGTTCAGTGCGGCCGACAGTGCCCGGCGATACTCGCGCACGAGGTCGTCGTTGGCTTCGCTGCCGGCAAGCAGGGCGAAGAGTTCGAGCATGGCCTTGCGGCCGGCACCCTCGCCGTGGAAGCGGTCGCGACGTACCACTTCCATCGCATCCTCCAGCGCTTCACGATATTTTCCGGCACCGGCAAAGGCGCGCGAACGTTCGAGGCGGGCGGCATGGTCATCGGGATTTGCGGCCAGTGCAGCGTCCAGGGTACTGGTGTCGATCTTGACGTCGGCGAGTTCTAGGCGCTTCCTGAGCGCTTCTGCACGTTCGACTTCCTTCGGGAAATCGGTGGCGAGCAACGCCTTCGCTTCGTCGTGGCGGCCAAGCGTCAGCAGCAATTCGACGCCATCGAGGCGGACGGCCTCGTTGCGAGGATCGAGCTGGCTGGCCTGGACGAGGCAGGCCAGCGCTTCCTCGGTCTTGCCTTCCGCGGCGAGCCGCGTGGCCTCTTCGCGCAAGGGGCCTGCCGGCGACGGCGTCAGTCGGTCGATGAAGGCGCGCAGTTCAGCTTCGGGGATGGCCCCGGTGAACTCATCCACGATCCGGCCCTGATGCACGACCTTGACGGTGGGAATGCTGCGCACGCCGAACTGCTGGGTGATTTCCGGGTTTTCATCGGCGTTCACCTTGGCCAGCAGAAAGCGCCCGCCGAATTCCTCGGCGAGTTTTTCGAGCATCGGCTTCAGTGCCTGGCAGGGCTGGCACCACGGGGCCCAGAAGTCTACGACGACGGGAACTTCGTGGGAGGGCTGCAGGATCG
The DNA here is from genome assembly GCA_022705165.1 of Pseudomonadota bacterium. Classification (GTDB taxonomy): domain Bacteria; phylum Pseudomonadota; class Gammaproteobacteria; order Burkholderiales; family Rhodocyclaceae; genus Proximibacter. The sequence goes on from JAKJEY010000089.1 coordinate 7,417, forward strand.
CGGCTTCGAAATTTTCGAGGCCCACATCGTAGGAAAAATCACTCATGGCGTGCGGCATAAGAGGGTGTTAAAACGAGCATTATCGCCTGAACGACAAATGCCGACGCCATGATTTCGGCTAGAATGAAAAGATGCGCGAAACCTCCCCATCGAACGCGCCGAACGCATCGAACGTACAGAACGCGTTTGACGGCGCTGCCGCTCACGACGAAGCGAAGGCCCCCGGTCATCCGGTGACGGCCGAAGATCGGCACGCGAAGCGTTTCGTGGTTGTGGTGACGGTGCTGTTTCTGAGCGTGCTGTGGACCTTCGTGGCCTATTGGGCAACCAGTTCGCGCGCCGACACCGTTGAATCCACGGCGCAGGTCCTGCGGCGGATCGACCATGCCGTCGACGAACAGACCCGGCGTCTGTTCAAGATGGTGGAACTGATGTTCGGCATCGCCGACCAGTGGGTGCTTGATCATCCCGCCTCCGATCCTCAGACTGACAAGCGCTTCGTTCACATGGCCGATCGCTTCAGCACACGCCTGACGGGGTCCGTAGTGCTTTACCTGGCGGATGATCGCGGCAATCTGACGTCTCCCGGGTCTGACCTCCCACCGCCTGCTTCGTTGGGTGATGCCGATTTCTTCCGTGAAGCTCTGACCGGCGATCCGAGCCGCTTCCATGTCGGTGCCCCCTTTGCGGTCGGTTCTCCCGCTGTCTGGAAAGTTCCTGTCGCGCAGCGCCTCACTGCACCGACTCCCCAGGTGACGGTATTGGTGGCGCTGATCGACCTGACCACCCTGATCGGCCTCTACGAGGAGGAGCGGATGCGGCCGAATGGCGCCATCGTGCTGTTGCGGCGCGACGGCGTGGTGGTCGCCCGTGCGCCGCATGACGAGCGGCTGTTGGGCAAATCACTGGTCGGTGGGCAGCTTTTCAGGGAGTACCTGCCGCGCCGCGAAAGCGGTTTCGCCCAGCTCGACCGGACCGCGACCGATGCCATGGAGAAATACGTCAGCTATTCGGTGATGAACGATTTCCCGCTGCTGACCGTTGTTTCTGCCGCCAGTGACGATGTGCTTGA
>JAKJEY010000008.1:0-7754 GCA_022705165.1 Pseudomonadota bacterium
GACAACTTCCGCGAGGCGGGTCGTCAGGTCATGGTCACCAACGGCGACGGGCTGGCCGGCCTCAAGGCCCTGGTGCCGCCGCCACCGAGGCGCGCGCTGGCGCTGATCGATCCTTCCTACGAGGTCGCCAGCGACTATCGGGGTGTCGTCAAGACACTGTCGGAAGCGCTGGCGCGCTTTCCCACCGGCACCTACGCCGTCTGGTACCCGATCCTCGCCAAGCCGGAAGCACGGGCGCTGCCGGAAAAGCTGCGGGCGCTCGGCGCGAAGTCCTGGCTCGATGTCACGCTTACGGTGCGCAAACAGCCTCCCGGCACCTTCGGCATGCCCGGCACCGGCATGTTCGTCATCAACCCGCCGTGGACACTCGAAAAGACCCTGAACGAAACGATGCCCTGGCTTGTCGACGCATTGAAGGAAGACGAAGGCGCTGCCTTCACCCTCACATCGCTCGCCAACTGACGGAAGGAAACGCCAGATGCCGAATCCGGACGCCACTCGCTCCCCGTCATCCGCAGCATTCGACCCGCTGCAGTCCTATGCGCTCGGAATCAACGAGATCGACAATCACCATCGGACCCTGCTCGCCTTCATCGACCAGCTCGAACAGGCGATCCGTAACGAGGCGCACTGGCTCGCCCTTCACGACATCCTCGACAAGCTCCATCGCTGGGCGGAAGTCCATTTCGCCGTCGAGGAATCACTGATGCAGATTCTCGGCTACCCCGAACTCGAGATGCATCGCCGTGCACACCAAACTTTCATTGTGGACATCCGCCGCCGCCGCGAGAACGTCGTCACCAACGAACTCACCGCCGATACCGCCGCATGGCTGCGTAAATGGCTGCAGTTGCACATCGGCATCGACGACCGGAACTACGCCGAGTTCTTCCGCCGCGTCGTCGGTGAAGGCGCCTGACACCGGTCAGGCCAGGCGCGCCACCTGTGCCGCGGTGGATGCAGCCTCGCCGAGTATCCACGCAACGAACGCATCGACCTCAGCCCTTGCCACACCCGCCGTGCGGACAAGGTAGTAGCCGCGGGCAGGCAGCTTCTCGCGTCTTACCGCAAGCGGCACCAGGCGCCCGGCCTCGATCGCCTGCGCCACCAGCGGCCCGCGACCAAGCGCGACCCCCTGGCCTTCCTCGGCGGCGCGCATGACCTGGTCGTACTGATTGAAGCGCAGCACCGCCTTCGGACGCGCCCCCGACAGCTCCAGGCCGAGCAGCCACGGCTCCCACGAGAACCACGGTGCGGCGCGGTCGTCGTCGTAGGCGAGCAGTACGATCCGGGAGAAATCCTCCGCGCTGACACGCTTCGGCAGGCTGGCCGCCAGCGCTGGTGCCGCCACCGGAAATACCTGCTCCTCGAAGAGCAGGACGGCATCCGCCGGCGCCTCTCCCTCGCCGAGATAGCGCAGCGCCACATCGAAGCCCTCGCGCTCCAGATCGACGACCCTGTTATCTGCCGAGATGCGCACATCGACCTCGGGTTGCGCCGCCTGGAAGGCGGCCAGGCGCGGCACCAGCCATAGCGACGCGATCCCGACGGCCGCCGTCAGGTTCACCTGCGGCCGGCGTTGAACGACGCGAATCTCGCTGCAGACATCCGCGAGACGACCGAGCACATCGGCGACGACGCGCTGCAGCGCCTCCCCTTCTCCGGTGAGATGCAGCGCACGGATCTCGCGCCGGAAGAGGCGCACGCCAAGCTGCTCCTCCAGTGTCTGGATCTGCCGGCTGATCGCCGATTGCGTCAGGTTCATTTCCGCTGCGGCCTTCGTGAAGCTGAGGTGACGTGCCGCCGCCTCGAAGCCCTTGAGCGGATCGAGCGCAGGCAGGCGCCGGTAACGGTTGTCCATGAAGCCCCCAATGAATGCGATAAGCGCATGCATCGCATGCGAATTGACCGTTTGCTGTTACCCAATCTAAAGCCTAAATTGGCTTCACGCAAGCCACTTCATGGATGCGTATAAAGCATGGAGGACATCATGAACAACGTAACGACATCGACCCGAACCCAGCTTGCCGCCCGCGAACTGGTCGCCCTGGACAACGCGGAAGGCGTACGTATCGAATGCGTCTCAGGCGAACTGTGGATCACCACCGAAGGCGGCGCCGGCGACCTGATCGTCGTTGCCGGAGAAAGCATCGAACTGCAGGGGATCTCCCGCGCCTACATTTCGGCGCTGCGTCCGGCAGGCTTCGTCGTGACACAGAACCAGACGCGCTCGCCGGTCCGCCAACTCGCCGCGCGCTGCGCTGCGAAGCTGTACGACACCTACCGTCGCTGGCAGCACGCACCGGTGGCGGCGATGCCGGTGGTGTGGCTGCGATAGCGGATTAACGTGACCCCGCCCTGCGCGGCCGGCTGGCCGCGGAGGCCTTGGCCGCCGAGCGCTCAACGGCGGCCATCATGCGCGAGTGAATGTCATCGAGTTCTTCCTGCGGGGCCTTGATCAGGATCCGCAGCGCCTCCTTGGGAAGTCGCCGGTAGCGACGACGATCGTTGGGCACGGTGATCTTTCGCCAGCCATTGAGTGCCAGCCATTGCCAGAGGGTGTTATCCATGTCGTGGCTGACCAGCATCTTGACGCCGCCACGACAGATCCAGGAGTCCTTCGCCGGACGCGACCCGACCGGCGACACCCGGCGCTTCTGGCGGATATTGAACAGGTTGCGAATACCGTCCCTGAACTTCTCGTAGATCATCTTCATGCGCGTCCCCGGCAGCGGCCAATGCGACAGACTGGGCTTCGATGATAGCACCCCCGGTGCGGCGACCGCAGCGCTGGCACGGGAGGCTTACAGCCGATCGTATTTCGCCGACGAGCCGCGGCATTTTTCCACGGGGTAACGATCGGCGTTGCGCGCCAGCTTGCGTCTGGCCGCCTCGACCAGATCGATACCGGCGCTGTCAGCGACAAGGATCAGGTAGAGCAGTACGTCGGCACACTCGTCGGCCAGCGCTTCCCTTCCGGGCGGCTCCGCCACGAAGCGACGCATTTCCTCGTCACCGCGCCACTGGGTGAGCTCAAGCAGCTCGCCCGCCTCCAGATTGAGCGAGACGATCAGGTTGCGCAGCGTGTGGAATTGCTGCCAGTCGCGCTCGTCACGAAAGCGCAGCAGCGCTGCGCGCAGTTCCTCAATGCTGCTCATGCCGCCCTCCCCCGACCAGGGTCAGCCGGGCACGCAGGCTGACCATCACCACATCGTGGCCAAGCAGCGTGACCGACCCCTCCCGCCGATTGTCCCCGGTATCGCTGTATTCGAAACCATAGACGCGCTGCAGCCGCAGGCGGCCGCCATCGTCGCGGGCGAAGCGCAGGCTGCGGATGGCGACCGTGTCGTCGAGCAATTGCAGATCCTCGTCGGAACAGGCCGTGCGCGCCTCACGAACACCGGCATCCCGGGCCTGGAGGCTGTCGTGCCAGAGCCAGGCGAGGAGACCCAGAAAAAGGAGCGAGAAGGTTTCGAAGAGGGGCATGGCGGCCAGTATACTCGGCGCATGGACGAACTTCCGAACACGCACCCCTACACGGCGCTCACACCCGATCGCGTCCTCGATGCGCTGGAAGCCGCCGGGCTGGAACCCGATGGCCGCCTGCTGGCATTGAACAGCTATGAAAATCGCGTTTATCAGGTCGGCATGGCGGAAGGCCCCCCACTGATCGCGAAGTTCTACCGCCCTGGTCGCTGGGCAGATGCGGCCATCCTCGAGGAACACGCGTTTCTTGCCGAACTCGCGGCGGCTGAAATCCCGGTGGTACCGCCGCAGGAATTCGGCGACAGCACGACACTCGCGCACCACGGCGGCTTCCGGCTGGCGGTCTTTCCCCGTCGCGGTGGCCGCGCACCGGAACTCGGTGATCCGGCGACCCGCGAATGGATGGGGCGCTTCCTCGGCCGCATCCATGCCATCGGTCGGCTGCACCCGTTTGCGGCACGCCCGGTACTCGACATCGCGAGCTTCGGTGAAGAGCCGCGCGACTGGCTGCTACGCCATCAGGCAGTGCCGCCGGATCTTCTCGCGGCCTGGCAGGGAACCATCGACATGGCACTCGACGGCGTCCGGCATGCCTGGGCGCGTGCCGGCGCGGTCGAAACGCTGCGCCTGCACGGCGACTGCCACCTCGGCAATGTGCTGTGGACCGACGACGGGCCGCATTTCGTCGATTTCGACGACAGCCGCATGGGGCCGGCGGTGCAGGACCTTTGGATGCTGCTCTCGGGTGAGCGGATGGAGATGCAGGTGCAACTGCAGGATGTCGTCGCCGGCTATGAGGATTTCTGCGACTTCGACCGGCGCGAACTGCATCTTGTCGAGGCACTGCGCACGCTGCGGCTGATCCACTACGCTGCCTGGATCGCCAGACGCTGGGATGACCCTGCCTTCCCCGCCGCCTTCCCGTGGTTCGGTACGGCGCATTACTGGCAGGCGCGGATCCTGGAACTCAAGGAGCAGATCGCGGCGATGCAGGAACCGCCGCTGATCGCCTGAAAGCGCTCAGATCGTATCGAGCAGCCTGGCGCGCAGCGCTTCCGCCTCACGGCGGCCGTCGCGCGAACTCACGATTGCCTGGTACCACTCGTCGAAGCAGAGTCGCAGGTCGTTCAGGCTGTGCGCCGCATCCAGGCGCTCGAGCAGGGACGAATTGCCAAGGGCGCCACAGAAGGCGTTGATCGTGTTGGCCATGAAATTGCGCGACAGTTGCAGGCGCATCGGATCGGCGGGCGGCGACTCGTCCTTGAAGGCCGTGATCGACGGCAGCGGGCCGGCCGGTGCAGGCGCCACGCCACCGGCGCCGGCGATCCCCATCACCTCGATGAAGCCTTCCTCCTCGAGTGCACCGATGGTGTGCGTCAGATCATCGGCCAGTGCCATCTCGCGCAGGGCATCGACCGAACGCTTGCCGTCGATCATGATCAGTACGCGCCGGATCTTTGGCGTCAGCCCGTGGCAGCGCTTTTCCATCTCCTCGACGCCCTTAGCGGTCTTGTGGAACACAACAGCACCATTCGACATCCCGAGTCTCCTCCAGACTTTTTCCTGCCGCCACCTGTTTGGCCAGTGACTTACTTTTGTAATAGATGGATTAAACCAGAAATCCGGCGAAAAATTGGCGTTTTTCGCTGCAGATACCGATAATCGAGGCATACACGCCCCAATCCGAATGACATGTGCCGAGCTTGTGCAAGGCACGAATCAGGCAAGAACCCCGCATGGATTCCGCAATCGACTTTCTCCGCAACTGGCTTCCGCGCGGACGCCGCGATGATGGCAGCGAGGCGGCGCAGGCCCTGCACGACTGGCTGGACGGCATGCGCGAGGCGCCGCCCGAAGAAATCGCCGCCTCGCTGGCCAAGCGACTGACCGCCATGGTTGCGATGCAGGGCAATCTGCACATGCGGATACGCCTGCTCGATACCTTCGACGACGTCGCACAGGAATTGCTGCCGCTGCTCGAGCGGGAGATCGAGACGGCGAGCCTCCCCTTCTCGCCACGCACGCAGTTGCGCGCCCTCGCCGCCGACAACCTGCTCAAGGCGCTCGCCGCCGGCTACGGCAACGTGGCGACCAGCATCGAGATGCGCCGGCTGGCCGAAGGCCTGGCCCCGCTCGTGCAGCACGCGCTGCAACGCGCCATCGCCTCGCTGCGCCGCCGCCAGTTGCTCGCCTACCGGGCGTACGCCATGCCTTCCGCGGCCTCCTGGCAGCAACTCCACGAAATCTATCGCGCTGCAGCGCGCCTCGATCTGCTCGGCCCGGCACGCAGCGGCCCGCAGATCGAACACCTGTACGTATCGACCCTGCTCATCGCCTACGCCGATCCGGGCAAGTTCGTGCGTACCGAGCTCGATGCACTGCTCGACTGCGCGACGCGGGCAAGCGGACTCGTCCGCCTGCGGCACAAGGCGCAATTCAATGAATTGAAGCCCGGTGCGCCGCTCTTCGTCGTCACCCCCGGCGAGGCCGGCCCCGGGAAGCCGCTCGTACGCATCCGCGATGCCGGCAAGGGCGATTGCCTCTATCTCGACTGCAGTGAGCTTGCCGCGACGATCCGCAGCGATATCGGTGCCAAGACACGACTCGACATGCCGCACGAATGGCTGCTGCCGAATGCCTCGCTGTCGATGCTGCGCAGCCTGTCGGCGATGTGGGGAGCGCAGCCGACGCGGCGCTTCTCCCGCATGCGCTTCAAGCCTCGGGCCGACCTCGTCATCGGCATGCTCGACGTCACCCTTTTCCTCAACGGTGCGGCCTACCGCCGTCGTCGCGATGACGGCTCGAAGCGCGGACCCAGTTCGCCGGCCGTCAGCGAATGGGCGCTGGTCGACGAAAGCCCGGACGGGTTTGGCGTCCGTTATGTGCGCGGCGACATTGCCGCGGTCGAGGTTGGCGACGTCGTTGCATTGCGCCCGCGGGAAAGCAGCCAGGTGCAGATCTGTCTGGTAAAGCGCGTCAGCAACGCCGGGCAGGCACGTTTCGAAATCGGGCTGCAGAATCTCTCGCCGCACGCACTGGTCGTCGACTTGCCGGGACGCAAAGAGGGCGCGCACCCCAAGGGCATCCTGCTGCCGCGCATGCCGATACTCGGCAACGCTGCAGGCCTGCTGTCGCAACCGGGCAGCGTTCCCGATGGACTGGAGCTGCGCTATCCCACCGGCGGCACCACGGTCGTGCTGCGGCTCGCACAGCGCCTGGACGGCAACTCCCAGCTCGACTTCCACCTCCTGACGCCGGTCTGATCCGCTCAGCCCGAACGGGCTGCACGGTAGGCTGCCGCGTAGCGCGCCGCCGCCGGGGCGAAGACAAGGAAATCGCTTTCGAACCCGCGATACTGCGCGCTCAGCTCGGCACCGGCCCCCGCCAGCCGATTCGGCCGCCGCAGGCGATGTTCGGCCATGCGGTCGAGCGCTCCGGCGATCCGTTCGACCGAGCGATAGCCCGACAGCCAGTCCTCCTCACACATCCGCGGCAGGAATTCGCGAAAGCGCTCGGGCAGACACGGTTCGTCCGCCAGCAAACGGTAAAGTCCCGCCACATACGCCGACAGCGGCGCCGCATGAAAGCGGGACCAATGAATCGCCATGAAATGGTCGTAGAAGAGGTCGACCATGATGCCGGCCACCCGGCGACGCTCGGCACTGACGCGAGCCCGGCTGGCACGGAAGGCAGGATGCGTCTCGGCGAAGCTGTCGATGCGTCGGTGCAGCGCCACCCCGGCGGCAAGATCCGGGGCCAGATTGCCCGGCAATGGACCCTTCACGAAATCACCGATCAATCCGCCGACGCGATCGGCCGGCGCATCGCCGGCCAGCCAGGCATGCATCAGGAAATTCATTGCCGCCCGAACAGTCGCTCGGCATTGCGAAACGCAATCTTTTCCGCAACATCGCGCGGCAGTTGTGACAGCCAGGCACGGTATCCGGCCATGATGGCCGGATAGCCGGCCCAGCGCTCGTTGATCCAGGTGTCCGAACCGATCAGGAAGCGATCCGGGTAGCGTTCGAACAGCCGTCGCCACGCCGGCGACAGCTCGCCGCCCGCACCGGTGATCCCGTGCCGGTAGGACAGCTCGCCCCACAACGCCGGGTAACGATCCAGATAGGCCTCGACCTTTTCCGGCGAGGTCGAAAACCCGGTGTGCGCCCAGATGACACGTGCCCTGGGATTGTGCCGGAACAGGATTTCCAGCGCCTCGTCATCGGCGTGAGCGTGCAGATAGAGGCCGTGGCGGACAGAGAACTCCA
>JAKJEY010000008.1:7777-31592 GCA_022705165.1 Pseudomonadota bacterium
CCGCCTGCCGGCCGTAGAGATGAAATTCGCCGATACCGGCATAGCCGCCGCGGGCAAATTCGCGCTCAACCAGCTCGAAGATCGCGGGATCGTCGAACCAGCTGCCAATGTCACTGCGGACCCGGTAGGGACGAATGAAGGGGACGACCCGGATGTCTTGCACCTGCGCATCGACCAGCGCCCGCGTACCGTCGTTGGGCCGGCTGTTGGCCAGGATGCCGACGATCCCCTCGGCCCGCAGCAGTTCGATGACCTGCCCGAGCGGCATGAACGGGGCGGGCTCCCAGTTGTAGTGCAGGTGGGCGTCGAAAAGCGGCAGGCGCTCCTCGGCGAAGAGTGGCATCGGCAGCAGAGCGAGCAGACAACAACCGGCAATGTGCAGGTAACGCTGCAGGTGACGCCACCGCTTGCCGAACGTGTTCATGCCGCACCTCCCGCCGGGAATTCCTGAACGCTTGCGCATACAATCCATGCTGTTTCGTCCCCTATCCATCCGAGGAGTTCCCATGCCCGTCTTCACGCTCGGCGACAAGCACCCGCAGATTGCCCCCGGTGCCTGGATCGCCCCCAACGCCACCGTGATCGGCGATGTCCGCCTTGCCGGCCAGTCCTCCATCTGGTGGAACGCCGTGCTGCGCGGCGACAACGATCCGATCGTCATCGGCGAGAACAGCAACATCCAGGACGGCTCGGTGCTGCATACCGACGAGGGCGTGCCCATGCAGATCGGTGCCAACGTCACCGTCGGCCATCTGGTCATGTTGCACGGCTGCACGGTCGGCGACGGCTCGCTGATCGGCATCGGCTCGATCATTCTCAACCGGGCCGTCATCGGCCGCGGCAGCATCGTCGGTGCCAACACGCTGATACCCGAGGGAAAGGTCTATCCGGAGCGGGTGCTGATCGTCGGCTCACCCGGCAAGGTCGTGCGCGAACTCAGCGACGAGGAAGTCGCCCGCCTGCAGGCGAGCGCCGCCCATTACGTCGAGAACGCCCGCCGCTACCAGCGCCAGTTGCAGGCGCTGAAAGCGTAGCCTCAGCGGGCGCGGACCACGAAGCTCGACTCGACATCGCGCAGGATCTTCTGCATGCCGATGCGGGTCTTGCCGTTGATGACGAGCGGCGAGCGCGTGTTGGCGGCGATCTTGCCGCCGCCTGGCTGCGTCGCCTCGTCACGATAGAGGATCACGACCACGACGGCGTCGGCAGGATCCTTCAGTTCGAGCAGATCGGTCTCTTCCTGCGACAGCTCGATCTGGTATTCGATGTTGAGCAGATCCGGCGGCACCACCGAGAAGCAGAGATCCTTGTCGTCGAGTGACTGCAGCCAGAAGACGGTCGGCTTGCCCTCCTCGTGGAAGAGCGTATAGCGCTTGTTTTCCTCGAAACCGCCCAAACCGGCCGGAAAGGTAAAGACGCGATCGGGACTGACGGGGATGTCCTTGAGGTTGAACTGGTCGATATCGATTTTCATGGCACTTTCTCGAGTTAATGCAACTGTACAAGGTCGGGGATTCGTGCAGAATAGCCGGTAATCTAACCCGAGCGGAAGCCAGCGTCCACGCCTGACCCGATGGCCATCGACTTTTCCCTGCAAACGGCATTGATCGGGACGCTGGGCAGTTCGGCGATTCTCTCGGCGACGCTCTATTATCTCTGGCGCCTCAATCCCTCTCAGCGCGCACTGTTTTTCTGGTCGTTTGCCTTTGTCGCGCAGACCCTGCGCATGGCAGCCCAGTTCGGCGTCACGCTCGGCCATCAGGGGCTGTGGCTTGCCATCGATCTCCTGTTCGCACTCGTCGCACTGTGCCTCTGGCTTGGCGCCCGCGAACTCGAACATCGGCCGCACCGCCTGCCACTGGTCGCCGGCCTGCTCGCGACGGCACTGATCTGGGAATTCGTCGTTGCCGGTGCCGACGTCCCGTTCTTCCTGCGCACGCTTCCCCTGTATGCGAGCGCCGGCGTCATCATGCTGCTCGCCGCCGCGACATTGTTCCGGCTCGCCCGCCGACACCCGGGCATCGGCTACCAGGCCCTCGGCATCCTGCTCGGCCTGCTTGGCCTGCACTACTTCGATTACCCCTTCCTGCGCAACGTGACTGCATTCGCGCCCATCGGCTTCGGCCTGGCGGCGGGATTGATGCTCATGCTGGGCATCGCGATGCTGATCATCACGCAACGCCGGCAGGCGGCGGAACTGGCCAGGGCGGCACAGCAACTGCGCGAGGAACTGGCCGGGCGCCATGAAATCGAGACGCGCCATCTGGCAGTGGTGAGCGAACTGGACGAAGGCATCATCGTCGTCGCGCGCAATGGTGAGGTGCTGTCGGCAAACCCGGCCGCTGCCAGGATGCTCGGGGTCGACCTGGAACGGCTGCGCAACGAGCGCATCGAGAAGCGCCCTTACGTCCTCCATCACGAGGATGGCAGGGCACTGGCAACGATCGACTATCCGCTGCGACAGGCGCTCCACACGGGCAAGGTCTGCCCACGCACGCTTTACAGGATGGAACGGATGGACGGCAGTTCCCTCTGGGTCAGTGTCAGCGCCCATCCGTTGTTTGCCGCCGGTGCTGAAACGCCCTATGCCGCCATCGCGGCATTCAGCGATGTCAGTGAACGAAAGGCGGCAGAGCGCCACCTGCTGGCCAGCGAACTGCGCTTCCGCAGCATCTTCGAGGGCGTCGGCAACATCGCGGTGCAGGGCTATGACCGGCAGCGCCGGGTGATCTACTGGAACAGCGCCAGCGAAACCTTTTATGGCTTCACCGGCAGTGAGGCACTCGGACAATGCATCGAGGCACTGCTCATCCAGCCTGACGACCGCGCTGATTTCGTCGCCAACTTCGCACGCTGCATCGAGGACGGCAAGGCGCCGGCGCCGGGAGAATATCTGGCTCGCCGCAAGGACGGCAGCAATATCGCGATCTACTCGACGCAGGTGCTTATCAGCAACCTGCAGGGGGAACCCGAGATCTACTGCATCGACCTCGACCTGTCCACGGTGCACCGCCTCGAGCGTGAATTCGAGGAATATTCGGAGCGTTTCCGTGCGCTCGCCGAGAGCTCGGACCTCGGCATGGTCGTCACCGACGAGAACGCCCGCTTCGTCTGGTGCAACCCGCGCTATCTCGAACTGATCGACAGCACGCTCGAGGAAGTCCTCGACGGCTCCTGGATCGAACATCTCCATCCCGACGAACGCGCGCCGATGCGCGAAAACTGGCGCCGCGCAGTGGCCTCACAGACCGGTTTCTTCTCGGAGCGCCGGGTGGTCAACCGTGACGGTAGCATCCAGTGGGGGCAGGCCCACGCGACACCGATCCGCACGGCAGACGGGACGTTTCGCGGTTTCGTGGCGACGGTGGAGGACATCACCGCGCGCAAGGAAGCCGAAGATGCACTGCGCAAGAACGAGGCCAAATTCCGCGCCACCTTCGACCAGGCCTTCCAGTTCATCGGCCTGCTCAGCCCGGACGGCACACTCCTCGACGCCAACCGCACCGCGCTCGCCTTCGCCGGCATCGCGCCGGACCAGGTCATCGGCAGGCCGTTCGTGGAGGGCCCCTGGTGGCGTTCCCCGCCCGAGCGGCAGAAACTCGACGACGCCCTCGCACGGGCACGCAACGGTGAATTCGTCCGCTTCGAGACGCGCCATCCCGGCCCGGACGGACGGGACCACATCATCGACTTCTCCCTGAAGCCGGTAATCGGCAGCGACGGCCGGGTGGACATGCTGATCCCCGAGGGCCGCGACATCACGGACCTAAAGGCGACAGAGGATGCACTGAGACTCTCGGAGGCGCGTTTTTCCGGCGCCTTCCAGGCCAGCCTCGACTACATCACGATCAGCTACCTCGATACCGGCGTGCTCATCGACGTCAACGAGGCATTCGAAAAGATCACCGGCTGGGCACGTGAGGAAGCGATCGGCAAGACGACCGTCGAACTGGGTATCTGGCGTGACCAGCAGACCCGAAACGAGGCCATCGACAGGCTGCAGCGACATTCCTACGTACGCGAGTACCCGATGCAACTTGGCACCCGCGACGGGCGCTGGATCGATGGTGTCCTCAACGCCTCGATCATCGAGGCCGCCGGGCAGCGCTATCTCCTCGGCGTCGTCCGCGACATCAGCAAACAGAAGGCGGCCGAGGCCGCATTGCGCGAGAGCGAGGAAAAGTTCTCGCGGATCGTCCAGTATTCGCCGGTCGCCCTCGTCATCACTGACGTCGAAACCGGTGTCGTCGTCGATTTCAACCGGGCCTGGCAGGAACTCCTCGGCTACTCCCGCGAGCAGGCGATCGGCCATCTTTCCGCCGATTTCGGGCTCTGGGTCGACAATGCCGACCGTGAGGAACTCTATCGCCAGGTCACCGCCGGCAACGGCGAAGTCGACCGCTTCGAGGTCCGCTACCGCTGCGCCGGTGGCAACATCATCTACGGCCAGGTCTCCGGCCGGATCTTTGCCATCGGCGGCCGCGCCTGCTATCTCTGGTCGATCACCGACATCACCTTGCGCCACCAGATGGAGGAACGGATGGCGCAGCTGAACAGCGAACTCGAATCCCGCGTCGAACAGCGGACCGGCGAACTCCGTCTCGCCCAGGATGAGCTGATGCGCTCTGAGAAGCTGGCCGCCCTCGGGGCGCTCGTCGCTGGCGTCGCGCACGAACTGAACACGCCCATCGGCAATGCCGTCACCGTCGCCAGTACGCTGCATGACAAGACCAGCGAATTCGGCGAACTGGTCGCCGAAGGAACCCTGAAGCGTTCCGCCCTGAACGGCTACCTCGATTCGGCGCGAACCGCCAGCGATCTTCTCATGCGCAGCCTGAACCAGGCGCGCAACCTGGTCGCCAGCTTCAAGCAGGTGGCGGTCGACCAGACCAGCGACCAGCGACGTACCTTCGACCTCGCCGAAGTTGTCGGCGAAGTACTCACCACGCTGTCGCCGACGATGCGCAAGACGCCGTACACAGTCACCGTCGACATCCCGAAGGGGATCGTGATGGACAGCTTCCCGGGGCCGCTCGGGCAGATCATCACCAATTTCGTCAACAACGCCGTGTTGCACGCCTTCGACGGACGCCTTGCCGGCACCATCATCCTGCGCGGCAGCCAGCCGCATGAGGGCGAGGTTCGCCTCTCGGTCAGCGACGATGGCAACGGCGTCCCCGACGAACACCTCCGACGCATTTTCGATCCTTTCTTCACGACCAAGCTCGGCCAGGGAGGCAGCGGGCTGGGGTTGAACATCGTCTACAACATCGTGACCAGCATCCTCGGCGGGCGAATTTCCGTGGAAAGCCGCGTTGGCGCGGGAACGACGTTTGTGATTAAAATGCCCCTGACAGCACCCAACGCCCACGACAACGCCCCGGAAGCCAGCCGCGACCGCAATGACCAGCGACCAGTCTGACGACAGCCTGCACATCTTCGACGACCTCGCGCACGGCATCGAGGACAAGGAACTCGCGAGCGGAAAACCCTGGCACATCCTGATCGTCGATGACGATCCCGGCGTTCACAACGCCACCGTCTTCGCGATGCAGGACATCCGCATCGACGGTCGCCCGCTCCATTTCCTGCACGCGCATTCCGGGCAGGAAGCGCTGGAACTGGTCAGGAACGACGACGACATCGCCGTCGCCATTCTCGACGTCGTCATGGAGAACGAAAGCGCCGGGCTCGACCTCGTCCGCAACATCCGTCGCGACCTCGGGCGCAGCGAAATGCGCATCATCCTGCGTACCGGGCAACCCGGCTACGCACCGGAAATGCGCGTCATCCGTGAATACGACATCAACGACTACAAGACGAAGTCCGAGCTGACGCGCGTGCGGCTACTGACGACACTGACCACCGCCGTCCGCTCCTACGACCAGCTGCGCACCATCATCATCGGGCGCCACGGTCTGAAATCCATCGTCGATGCCGCCCCGGTGCTTTTTTCCAACCGCGATGTCGCGGGTTTCGCTGCCGCGGCGGTCAGCAGTGCCGAGAAAATCCTCGGCAGAACCTCAGCCGACATTGCCCTGTGCGCACACCGGGCCTCCTATGGCAGCCATCTCGACCAACCACCGTACTACGTGATCGGGGCCTGCAACGGCTATGCCCGCCATCTCGGCCGGCCGCTCAACGACCTCGGCAACGCGGCAGCGCTGGTGGAACGCGCGGTGGCCGTCAGGCAGAACGAGGTGGCGGGAAAGGATGCCGCCTTCTTCATCGCCAGCACCGAATCCGCGCCGGCCGTGCTGCTGGTGTCGACGGAGGCCGGCCTCACGCCGGCCGAGGAACAGCTGCTCGCCGTCTATTGCGTGAATATCGGCGTCGGCCTGGAAAATGCCGGCCTGATCGCGGATCTCAGCTTTTCCGCCTATTCCGACCGGCTGACCCGCCTGCCCAATCGTGTCGGTTACGTTGCGAGGGTCGACGACCACCTGCGTTCCGGCGAACGGGGCTGGACCATGGCGCTGATCGACATCGACCACTTTTCGGAACTCAACGACGCTCTTGGGCACCAGAAGGGCGACCAGTTGCTGCTTTCGGTCGCGCAGCGCCTGAGCGCCTCGCTGCTGCCGAAGATGACGCTCGCCCGCGTCGGCGGCGACGTCTTCGGCCTGCTCGGGCCGGACGATGCGCTCGACCCGGTGCAGCTGATGGATCATTTCCGCCGCCCCTTCTCGGTCGGCGAATATTCGCTGCCCATCCAGGCGACGATCGGCCTGACCCGCCTCGACGAAGCGAGCGGCAGTGACGGCATCGACCTGCTGAAGGCGACCAACATCGCGCTGAACCGCGCCAAGAGCGGCGATCGCGGACGCTGGCACTATTACACCACCGACATGGCCACCGCCACCCGTAGCCGGCTCGACCTGCTGCACGAGTTGCGTCTCGCGGTGGAACACCAGCGCGGGCTCGAGCTGCATTACCAGCCGCAGATCGAACTCGTCAGCGGGCGCGTGATCGGCGCCGAGGCGCTGATCCGCTGGCGTGATAGCGACGGCAACTTCATCCGTCCCGACCTGTTCATCTCGCTCGCCGAATACTCCGGCCTGATCGTCGATCTCGGCGCCTGGGTCTTCGAAACAGCGGTCAATGAACTGCGCCACTGGGATTCTGCCGGACTGAGCGGCGTGCGCATGGCGATCAACGTCTCGCTGGTCCAGTTCCGCGACCCGCAATTCCTGCCACGACTGCGGGCAGCGCTCGACAGGACCGGCATTGCACCGGACCGCATCGAACTCGAGATCACCGAGAGCGTCGCCATGCTCGATGCGGAAACGGTAATCACGATCCTGACCGAACTCAAGACCATGGGCATCCAGATCGCGATCGACGATTTCGGCACCGGTTTTTCATCGCTTGCCTACCTGCACCGCCTGCCGATCGACCGCCTGAAGATCGACCGCGCCTTCGTGCGCGATCTCGGCTCGACACGTGCCTCCGGCGCCAGCATCGCGCAGACGGTCATCAGCCTCGGCCAGTCGCTGGGGCTGTCGATCATCGCCGAGGGCATCGAAACCGACGAGCAGGCGCAATTGCTGATGAACCTGGGCTGCCCGCTGGCGCAGGGCTTCCTCTATTCGAAACCGGTCGATTCTGCGACCTTCATCAGCTGGTGGAAGGCCCGGCAGCCGACCTGATTGTCCTTTCGGAACAGGCACCTGGAAAATCAGCCGGGGTTCCGACGCCGCACTGCTTGAGTTTTTCGACCCGTTTCTGCATAGTTCGCCCCTCTCCGGCAATACCCCCCGCTGACCCCGTCACGCCGACCCACCGCTTTCACCACGCTTTCACCGATATCCCGCATGCTCGCTCCCATCGAACACCGTATTGCCATTGAACTGGGCGTCCGCCCGTCGCAGGTCATCGCCACCGTCCAGCTGCTCGACGAAGGCGCCACCGTCCCCTTCATCGCCCGCTACCGCAAGGAAGTCACCGGCAATCTCGACGACACCCAGCTGCGCACGCTGGAAGAGCGCCTGACCTACCTGCGCGAGCTCGAAGAGCGCCGTGCCGCGATCGTCGCCTCGATCGAGGAACAGGGCAAGATGACTCCGGAACTGAAGGCCGAGATCCTGCAGGCAGAAACCAAGCAGCGACTGGAAGACCTCTATCTGCCCTACAAGCAGAAGCGCCGCACCAAGGCGCAGATCGCCCGTGAAGCCGGCATCGCCCCACTCGCCGAGGTGCTGCTCGCCGACCCGACGCTGGTGCCGGAAACCGAGGCAGCGAAGTTTTTCAACGCCGAAGCCGGCTTCGCCGATACCAAGGCGGTCCTCGACGGCGCCCGCCAGATCCTCATGGAGCAGTTCGCCGAGGATGCCCAACTGCTCGGCGCGCTGCGCGAATATCTCGACGAACACGGCGTCGTGAAGTCGGTCGTTGCCGAAGGCAAGGAAACCGAAGGCGCCAAGTTCCGCGACTATTTCGACTATTCGGAACCTCTGGGAGACATCCCCTCCCACCGCGCACTCGCCCTCTTCCGCGGTCGCAACGAAGGCGTGCTGCAGGTCTCGCTGGTGCTCGATTCCGAGCTCGATCCGGAAACGAAGCCGGTTGGCCCCAACCCCTGCGAATCCCGCATCGCCGCCCGCTTCGGCATCAAGGATCAGGGGCGCCCGGCCGACAAGTGGCTCTCCGACACCGTGCGCTGGACCTGGAAGATCAAGGTCTTCATGCACCTCGAGCTGGAGTTGATGAACGCCCTGCGTGAGCGCGCCGAGGAAGAAGCGATCCGCGTCTTCGGCCGCAACCTGAAGGACCTGCTGCTCGCTGCTCCGGCCGGCCCGCGCGCCGTGCTCGGCCTCGACCCCGGCATCCGCACCGGCTGCAAGATCGCCGTGGTCGACCGTACCGGCAAGCTGCTCGACACTGCCACCATCTATCCGCACGAGCCGCGCTGCGACTGGGAAGGTTCGCTGCACGTGCTCGCCGCGCTGTGCGCCAAGCACCAGGTTGAACTGATCAGCATCGGTAACGGCACCGCCTCGCGCGAAACCGACAAGCTGGTCGGCGACCTGATGAAGCGCTACCCGGCGATGAAGCTGACCAAGATCATGGTCTCGGAAGCCGGCGCATCGGTCTATTCGGCCTCCGAATTCGCCGCGAAGGAATTCCCGGAGCTCGACGTCAGCCTGCGCGGCGCGGTGTCGATCGCCCGTCGCCTGCAGGACCCGCTGGCCGAACTGGTGAAAATCGAGCCGAAGGCAATCGGCGTCGGCCAGTACCAGCACGACGTCTCGCAGACACGGCTGGCGAAGACGCTGGACGCCATCGTCGAGGACTGCGTTAACGCCGTCGGCGTCGACGTGAATACCGCCTCGGTGGCCCTGCTCACCCGCATCTCCGGCCTCAATTCCAGCCTCGCCGCCAACATCGTTTCCTACCGCGACATTCACGGCGCCTTCGCCGACCGCCAGGCGCTGCTCAAGGTGCCCCGCCTGGGCGACAAGACGTTCGAGCAGGCCGCCGGCTTCCTGCGCGTCATCAATGGCGACAACCCGCTCGATGCCTCCGCCGTGCACCCGGAAGCCTACCCTGTGGTCGAGCGCATCCTCGCCGACATCAAGAAGGGCATCAAGGAAGTGATCGGCGATTCACGCACGGTGAAGGCCGTGAACGCCGCGAAGTACGCCGACGATCAGTTCGGCCTGCCGACGGTGCAGGACATCCTGAAGGAACTGGAAAAGCCGGGCCGCGACCCGCGCCCCGAGTTCAAGGCGGCCACCTTCCGCGAAGGCGTCGAGAAGCTCTCCGACCTGGAGCCGGGGATGATGCTCGAAGGCGTGGTCACCAACGTCGCCAACTTCGGTGCCTTTGTCGATATCGGGGTGCATCAGGACGGCCTCGTGCACGTCTCGGCGCTCGCCGACCGCTTCGTCAAGGATCCGCACGAAGTGGTCAAGGCCGGCGACATCGTCAAGGTCAAGGTGCTGGAAGTCGACCTGCAGCGCCAGCGCGTGGCGCTGACCATGCGCATGTCGGATACGCCGACGCAGAAGAAAGGTATGCCGCCTTCTGCCGGAAATCGGCCCGGACAGCAGACACAGCGCCGTGACTCGCGCCCGCAACATGAGCCGCAGGGCTCGATGGCTGCGGCCTTCGCCAAGCTGCAGCGCTGATTTCCCTCAACGAACCGCCGCGCGCAGGAACTCCACCAGCGCCGGCAGTTCGCGCTCCAGATCCGCATAGTCGTCGTGGCTGCCCGCCACGATCTTCAACTGCACGTTCGGCCCGCCGGCAGCGTGGATTGCGTGCGCTTCCGCCACCGGCACGGTTTCATCCTCGCCACCATGCACCAGCAGCACCGGGCAATGCAGCCGCCGGATGGTGGCGATTGGTGCAATGTCGTCGAAGCGGTGCCCGATGACCCGCTCGATGTAGCCCAGGATCAGCGAGCCGAGCGGCCGCTGGGGGATGCCGCGCAACGCAAACCAGCGCCGCATCATCGCCTCCGGATGCGTGAAGGCCGCAATGCTGACGACGGCAGCGATGCCGGGATCGCGAGCCGCAGCGAGCAAGGCCGCGCCGGCGCCCACCGAATGCCCGACCAGCGCGATTCCCCCGCTTCCGCGACCGCCGAGGCCTGCGTGCACGCGCAACCACTCGACCGCCGCCGCGCAATCCTCGGCGAAGCGCGGCAGCGACGTGAAGCTGTCCTCGTCGCTTTGTCCATGGCAGCGGGCTTCGAAGAACAGCACCGCAAAACCTGCCGCATGCAGGGGTGTGGCCAGCGGCAGCATGGTTTCCGCATTGCCGCCCCAGCCATGGACAACGGCGACGGCGGGATGCGGCCCCGGACCGGATGCCGGCACGAACCAGCCGGCCAGCGTCTTGCCGTTCCGTGTCGGCAACCTGATCTCGCTACAGGCAAGCCCGAGGCTCGCTGGTGACGTCTTGCTGACAACGCGCTCCGGTGCCAGTGCGCGATGCAGCTGTCTGCGCACGAGCAGCACAAGCAACAGGATGCTTGCGACGACTGCCGCCATCAGGCCGTACGCCATACCCGTTCCTCAACCGCCATTCGCCTTTTCCCCGCCCTAGCGGAACTCGAAATATTCGCGGTGGAAAGCCCCGCCGGGCAGGCCCGCATTGCGCAACCAGAGACGAAGCGACTCGCCCCAGGCTGACGGGCCGCAGAACCAGACGCTACTGCCACGCCCGGCCTGCCTGCCGATCAGCGCGGCGGGAAGCGGCCCCTGCGCATCGCTTTCCCAGCGCTGCAGCTGAACGCCGGTGGCACGGCAGAGGTCGGCGAGCTCGCCGCCGAAAGCATCCACCGCGTCGTTGCGCACGCTGTAGAACAAGGCCACGCCATCCGCGCGCCGGCCTTTCTCCCGCAGTTCGCGCAGGCGTGCGAGAAACGGCGTGACGCCGATACCACCTGCCACCCACACCTGCCGGCCATCGGCTTCCCGTGCCGCAAAGTCGAAACCGCCATACGGGCCTTCCAGCGTCGCTGCCTGGCCGACCTGCAAAAGCCGCGGCAGACTGCGGGTGTAGTCGCCGAGCGCCTTGATCGCCAGGATGACCGTCCCCTGTGCCGCCGACCATGCGGAAGCGACGGTGAACGGATGCGCCCCCTCGAAGCGGTGCCCGAAATCGACCAGCACGAATTGTCCGGCACGGTGCCCCGGCCAGCCTGCGGCCGGACGCAGCGTCACTTCCAGCACGCCGTCGCTGCGCGCGACGAGCGCCTCGATGCGCGCCGCATGGCGACGCCGGACACCGATGCGCCCGCTGAGCGAAAGCAGCGCGGCGGCGACACCGGCCGCGGCGAGCAGCGCGGTGCTCCAGGCGAGCGGACCACTCCACCAGTCGCGCGGCAGCAGCACGAGACCGTGGAAGGTACCGGCCACGAAGAGCAGCGCGAACACCTTGTGTATCAGCCGGAAGGCGCGATACGGCACGCGCCGCAGCAGGGAGACGACGACCAGTGCCATGACGATGTAGCCCGTCCACTCGCCAACGTCCTTCGCCAGGTCGATCCATAGCGACGGCTCGCCCCTCGGGCCACGCCCGCGCGGCGGCAAGAGGCCGAGCTTGCTGAGGTTCTTTGGCGCCCACTCCGCCATCCAGTGCATGAAGACGAGCACGCCGGCACCGATGCCGATGTCGCGGTGCAGGCGATAGAGACGGTCGAGGCCGCCGAGCGCACGCTCCAGCCAGGCCGGGCGTGTCGCGAGGAGGATGCCGGCACTCATCCACCAGAGCACGAGGACCCCGGAGAACAGCACCACGGCACGGCGCCATTGCCAGAAACCGCCATTGTCGGTCGCGATGCCGGGCAGCACGGCGGCGGCCCACAACGCCAACGGCACCAGAACGAGTCCCGCGAGCAGGTGTCGGTTGCGAATCATCATGCAGCTCCTGAAAATCTCATGACAAAATTCTAAGCCGCGACCGCCAGCGCCGTCTGTTGCGAACTTGTATCGCAATGTATTGCGCCTGCAGCGCGCTCGGGGACGGGACCCTCGCCCCACAGCTGGCCACCGTGCTTTGCTAGAATGCGCCTTCCCAAAAGACAGCACATTGACCATGGTCATCTACGGCATCAAGAACTGCGACACGATGAAGAAGGCGATGGCCTGCCTCGATGCACAGGGCACCGCCTACGAATTCATCGACTACAAGAAGGCCGGCGTCGCCGCCACGCACCTGCCAGACTGGAACAGGCGTGCCGGCTGGCAGAAGCTGCTGAACACGCGCGGCCTGATGTGGAAGAAGCTCTCCGACGCGCAACGTGCCGACGTCGACGAAAGGAAGGCGCTGGCGCTGATGGCCGAATACCCCAGCCTGATCAAGCGGCCGGTGCTCGACACCGGCAAGGCGCTCCTTGTCGGCTTCGATGCCGACACCTACGCAACGCTGAAGTAAACCGACAACCGTTCGTCCCGAATCGCCTGCGGCACAGGCAAATCGCGGGACCGGAGACCCCAAGATGGCCGACAGCTACGTCCTCCGCTTCCTGTTCGAGGAACTCGACATCCGCGGCGCCTTCGTGCGCCTCGGCACCGCCTGGCAGGGCATGCAGCTCGACCGAGCCTATCCCGCGCCCGTCACGCGCCTGCTCGGCGAGATGACGGCGACCGCGACCATCATTGGCGGCAACCTCAAGCAGCCCGGAAAACTCTCGTTCCAGCTTTCCGGCCACGGCCCGCTCAAGTCGATGATCCTCGACGTCAATCAGGACCTGCAGATCCGCGGCATGGCCCGTCACGAGCCGGGCATCGCGGATGCCCCGCTATGCGACCTGATCGGCGACGGCAAGCTCCTGATGACACTCGACACGCCGCTCGCCCGCCAGCCCTATCAGAGCTACGTACCGCTGCAGGGCAACAGCATCGCCGAAATCTTCGAAACCTTCCTGGTCCAGTCCGAGCAGCAACCGGCGAAGCTCCTGCTGGCGGCCAATGCCGACGCGGCCTGCGGCCTCTTCCTGCAGAAACTCCCCGGCGCCGACGAAAAGGACGCCGACGGCTGGAACCGCCTGGTGCACCTCGCAGCCACGCTCAAAACCGAGGAACTGCTCGCGCTGCGCCCCGAAGCGCTGCTCACGCGCGTGTTCCCGGAAGAGGACAAGCGTCTGTTCGAACCGCGCCCGGTGGTCTATCACTGCCCGAGGGATTGGGACAAGGTACGCGGCATGCTGCTGCAACTCGGCCGCGCCGAAGCTGAAGCCATCCTGTCCGAGCATGGCGAGATCCTCATCCACGACGACATCTGCAACCACGATTACCGCTTCAGCGCCGCCGACGTGGCGGCCCTGTTCGACGGCGAGACCCCGCCAAACCCGACGCTGCATTGAGGAGCCCGGCCGGCCCGCTGCGCAAAGGCGACGGGCGATGGACCGGAGACGGCCGGGGATGGCAGTCGCTCAGCGGGCCGTCGAAAGATCCGAAAAGAACGCCCAGATCACGCTGCCCGCATCCAGCGCCGTCGACGCTGCCTCCTTGCCACGCCGCACGGCACGCGCGCCCGGCCAGGAATGGCCGCCGGCCTCGGTGACGCAGAGCTGGACCTCGCCGCCGGCGCGGCATCCCTCGTAACGCTCGCAGTAGGCGCCAGGCACCTCATGTGTCCGGCGCGGCGCAGGCCGGCACTGGTTGCGGGACACCCAGCGCGCGACGGTCTCCGGCACCGAGACAAATTCCATGACCTTCGAACAATCACGGAAGGCGTCCTCCCCGGCACCGCCACTGAACAGCACGTGGGTATCGTTCCGGGCATGGATGTGCAGAACGGCTACGGCCCGAGAGGGATGGCAGTGCGCAACGGCCTCGGTGCCGGCAACAGCGGCAACGCCGCGAAAGAGATCTGCCGCCTCGCAGGCCAGCCGGTAGCTCATCATGGCGCCATTGGACATGCCGGTCGCGAAAATGCGTGCCGGGTCGATGCGCAGTCCTGCCTGCACGTCGGCGACGACAGCGCGTACGAAGCCGACATCGTCGATGCCCCTGTCACGCGCTTCGCCGCAGCAGCCGCCGGCATTCCAGGTGGCCAGCCTGCCGCCGGGGAAACGGCTGTCGCCGTTGGGAAAGACGACGATGAAACCGTTCCGGTCGGCCGCGCCGATGAGACCATAGCGCGAATCGTCGGCCATGTACTCGGCATGCCCCCCGCCACCGTGCAAGGCGACGACCAGCGGCGCCGGCCGGCTCTGGTCGAGCCCCGGCGGCACATGGATCAGATAGCGGCGCTGCTGGCCGCCGTGCGCCAGCGTCCGTACCTGATCGCCGGCCAAGAAGGCTGTCGCTGGCGAAGGCTCGGTTACGGCGGGCGGTTTGGCGCGGCGCTGTTCGACGCGTTCCCGGATACGCTCGCGCACGGTCTGTCCGGCACCTTCCTGCGCACTCGCTGCCGCGATCATGAGCACTGACAGCGACGCGACGAGCAGCGGCACACCGTTCTTCCGTGCCATTCTCATCGCGTGTCCGCACTGGCCGGAGCGACTTCGAGCAGAGTTCGTGCACCGAGCAGGCCCGTCCGGTAGCGAACCGAAACCCGCGTGATCGACAGCGGCGTCGCATGCGTCTCGGGGGGCTCCCAGGCCTCGTCGTAGCGCCCCATGAAATAACGCCCGGGGGGCAGCGATGCCGCCGCCTCATCCAGACGCGCGTAATAGTGGAGGCGCGAACTGCGGCTGACGTGCGTCG
Organism: Pseudomonadota bacterium; assembly: GCA_022705165.1. Taxonomy (GTDB): domain Bacteria; phylum Pseudomonadota; class Gammaproteobacteria; order Burkholderiales; family Rhodocyclaceae; genus Proximibacter. Next base: position 22,942 of record JAKJEY010000008.1, read on the forward strand.
TTTCGATGCCGGCGATGCCCACGACCGCAATGCGTTCCGGGCCCGCGCCGATCAGCCCGTTCAAGGCGGGGGCAACCAGCATCCCGAGGACCGGCGCGGCCACGAGCGTAGAAACCGCCACCAGCAGATGGCGGACGCGAGTCCGTTCCGGCAGTGCCAGCCCGGCCCGCAGCAGGTGGCCGTTGAGCAGCATCGCGTAGAGCATGATGAGGATGACGGCAGGCAGCCACAAACTTTCGCCGGGCAGCAGGTTGAGCGAACCGAAGCGGGCATTGAGCACGGCCAGGGCGAGCGCGAGCACAAGGGTACCGGCGAAGAAGGCGAAGGGCGGCACGAGAACGGCGCGCTGCGTCCTGGCGTCGGGTGGGCGTGACGTAAGCGGTGTGCGAGTCTGCGACACGATGTGGATGTCCTGCTAACCAGTCCGGGCGAATGCAGCCGGCAACGTAGTGCGCAGCCAAGGGCTGCAGCGAGGACGATAGCATACCAAGCCGCCTGCCTTCGATGAGGCGCGCGGGCAGCGGCCGGCTACAGCACCTTGCCCGGGTTCATCAGCCCCAGCGGGTCGAGCGCCTGCTTCACGGCACGCATCATTTCCATCTCGAGCGGACTCTTGTAGCGCAGGATTTCCGCGCGCTTGAGCTGCCCCAAACCATGCTCGGCGCTGATGCTGCCCTGATGGGCATGGACGAGGTCGTGCACGAGCTCGTTTACCAGCGGCTGCGCGTCGATCAGCGCACGGTTGTCTCCCGCAACGGGCATCGACAGGTTGTAGTGCAGGTTGCCATCGCCGACATGTCCGAAGGCAACGACGCGCAAGCCCGGCCAGCGCGCTGCAAGCGCGGCCCCGGCTTCGTCGAGGAAGGCCGGAATGTGCGAGATCGGCAGCGACACATCGTGCTTGATGCTGATGCCTTCGATCTTCTGTGCCTCCGAGATGTTTTCGCGCAGTGACCAGAGCTGGCGCGCCTGTGCTTCGCTGCGCGCGACGACGGCATCGTCGCACTCTGAATGTTCGAGGGCCGCGCCGAGGAAGGTTTCAAGGCGCTCGCGCAGCTCTGCGTCGTCACCGCCGGAGGTCAGCTCGATGAGGACGTACCACGGGCTGCCGGCCAGTGGCCGGGCGGCATTCGGGATGTGCTGCAGGACGAGTCCGAGCGACACCTCGGAGACCAGTTCGCAGGCGGTGAGCAAGGGACCGAAGACAGTCTGCAGTGCGCCCAGCAGGTCGATCGCCATACGCGGCGAGGAGACCGAAACCCACGCTGTCGCCACTGCCGTCGGCAGCGGAAAGAGCTTCATCGTCGCGGCGGTGATGAGACCGAGCGTGCCCTCGGCGCCGATGAAGAGCTGCTTGAGGTCGTAGCCGGTGTTGTCCTTGCGCAGGCCGCGCAGGCCGTTCCAGACCTCGCCGGACGGCAGCACCACTTCCAGGCCGAGGGTCAGTTCGCGCGTGTTGCCGTAGCGCAGTACCTGCACGCCGCCGGCGTTGGTGGAAAGGTTGCCACCCAGTTGCGCCGTGCCCTCGGCGGCCAGCGAAAGCGGAAACAGGCGCCCCGCTTCATGCGCGGCGGCCTGCACGGCAGCGAGCGTACAGCCGGCTTCGGCAGTCAGCGTGCCGTTCCCGGCGTCAACGGCGCGCACGCGGTTCATGCGCCCCATGGCGATAACAACGGCAGTGCCGGAATCATCCGGCGTCGCCGCGCCACACAGGCTGGTGTTGCCGCCCTGGGGGACGATGGGCGCACCGGCGTCGGCACAGGCGCGAACGACGGCGGCGACTTCGGCGGCATTGCCGGGTCGCACGACGCAATGCGCCGCGCCGCGGTATCGGCCGCGCCAATCGACGAGATACGGCGCCATGTCCTCGCCGCACAGCACATGGGCGGTGCCGACGATTTCACGCAGGCGAGCGACGATATCCATCAGTCCTCCTCAATCCTTGCCGGTCGGTGTGCCGGCGTCGCGTTCCAGCGCACGCAGGATGGCCGGCTGCATCACGCGTACGGCCTCCATCCCTTCCTCGATCGCTTCCTCGCCGCGATGGTAGTCGAACAGGCCGACCTGGGCGAGGCGTGGCGCAATCAGCACGTCGGCCGGTTCACCGGCAAGCCGGCTGCGGGCAATGCGTACCTGCATGATGTTGATGCTGCCGGCGACCACGTCGAGCAACGAGGGGCCGACGGCGGTGTCCGGCGACTCGCTGCGCCCCAGCCACTGGTCGAGGCGCTGGCGCCAGCTCGGCAGCGGCCGGCCCTTGAAACGGTGGCCGACGACGTCCGAACCGAGATCGACGGCGATGACCAGATCGGCCCCCAGCGCGCGTGCCAGCGATACCGGCACCGGGTTCACCAGTCCGCCATCGACGAGCAGTTGCCGCTCGCGGGCTTGCGGCGCCAGCAGCCCCGGCAGCGTGACCGAAGCACGTACGGCATCGGCGACGCTGCCTTCCCTGAGCCAGACCTCGCGTCCGCTCAGCAGGTCCGTGGCGACGCAGGCGAACGGCAGGGGCAAGGCACTGAAATCGTGGTCGACGAAATGGCGTTCGAAGAAGGCCATCAGCTTGTCGCCCTTGATCAGCCCGCCGCGTGCGCCGACGTCGAAGAAACCGACTACTTCCTGCCAGGTCAGCGAGCGCACCCAGCCTTCCAGTCGCGCGAGATCGCCGTTGGCATAGGCAGCGCCGACGAAGGCACCGATCGAGGTGCCGCAAACGATATCGGGCTTGACGCCGATCTCGGCGAGCGCGCGCAGCACCCCGATATGCGCCCAACCGCGGGCGGAACCGCTGCCGAGCGCGACGCCGATCTTCATGCCGCCATCTTCAGACGCGCTCGGCGTAGAGGTCGTGCGCGTCGGTGTCGACCACGCGCACGGTGAGGAAGTCACCCGGTTCGACGTCGAAGACGCCGTCGAGATAGACGAGGCCGTCGATCTCCGGTGCATCGGCCTTGCTGCGGGCCACGGCACCCTCCTCGTCCACCTCGTCGACCAGCACTTCGATCTCGCGGCCGATCTTGGCGGCCATCAGTTCGGCCGAGATGTCCTCCTGCAGCTCCATCAGCTGGCGCTGGCGCTCCTGCCGCACTTCCTCCGGAACGGCGCCGGGAAGATCGTTGGCGACGGCGCCTTCGACCGGCGAGTAGGCAAAGCACCCGACGCGGTCGAGTTTCGCTTCCTCGAGGAATCCGAGCAGTTCCTCGAATTCCTCTTCCGTCTCGCCCGGGAAGCCGGCGATGAAGGTGGAGCGGATCGTGATCTCGGGGCAGATGCTGCGCCAGGCCTTGATCCGTTCCAGGTTGTTCTCGGCGCTGGCCGGCCGCTTCATCGCCTTGAGGATGCGCGGGCTGGCATGCTGGAACGGGACGTCGAGATACGGCAGCAGCTTGCCCTCCGCCATCAGCGGAATCAGGTCGTCCACGCTCGGATACGGATAGACATAGTGCAGGCGCACCCAGATCCCGAACTCGGCAAGGGCCTCGCACAGCTCCTTCAGGCGCGTCTTGACCGGGCGACCGCCCCAGAAGCCCATGCGGTACTTGAGGTCGACGCCGTAGGCCGAGGTGTCCTGCGAGATGACCAGGATCTCCTTGACGCCGGCCTCGGCGAGATTCTTCGCCTCCTGCAGAACGTCGCCGATCGGGCGCGAGACCAGGGGGCCGCGCATCGACGGGATGATGCAGAAGGTGCAGCTGTGATTGCAGCCTTCGGAAATCTTGATGTAGGCGTAGTGCTCGGGCGTCAGGCGGATACCCTGCGGCGGCACCAGGCTGGAGAACGGGTCGTGCGGCTGCGGCAGGTGACGATGGATATGCTGCATCACCTCGTCGGTCGCATGCGGGCCGGTGATCGCCAGTACCGACGGATGCGCGCTGCGCACGACGTCGTCCTTGGCACCGAGGCAGCCGGTGACGATGACCTTGCCGTTCTCGTTCAGCGCCTCGCCGATCGCATCGAGCGACTCCTCGACGGCGGCATCGATGAAGCCGCAGGTATTCACGACAACGAGATCGGCGCCGTCGTAGGAACCCGAGATCAGGTAGCCCTCGGCGCGCAGGCGCGTCAGGATCTGCTCGGAATCGGAGGTGGCCTTGGGGCACCCCAAAGAAACGAAGCCGACGGTCGCCGGCTTCTGAAGATTGCTATTCACGGATTGCTGCTCTGCAAGAAACGACTATTTGTCGCCACCTTCCGGCTTCTTGCCGTCGGGCGGAATGTTGGGAAACTGGAAACCGGTAAACATGTTGCGCGTCTGGCTCTGCAGCTGCTCCTGCATCTGCTGGACCATCTTCTTCGACTGGTCCATGTAGGCCGACATCATGTGCTGCATCGCCGGCCCCTGGAAATTCAGGAACTGCGTCCACATGTCGTTCTGCATCTGGCTGTTCTCGCCGCCATAGAGCGTGCGTGACTGCTCCTGCATCTTCGACTGGAAGTCGGTGAAGGCCTTGATGTTGTTCTCGAGGTACTTGCCGAGCATGCCCTGCATGGCGTGGCCGTAGAAGCGGATCACCTGCGCCAGCAGCTCGGTCGTGAACAGCGGTACGCCGCCGGTTTCTTCCTCGAGGATGATCTGGAGCAGGATGCTGCGCGACAGATCCTCGCCGCTCTTGGCGTCGACGACCTTGAAGTTCTCGAAGGCCAGTACGAGATCCTTCACGTCACTGAGCGTGATGTAGGCGCTGGTCTTGGTGTCGTAGAGACGGCGGTTCGGGTATTTCTTGATCAGTCGCGGTTGCTCCGACATGACGGGTGTTCCTCCAGATCGTGGTGTGCTGAGCGGGCGTTCTCTGTCGCCTCGCCGGGCTTGAAATGCTGCAAAGCAAAATTATACATCAGTATGAAAAACGGCCCCTTACGGGGCCGCTGTCCAGCTGCCTCGGCTTACTGGTAGTACAGGCCGCCGTTGATGTTGAGCGTGGCGCCGGTGGTGAAGCCGGACAGCTCGTTGGCCAGGAAGGCGCAGGCGTAGCCGATTTCTTCCGGCTTGGCGAGGCGCTTCATCGGCACGGAATCAACGATGCCCTTGAGCACGTCTTCGCGGATGGCCATGACCATCTTGGTGGCGACGTAGCCCGGGGCGATGGCGTTGACCGTCACGCCCTTGGCGGCCAGTTCGGCAGCCAGGGCCTTGGTGAAGCCGATGACGCCGGCCTTGGCGGCCGAGTAGTTGGTCTGGCCCATCTGGCCCTTGACGCCGTTCACCGACGAGATGTTGATGATGCGGCCCCAGCCACGCTCGGCCATCTTCGACGAGACCTGCTTGGTCAGGTTGAAGAGGCTGGTCAGGTTGGTGGCGATGACGGCATCCCACTGGTCGCGTTCCATCTTGGCGAACATCTTGTCGCGGGTGATGCCGGCGTTGTTCACCAGGATGTCGATCGGGCCGGCCTTGGCTTCGGCTTCAGCCACCATGGCCTGCACCGAGGCGAGGTCGGCAACGTCACCGGCAACCGGGATGAAGTCCTTGAAGCCGGCAGCTTCCTGCTCCTTCAGCCACTCGTCCTTGTTGTCGAACTGCGGATGATAGGCGGCAACCACCTTGTGACCGGCCTTGGCCAGTTCCTGACAAATGGCGGTGCCAAGACCACCCATGGCGCCGGTAACGAGTGCGATTCTTTGCGTCATTTTCTGTTTCCCTCTGCTGCTGTTGATAAAAGTGCTGCTCTGCTCTCCGAGCGGTCAGAACATGTGCTGACCGCCGTTGATCGAAATGTTGGCACCGGTCACGAACGCGGCTTCGTCCGACGACAGGTAGGCCACCAGGCCGGCGATCTCTTCCGGCTTGCCGAGGCGCGACACCGGAATCTGCGGCAGGATCTTCGAATCGAGGATTTCCTGCGGGATCGCCATGACCATCTTGGTGCCGATGTAGCCCGGCGAGATCGTGTTCACCGTCACGCCGGCCCGGGCGACTTCGAGCGCCAGCGCCTTGGTGAAACCGTGCATGCCGGCCTTGGCCGCCGAGTAGTTGGTCTGGCCGAAAGCGCCCTTCTGGCCGTTCACCGACGAGACGTTGATGACGCGGCCCCACTTGCGCTCGACCATGCCGTCCATGACCTGCTTGGTCATATTGAACACCGAATCGAGGTTGGTGCTGACGACGGCATCCCAGTCGGCCTTCGTCATCTTCTTGAAGGTCATGTCGCGGGTGATGCCGGCGTTGTTGACCAGCACGTCGACCGGACCGACTTCCTTGGTCACCGTATCGACGCATTCCTTGCACGAGTCGAAATCGGCAACGTCGCACGGGTAGGCCTTGAAGCCGTAGCCCATGTTGTTCATCGAGGCCAGCCATTCCTTCGCCTTGGCATTGCCCGGCGAATGCGTGGTCACCACCTTGTAGCCCAAGGCCGCCAGCTTGATGCAGATGGCTTCGCCCAGACCGCCCATACCCCCGGTAACGAGTGCAACTCTTGGCATGTTCTTCTCCTTCTCTATATGAGATCTGCCTGTTGAGGAATCCTGGAAGAACCCACCGCCTGCACTTCGGCGTCCTTCTCCCTGTTACGCCTTCTCTTTTACATAACGGCCCGGTGCCGGCTCGATTTGCTTGTATCTGCCGCCGCCGAGCTTCGCCCGCGCAGGACAGTCACCGTCTGCATGCTGCTTCAGCCAGGCGGACCAGTCGGACCACCAGCTCCCCTTCTTCTCCTCCGACGCCGCCAGCCAGGCTTCGGCATCGGACTTCGAATCGTCATTGACCCAGTAGCTGCGCTTGTTCTTCGACGCCGGATTGATCACGCCGGCGATGTGCCCGGAGGCGCCGAGCACGAAACGCGAGTCACCGCCGAGCACGCGCGTGCTCAGGTACGCGGTCTGCCACGGCACGATATGGTCCTCGCGCGCTGCCAGCAGGTAGTTCGGCATCTTCACCTTGCCGAGATCGACCTTGACGCCGCACATCTCGAGCTTGCCCGGAATGTGCAGGCTGTTGTCGAGATACAGGTTGCGCATGTACCACGCGGCGAACGGTCCGGCGAGGTTGGTCGAGTCGGAATTCCAGTAGAGCAGATCGAAGGCCTGCGGCTTCTGGCCTTTCAGGTAGTTGCCGGCGACATAGTTCCAGATCAGGTCGTTGGCCCGCAGTGCCGAGAAGGTCGACGACAGCTCGCGCCCGGTGAGCAGGCCGCCCTTGCCGATCGTGGCATCACGCATCGCACAGCTGTGCTCGTCGATGAGCAGGCCGATCTCGCCCGTATCCGAAAAATCGAGCAGCGTGGTCAGCAACGTCAGGCTCGCGACCCAATCTTCGCCACGCGCCGCCAGCACCGCCAGCGCACTCGAGAGAATCGTGCCGCCGACGCAGAAGCCGAGGGCATTGACCTTGTCCTCGCCGGTGATCTCACGGACGACGCGCAGCGCGTCGAGCGGCCCCATTTCCAGGTAATCGTTCCAGCCCAGCCGGCCCTGCTCGGCCTTGACGTTGCGCCACGAGACGAGGAAGACGGTATTGCCCTGCTCCACCGCATAGCGGACGAACGAGTTCTCGGCCTGCAGGTCGAGGATGTAGAACTTGTTGATGCATGGCGGCACGATCACCAGCGGCCGCTTCGCGACGGTCTTGCCGAGCGGCGCGTACTGGATCAGCTGGATCAGCTCGTTCTCATAGACCACGGCGCCTTCGGTGGTCGCCAGGTTCCTGCCGACCTCGAATGCCGTATCGTCGGTCATCGAGATGCGGCCCTTTTCGAAATCCTTGATCAGGTTGTTGATGCCATCGGTGATGCTCTGGCCTTTCGTTTCGACGGCCAGCTTGATGAATTCGGGGTTGGTCGCTGCGAAATTCGACGGAGCAACGGCGTCGAGATACTGGCGCGCCAGGAAGCGCAGCCGGTTCTTCGCCTTGTCGTCCTCGACCGGTGCGATTTCGACGAGCTCCTTCAGATAGCGGGCGTTGAGCAGGTAACTCTGGTGGATGTAGTCGAAGATCGGACTCTGCTTCCACTCCGGCGCCGAAAAACGGCGGTCACCGGGTTCGGCCTGCACCGCAAAGCTCGCCGCGGCCTCGCTGCCCGGTTTGCCGCGCGCCAGCATCGCATTCCAGAGCAGGGTCTGCTGCTGCAGGAACTCCTGCTGCAGCGCCGTCAGCTTCGCCGGTTCCGGCGTACCGATCTGGATCGGCGCACCGCCCAGCGGATGCTGGCCCTGCTGCGAGCCGAGGAAGGTGAAGAACTGCTGCGCCATCGCCTGGCCAAGCTGGGCGAACTGCTGCATCGCAGGATTGAAGGGATCGTTCGGCTGGGACATCGTGGCGGAATCCTGAGGGGAGCATCTACCGGGGCAGGAAAACCGGCCCGGCATGCCATATCGTTGTGCTGACGATTCTGCATCGCACCATGGGGGCTGTCAACGGCGCCCGCCACGGGCCGCGGCGCCGCGGCCGGCGCCATCCGCAGTGCGACTATAATGCCCGGATGTACATCATTGCCATCGGCTGGCTCTGGGTCGCACTGATGATGGCGATCAGCGAGCAGAACATCGTCGCCGGGATCCTCAGTTTCGTCTTCTACGGCCTCCTGCCCTGCCTGCTGCTGCTGTGGCTGCTGGGCACGCCGGCGCGCCGCCGACGTCAGGCACAGGCCGAAGCCGCGGCCAGCCAGGATGAAGGCAAGCCGGATTAGCGGCGACTACCTGTATTCCCCGGCACC
>JAKJEY010000090.1 GCA_022705165.1 Pseudomonadota bacterium
CGAGGAACTCGCCACGCTTGACCATGGCACGGAATGCCGCCATATCGACAAAGTTGTACTCGCGGCCGTCCTGCTCACCGGGCCGCGGCGATCGTGTCGTGTAGGAAATGGACAACCGGATGCCGGAATCGTTCTCCAGCAGCAGCCGCACCAGCGTCGTTTTTCCGGCGCCGGACGGTGCCGTGACGATATAGAGGTGGCCGGACACGGGATATGCCTCCGCTTATTCCAGGTTCTGCACCTGCTCGCGCATCTGTTCGATGAGGAGCTTCAGTTCCATCGCCGTCTGCGAGACCTCGCTGACAACCGATTTCGAGCCAAGGGTATTGGCTTCACGATTCAGTTCCTGCATCAGGAAATCGAGTCGCTTGCCGACGGCGCCACCCTGCTTCAGCACGCGCTCGACCTCGTCCATGTGCGCGACCAGTCTTGCCAGTTCTTCGGCGACGTCGATGCGCGCGGCAAAGACGACCACTTCCTGGCGGATGCGCTCATCGTCGGCACTCCCGATGGCATCGACCAGCCGCTGCTTGAGCTTGTCCTGGAAGGCTGCCTGCGCTGCCGGGATGTGGGGCGCCACCTGCTCGACCAGCACCCGCATGCGGGCGACACGCTCGAGGATGATCTGCTTCAGCTTCTCGCCCTCGCGGGCGCGGCTCGCCGCGAAATCGTCGAGCGCCTGCTTCGCCGTCGCCAGTGCCGCAGCCACCAGCGCCTCCTGATCGACAGACTCCTCGCCGAAGATGCCGGGCCAGCGCAGGACTTCGCCAACGGCCAGCGGCCGCGCCTCGGGCAGCACCTGCCGAACGCGGCGACCGACACTTTCCAGCTGGGCCAGCAGGTCGTCGTTGAGCTGTAATTGCTGGGCGCCGCGCGCTGCCGCCATGTAATAGACACGGCATTCAACCTTGCCGCGCCCGACACGGGCGGCGATCGCCTCGCGCAGGGCGGGCTCGGCCATGCGCAATTCGTCGCAAACGCGGAAATGGATGTCGAGGAAGCGCGAATTGACGCTCTTCAGTTCCAGGCTCAGCGAGCCGCCGGGCAGGTCGCGCGTCTTCGACGCGTAACCGGTCATGCTATGGATCATGGAATTCCTGCCGAAAGAGAAACGATAGTGTGATGCGTACAGGATGTGATTTGGGGAATGACCGTGTGCGAACGCAGCTTTACAGTCTCCGACCAAACCCCGAAAATGTCCTGAAAACCACATGATAGCCTTCACCTGAATGGCGCAACAAGCCAACCACGCCCTTCCCGCCGGGTACCAGATCGACGAATACCGCATCGAGCGTCAGCTTTCGCTCGGCGGATTCTCGATCGTCTACCTCGCGGTCGACGGCGAAGGGCGCCGCGTTGCGCTCAAGGAGTACCTGCCCAACAGCCTGGCCCTGCGTGGCGAAGGCGAAATCACGCCGAACATCGCCCCCGAGCATGCAGGCGCCTTCCGCTACGGCATGAAGTGCTTCTTCGAGGAAGGACGCGCGCTCGCCAAGCTCTCGCACCCGAACGTGGTGCGCGTGCTGAACTTCTTCCGCGCCAACGAGACCGTCTACATGGTCATGGACTACGAGGAAGGCTGGACCCTGCAGGAATACATCCAGCGCCGGCAGAAGCCGGTCTCGGAAAATTTCGTACGCAACGTGTTTACGCGCGTGCTGAATGGCCTGCGCGAAGTGCATACCCACAAGTTGCTGCATCTCGATCTCAAACCGTCGAATATCTACCTGCGCAGCGATGGCACGCCGATGCTGATCGACTTCGGTGCCGCCCGCCAGACGCTGGCGCTCGACACGCCGATGCTGAAACCGATGTACACCCCGGGTTTCGCGTCACCGGAACACTATCAGCGCGAGAACCTCGGTCCGTGGAGCGACATCTACAGCATTGGCGCCTCGATGTACGCCTGCATCGCGCTTGCCGCGCCGCAGGCTGCCGACCTGCGCAAGGAGAAGGACCAGCTCGTGCCGGCAATGGTGCGCTGGGAAGGCAAGTACTCCGACCAGCTGCTGGAAACGATCGACTGGTGCCTCTGCATCAACCATCTCTACCGTCCGCAAAGCGTCTTCGCACTGCAGAAGGCGCTCACCGAAGCACCGACCGCCAAGCCCGCCCGCAAGCCCAAGGTCGATGAAACGCGCTCCTGGCTGGGCGCCCTCGTCGGCAAACTCAAGAAGAACGAGACGACATGAAATTCACGATCTATCAGGAAAGCCGTCAGGGCAAGCGGAAGAACAACGAAGACCGCATCGCCTACTGCTATTCGCGCGATGCGCTCCTGATGGTCGTGGCGGACGGCATGGGCGGACACTACTACGGCGAGATCGCCTCGCAGATCGCAGCGCAGACGCTGACCGATGCCTTCAACCGTGACGCCAAACCGATGCTGCAGGACCCCTTCCTGTTCCTGCAGCGCGGCATGACCAATGCCCACCATGCGATCCTCGATTTCGCCGCAGACCACGACCTGCGCGATTCCCCGCGCACGACCTGCGTCGCCTGCGTCATCCAGGACAACATCGCCTACTGGGCCCACTGCGGCGATTCGCGCCTCTACCTGATGCGCGACGGGAGAACCATCGGACAGACACGCGACCACTCGCGCGTGCGCCTGCTTATCGACCAGGGTGTCATCACGGAGGCGCAGGCCGCCAGCCACCCCGAGCGCAACAAGGTCTACAGCTGCCTCGGCGGGCATCAGGCACCGGAAATCGAGTTTTCGCGCAAGACGCCGCTTGAAGCCGGCGACGTCATCCTGCTCAGCACGGACGGTTTCTGGGGTTCGCTGCCCCCCGACATGATTGCGCTGTCGCTCAAGCAGGCGAACCTGATGCAGGCCGTACCGATGCTGATGAACCAGGCCGAGGCGCGCGGCGGACAGTACTGCGACAACCTTTCCGTCGTCGTCACGCGCTGGGAAGACAGCTACGTCGAGGCTGCGCAAAGCTCGATCTCGACACAGACGATGGTGCTTGGCGAAGTGACGACCAAGCTCGACGAGTTCGGCCGCAACCCCGCCTACAAGATGGATCTCTCCGACGACGAAATCGAAAAGGCGATCCAGGAGATTCGCGCGACCATCGACAAATACACGCCACCCAACAAGAAATCGCAGTAATCGAAGGATATTTCATGCGCCCCAGCCAACGCCTGCCCGATCAACTCCGCCCGCTCGCGATCGAACGCAATTTCACCCGCCACGCCGAAGGTTCGGTACTGATCCGCATGGGTGACACGCACGTGCTGTGCACCGCCAGCGTCGAGGAAAGCGTGCCGCCCTTCCTGCGTGGCAAGGGGCAGGGCTGGGTCACGGCCGAGTACGGCATGCTGCCGCGCTCCACCCACACGCGCTCGGCGCGTGAAGCGGCCAAGGGAAAGCAGACCGGGCGCACGCAGGAAATCCAGCGCCTGATCGGCCGCTCGCTGCGCGCGATCATCGACCTGAAGGCGCTCGGGGAGCGCCAGATCACACTCGACTGCGACGTGCTGCAGGCCGACGGCGGCACGCGCTGCGCCTCCATTACCGGCGCCTGGGTTGCGCTCTGGGATGCCTGCGAGAAGCTGGTCGCTGCCGGCAAGCTCGCCGAAAATCCGATCCGTGACCACGTTGCCGCGATCTCGGTCGGCATCTACAAAGGGCTTCCCGTTCTCGACCTCGACTACCCCGAGGATTCCGACTGCGACACCGACATGAACGTGATCATGACCGGTGCCGGCGGCATCGTGGAATTGCAGGGCACCGCCGAGGGCGAGCCGTTCACGCGCGCCCAGCTCGAGCAGTTGACGGACCTCGCCAGCGCCGGCATCGCCCAGCTCATCGATTCGCAGAAGGCTGCGCTGGCGAAATGAAGATTGTCCTCGCCTCGAACAATGCCAAGAAACTCAAGGAACTCGACGCGATCCTCGCACCGCTCGGCTGGGAACTGATCCCGCAGGGGGAACTCGACATTCCGGAAGCGGAAGAGCCGCACGTCACTTTCGTCGAAAACGCGATCGCCAAGGCGCGCCATGCCGCCCGCCTCTCTGGTATGCCGGCGCTGGCAGATGATTCCGGTCTGTGTGTCGCAGCCCTTGGCGGCGCGCCCGGCGTACAGTCGGCCCGCTACGCCGGAGAGCCGAAGTCGGACGCACGCAACAACGAAAAGCTGCTCGCGGCGCTCGCCAAGCACGACTCACGCGCTGCGCATTTTGTCTCCGTGATTGTTTTCGTCCGCCACGCCGCTGATCCTCAGCCTCTGATTGCAGAGGGCGAATGGCATGGCGAGATCATCACCGAGCATCGTGGTGCCGGCGGCTTCGGCTACGATCCGCTGTTCTTCGTACCGGAGTTCGGCAAGACGGCTGCGGAGCTCGATCCCGCCATCAAGAACGGCGTTTCCCATCGCGCGCAGGCGCTGCAATCACTGCTCGCCCGCCTGCGCCGCTGATCCGCCGCGATGGCCCGCATCATCCCGATTGCCCCCGCCGGCAGCCGTCGCACCGCCGGCAAGCTCGAATTCCGCTCGCAGCCGCCGCTCTCCCTCTACATCCACATTCCGTGGTGCGTCCAGAAATGCCCCTACTGCGACTTCAACTCGCACGAGGCGAAAGGCGCGATTCCCGAGGGCGATTACATCGCGGCCTTGATTGCCGACCTCGAAGCGGCGCTGCCCTTGATCTGGGGAAGGCGTGTAACAACGATCTTCATCGGCGGCGGCACGCCCAGCCTGCTTTCAGGCGAGGCGGTGGATGCACTGCTTACCGCCGTACGCACGCGGGTGACGCTGATTCCCGAGGCGGAGATCACGCTCGAGGCCAATCCGGGCACCGTCGAAGCCGCGCGCTTCGCCGCTTACCGGGAGGCCGGCGTCAACCGCCTGTCACTCGGAATCCAGAGTTTCAACCCGGCACATCTCCGGGCACTTGGCCGCATTCATGATGCGGACGAGGCGAGGGAGGCGATCGCGCTTGCCGGGCGTCACTTCGAACGTTTCAACCTCGACCTGATGTACGGGCTCCCGCAGCAGACACTGGCCGAGGCGCTGTCCGACGTGGAGATCGCGCTCTCGTATCGGCCCAGGCATCTGTCGTGCTATCAGCTCACGCTGGAGCCCAATACGCCTTTTGCCGCTGCGCCCCCGGCGCTGCCTGAAAACGACCTGTGCGCCGACATGCAGGAGGCGATCGAGGCCAGACTTGCGAACGCCGGCTTCGAACACTATGAGACCTCCGCATTCGCGCAACCGGGCTTCCGCTGCCAGCACAACCTGAATTACTGGAGCTTCGGGGATTACCTTGGTATCGGTGCCGGTGCCCACGGAAAATTGACGATGCACGATCGCGTGCTACGCCAGATGCGCTTCAGGCAACCGGCGCAGTACCTGAGGCAGGTGGCGGCCGGGCAGCCTGTGCATGAGCAGACGGATGTCGCCGCAGCCGAGCTGCCGTTCGAATTCATGATGAACGCGCTGCGCCTGGTCGACGGCTTCGACCCCGGCCTGTTCGAGGCGCGTACTACCGTGCCGCTTTTCGGCATCGAGCGGGAGTTGCGGCAGGCCGAAGCGGATGGCCTGATAGAACGGACGCCGCAGCGCATCGCACCGACCCTGCGCGGCCAGCGATTTCTCAACGAGCTCCTGCGCCGCTTCCTCCCCACTTAAAAAAATGGCCGGCACCCATCGGGGCGTGCCGGCCGGAGGGGAAGTATTCGTTTCGCTCAGTAGACGTCGTTCTGCGTGTTGTACACGTTGAACTTGCCGGTCGGCGTGATCAGCTGCGGATCCTTGATCACGGCCTTCAGCTTGCGCGTCTTGTCATCGACGACGACGATCGCCGATTCCTCGCCTGCGCCGCTCCATACGGAGAACCAGACCTCATCGCCCGCCTTGTTGTATTCCGGCTGCACGACGCGCTTGGCGCCGTCCTTGACGCCGGCCCACTCGCCGATCGGTAGCAGCTCGAAGCCCTTGTCGAGATCGTTGATGTCGAACACGGCGATCGCTTGCGAGATCTTCGGATCCGGGTTCAGCGGCGCGTCGACCCACAGGTTCTTCGACTTCGGATGCGTCTTCAGGAAGAGCTGGCCACCGCCCGCCGCCTTCAGCGTCTGTACGACCTTCCATGCATTGGCCGGATTCTTTTTTGGATCGGTACCGATCAGGGAGACGGTCTCGTCACCGAGGTGACCCGTGGCCCAGACCGGCCCGAACTTCGGGTGCACGAAGTTGGCGCCACGCCCCGGGTGCGGGGTCTTGCCGACATTCACGACGGCCGCCAGCTTCGATTCCTTGGTATCGATGACGGCGATCTTGTCGGAAGCGTTGGCGGCATCCATGAAGTAGCGGCCGGTCGATTCCATGCCGCCATCGTGCAGGAAGCGCGGGGTCTTGATCATGGTGATCTTGAGATTTTCAAGATCCGAGTAGTTGACCATGTGCACGACACCGGTTTCCTTTGCGTTCACCAGGAACTCGGGCTTGTAGTGCGAAGAGACGATCGCCGCGACGCGGGGCTCCGGATGATATTCGTTGGTATCGGAGGTCATGCCGCGGGTACCGATGATCTTTCGCGGCTTCAGCGTGTCGCCATCCATGATCACGTACTGCGGTGGCCAGTAGGTGCCGGCAATCGCGATCTTGTCCTCGTAGCCCTTGAACTTCGAGGTTTCGACCGAACGCGCTTCCAGGCCGACCTTGATTTCGGCAACCGGTGTCGGTTCCTTCATCCACATGTCGATCATGACGATCTTTGCGTCACGGCCGATCACGAACAGATAGCGGCCCGATTTCGACATGCGCGAAATGTGCACCGCGTAGCCGGTATTGAGGATCTGCACGATCTTCTTCGTGGCGCCGTCGATCAGCGCGATCTTTCCGGCGTCGCGCAGCGTCACCGAGAACAGGTTCGGCAGATCGAGATTGTTCATCTGCTTGGTCGGGCGGTCCTGCGGCTTGACGTAAACCTTCCAGGTCGCCTCCATCTCCTTCATGCCGTACTCCGGCGGCATCGGCGGCTCGTGCTGGACATAGCGGGTCATGATGTCGACTTCCTTCTCCGACAGCGTCCCGGAAGTTCCCCAGTTGGGCATGCCACCGGCCGAGCCGTAGTTGATGAAGGTCCTCAGGTACTCGGAGCCACGCTCGATCGTGATGTCGGTGGTCAGGGGCTTGCCGGTCGCGCCCTTGCGCAGCACGCCATGGCAGCCGGCGCAGCGCTCGAAGTAGATCTTCTTGCCGATCTCGAATTCTTCCTTCGACATCGGGGGCGATTTCGGGTTGATGGCTTGCATCATCTCGATGCCGCCAACCGGCGACGGGCCGCTGCTGTCCTGCATTTTCCCCTTGGCGGCAACACCGTGCACATCGACGTCGGCCTTCTTGGCGTCCTGTGCATACGCGCTGCCGACCGCGATGGCCATCACGGCCATCACAGGCAGAGACAAGCGCCCCATGACTTCCCTCATCGTTCTCATTCAACTTCTCCTTTGAATTGATGCAGCAGATTCGACAAACCGGAAAATCGTATCACTGCGTGATGTCATGTTGTGATGCAATAACAGGGGCGACTGTTCGGGTTTTGCCGTAAATCAAATTCGCTTGCCAGACAAAATGTCGCAGTGCACATAGCCACGCGGGACAAATTGGCGCACTGTTTCCTGGCGCAGTACTTGGACATTTCAAAAGACACCTGAATCAAAAGGGTTTTGCGAAATGGCACGGAACATGCGTCACCACCCGACGGCGGTTCCTGCAGTGCCGCCGAATATCCAAGGAGGGAATCCATGCAAATGAACAGGCGGCAGTTCTTCAAGATCTGCTCCGCCGGGCTGGGGGGGTCGTCCATTGCGGTTATGGGCTTCTCGCCGACAGCAGCTCTGGCGGAAGTGCGGGCATTCAAGCTCGCACGCGCCACCGAGACACGGAACATCTGTCCGTATTGCTCGGTGTCGTGCGGCGTACTCATCTACTCGACCGGTGACAAATCCAAGAATTCGCAGGGCGAGATCATCCACATCGAAGGCGATCCGGATAACCCCGTGAACCGCGGCACGCTGTGCCCGAAGGGCGCCGGCCTGCGTGACATGGTGCAGAGCGCCAGCCGCCTGAAGTGGCCGGAAGTGCGCGAAGCAGGTTCCAAGGAATGGAAGAAGATCTCCTGGAACGAGGCCATCGAGCGTATCGCGAAGCACATGAAGGCCGATCGCGACAAGAATTTCGTCACCCAGAACAAGGACGGCGTCACGGTCAACCGCTGGCCGACCACCGGATTCCTCGCTTCGTCAGCAGCACAGAACGAAGCCGGCTACCTGACGGTCAAGACGCTCCGCGCACTGGGCATCACCGCACTCGATACACAGGCACGTATTTGACACGCTCCCACGGTGGCCAGTCTGGCTCCGAGTTTCGGGCGTGGTGCGATGACCAACCATTGGGTGGACATCAAGAACGCTGACGTCGTTTTCGTCATGGGCGGC
>JAKJEY010000091.1 GCA_022705165.1 Pseudomonadota bacterium
GAACCCAGAGGACGTCGCCACGGCCGCCGGCGCGGTTGAGGGCGCGACCGAGCACGAAGAGCAGGTCGGAGAGGCGGTTCAGGTAGCGCCGCACATCGTCGCCGACCGGAGCGCTGGCCGCGAGCGTGACGACACTGCGTTCGGCGCGACGGGCAATCGTGCGCGCCAGGTGGGCGAGGGCCGCCGGGCGGGTGCCGCCAGGGAGGATGAATTCCTTGAGCCGGGACAGGTCGGCGTTGAAATCCTCGACCAGCTGTTCGAGGCGCAGCACGTGCGTTTCGGTGACCATGGTCATGCCCGGGCAGCACAGCTCGCCGCCGAGGTCGAAGAGATCGTTCTGCACGTCGAGCAGCGCCGCCCGGATGCCTTCCGGCAGATCTTCCGCAAGCAGCACGCCGAGCATCGAATTGAGTTCGTCGACTTCGCCCAGGGCATCGATACGCGGACTGTCCTTGCCGACGCGCGAACCGTCGCCGAGGCCGGTGGTGCCGGCATCGCCGGTGCGGGTAACGATCTTGGAGAGGCGGTTGCCCATGGTCTGGTCCTGTCGGATGGAAAGTCGGGAAAATGGCTGCTGCAGGATGCTGAAAGCCGCCGGATTATAGCGGAGGCGGACGATCGGATTTTCGCCCGGACGACAGTTGTCCGGGCCCGCGGCCGGGCATTTTCGTCAGCTCCGGTTCCGCTTCACATTCAGCGAACCTCGGCGTATGATCATCGCTTATTGTCTGACAACCTGATTTGTAGCGGAATTTATTCGATGCCTCTCGAAACCCTAAGCCGCATCAACCGGCCGCCACGCCTCAGCGAGGAAGTGTCCGCCGAACTCGAAGGGCGCATCCAGCGCGGAGATTATGCCCCAGGTGCGCAATTGCCGACGGAAAAAGTGCTTTCCGAAACCTTCGGCGTGAGTCGTGCGGTCGTGCGCGAAGCGATCGCGCGTCTCAAGGCTGACGGGATGATCGAGACCCGGCAGGGCTCCGGTGCCTTCGTCGCCGAGAACCCGAAAAGCCTGAATTTCCGTTTCAATGTGGACGGTGAATCTGCGCTGCTGCACATCTTCGAGTTGCGCACGATGATCGAAGCTACCGTGGCGGAGCTCGCTGCCCGCCGTCGTACCGACGAGGACGTTGCCGCCATGCGTGACTGCCTGCGCCGCATGGATGAGGCCCTGGCCGCAGAAACTGACGGCTCCGAAATCGACGACGATTTTCACCTGGCGATCGCCGCTGCGACCCACAACCAGTATGTGCTGCGTCTGTCCGAGTTTCTCGGCCGCCAGTTCTCAGAGTCGCGGCGCATGGCCTGGGTCGATCACCCGCGCGGCATGGAGTCCCCGCGTGAGGCGCAGCGCGAACATTTTCGCCTGCTCGATGCGATTGCCGCCGGCGATCCCGCGATGGCGCGTCAGGCGGCCCACGTTCATCTGCGTGGTGCGGCCGAACGCGTCGGCATCACGCTGCCTGCCGACCTCGGCGGCAATAAACCCAAGTAAGCCGCACCGTCGGCGCAGGAGTTTGCACGATGGCATTTGCCAATGACGTCCGTTTTGCCGTCAATCGCAGCGCGACCCTGGAACGGCTGCGCGAGATTTTGCCGCCCCACCTGCTCCTCGTCGAGGAAGAGGAACTGCGTCCCTATGAGTGCGACGGCCTGACTGCCTACCGCGCACTGCCGATGTTCGTTGTCCTGCCGGAAACGGAGTCGCAGGTCGCAGAAATCCTGCGTGCCTGTTACGCGCTCGGCACGCCAGTGGTGCCGCGCGGTGCCGCAACCGGACTTTCCGGTGGTGCCATGCCGCACGAGGACGGCGTCGTCATGTCGCTGGCCAAGTTCAAGAAGATTCTCAGGATCGACCCGGTCTCGCGTACCGCCATCGTTCAGCCCGGCGTGCGCAATCTCGCCGTGTCCGAAGCCGCAGCTCCCCATGGCCTCTATTACGCGCCCGACCCGTCTTCGCAGATTGCCTGCACGATCGGCGGCAACGTTGCCGAAAACTCGGGCGGCGTGCACTGCCTGAAGTACGGCCTGACCGTGCATAACGTGCTCAAGGTGCGGGGTTTCACGATCGAGGGCGAGGCTGTCGAGTTCGGCGCCGATGCGCTCGACTCCGCTGGCCTGGACCTGCTCGCGCTGATCAACGGTTCCGAAGGCCTGCTCGCGGTGATTACCGAGGTGACGGTCAAGCTGACGCCGAAGCCAGAACTGGCGCAGGTGGTCCTCGCCTATTTTGACGATGTGCAGAAGGCTGGCAACGCGGTCGCCGACGTCATCGCCGCCGGCATCATCCCGGGCGGCCTCGAAATGATGGACAAGCCGGCGACGCATGCCGTCGAGCCGTATGTGAAAGCGGGCTACGATCTTGATGCCGAGGCCGTGCTGCTCTGCGAATCGGACGGTACGCCGATCGAGGTCGCCGAGGAGATCGAGCGCATGAAGGCGGTGCTCGAGAAGAGCGGCGCCACGTCGCTCGTCGTCTCGCAGAGCGAGGCGGAGCGGCTGCGCTTCTGGGCCGGCCGCAAGGCGGCCTTCCCGGCGGTCGGCCGCATCACGCCGGACTATCTTTGCATGGACGGCACGATTCCGCGGAAACGCCTGGCCGAGATGCTGGAGGCGATTGCCGATCTGGGGGCCAAGTACGGCCTGCGCTGTGCCAACGTTTTCCATGCCGGAGACGGCAACCTGCACCCGCTGATCATGTATGACGCCAACCAGCCGGGCGAACTCGAGCGCGCCACCGCCTTCGGTGGCGAGATTCTTGAACTGTCGGTCAAGCTGGGGGGCACGGTGACCGGCGAACACGGGGTCGGCGTCGAGAAGATCGATGTCATGGCGGCGCAATTCACGCCGGCCGAGATCGCCGCGTTCCACCGCCTGAAGGCGGCCTTCGACGGGAAGGGCCTGCTCAATCCGGGCAAGGGCATCCCGACGCTGGCACGCTGTCGCGAATACACGCAAACCCGTGGCGCTGCTGCGGTGACACCGCCGCCGAGGTTCTGATGGACGCACAACTCAAGGAGTGGATCGGTCGCATCCACGATGCGGCGAAAGCCGGTCAGCAGCTTCGCATCCGTGGCGGCGGCAGCAAGGATTTCTATGGCCTGCCATCGGCCGGGGACGTTCTCGACACGACGTCCTGGCGCGGCATCGTGAGCTACGAGCCGACTGAACTGGTCGTCGTCGCGCGGGCCGGCACGCCGCTCGCCGAACTCGAGGCGACGCTGCGGGAAAAGGGCCAGTGCCTGCCCTTCGAGCCGCCGCATTTCGGCAGCGGAGCAACCGTCGGCGGCATGGTCGCTGCCGGCCTCTCCGGGCCGCGCCGCAGTGCCGTCGGCGCTGTTCGCGACTATGTGCTGGGCGTGAAGATGCTCGATGGCAACGGAGAGTTGCTGGCCTTCGGCGGACAGGTCATGAAGAACGTCGCCGGATACGACGTGCCGCGCCTGATGGCCGGCAGCCTCGGTACGCTCGGCCTGATGACCGAGATTTCGCTGAAGGTGCTGCCGTTGCCGCCGGCCGGCATGACGCTGCGCTTCGCGATGAGCGAAACGGACGCACTGAAGAAGCTCAACGCGTGGGGCGGGCAGCCGCTGCCGATCGCCGCGTCCGTCTGGCATGACGGCGCGCTGACGCTGCGACTGGCGGGGGCCGTGGCAGCGGTGCGTGCTGCGCGTCAGGCGCTCGGTGGCGAGGAGGTGGCCGATGCCGGGGCCTTCTGGCAGTCCATCCGCGAACAGACCCATCCCTATTTCGCCGGCGAAAAGGTTTCCGCCGCTGCGCTGTGGCGCCTGTCGGTGGCCTCGGTCGCGCCGCCGATCTGCTGCAGTGGTCCGACGCTGATCGAATGGGGCGGCGCCCTGCGCTGGCTGCGCGGCGACCAGGGCGCCGAACAGGTCCGCAACCTGGCGGCCAGTGCCGGTGGCCACGCGACCCTGTTCCGCGGAGAGGATGCGCTGAAGACGGCTGCGGGCGCCTTCCATCCGCTGTCGCCGGTGCTGGCGAAAATTCACCGTAACCTGAAGCAGGCCTTCGATCCGGCTGGCGTGTTCAACCGCGGCCGCATGTACCCCGAATTCTGAACGTCCAGATCATGCAAACCAATCTCGCCGATTTCATCAAGGGTACGCCGGAAGGCCGCGAGGCCGATGCCATCCTGCGCACCTGCGTACACTGCGGTTTCTGTACCGCGACCTGCCCGACCTACCAGCTGCTCGGTGACGAGCTCGATGGTCCGCGCGGCCGCATCTACCTGATCAAGCAGATGCTCGAAGGCAAGGAGGTCACCGAGAAGACGCAGACGCACCTCGACCGTTGCCTGACCTGCCGCTCCTGCGAAACGACCTGTCCTTCCGGCGTGAAGTATCACCGCCTGCTCGACATCGGGCGCAAGGTGTTGAGCGAGCGCGTGCCGCGTCCGCTCGGGCAGCGCCTGGTCCGCGCCGCGCTCAAGGAAGCGTTGCCGCGCCCGTGGATCTTCCGTCCGGCAGTCGCCATTGGGCAGATGATGCGGCCGCTGCTGCCGCAGGTACTGGCTGACAAGGTGCCGACCGCTGCCGCCGGGCAGTCGCGCGGATGGCCCGAGAAGTCGGCACATCCGCGGCGCATGCTGGCGCTGGCCGGTTGCGTACAGCCGGGGCTGTCGCCGAACACCAATGCAGCGACGGCTCGCCTGCTCGACAAGCTCGGCATCACGCTGTTCGAAGCGCCCGAAGCCGGCTGCTGCGGCGCGCTGCGCTTCCATCTCGATGCGCATGAGGCGGCGCTGGCTGACATGCGCCGCAATATCGATGCCTGGTGGCCGCATGTCGAAGCCGGCGTCGAGGCGATCGTCATGACCGCCTCCGGCTGCGGGGCCCACGTCAAGGAATACGGCGTGCTGATGAAGGGCGACCCCGCGTATGCAGCGAAGGCCGAACGCATTTCGGCCCTGACGAAGGATATTTCGGAAATCCTGAGCGGTGAGGCCGAACGCATCAGGCCCTTGCTCGCCGCAAAGCCGCAGGTGCCTTTGAAGCTGGCCTTCCACTCGCCATGCACGCTGCAACATGGGCAGAAGATCAAGGGCGTCGTCGAGGAGCTCCTGGTAGCGGCTGGCGTCGAATTGACGCCAGTGGCCGATTCCCATCTCTGCTGTGGTTCGGCCGGCACCTACTCCATCCTGCAGCCGGAACTGTCGAAGCAGCTGCGCGACAACAAGCTCGCCGCGCTCGATGCCGGTGGCCCGGCCGCGATCGTTACTGCTAACATTGGCTGCCAGACCCACTTGCAGTCCGGATGCAGCAAGCCGGTACGGCACTGGGTCGAGATCATCGAAGAACGCATGTAAAGGGGTACGTGATGGCCATCGACAAGGCCTTGCTGACGACGCTTTCGGAGGATGAGGGCAAAAAGGTCAGGCGCCTCGTCGAGAAGGGCATCAAGCTGCCGCCACAGCCGGCGGTCCTCGAAGAACTGCACCACCTGCTGACGCGGGGGGTTTCGGACGTGCGCATCCTCGCCCGCTCGATCAGCCAGGATCCGGGCATGGTCGCTGCGCTGTTCAAGGTCGCGCAGAGCAGTGCCTTCGCCAACCTGCAGCCACTCGAGTCGGTCGAGCACATCCTGCAGGCTATCGGCCTCAAGCAGACCTACAACATCGTGCAGGCGGTATCGCTTGCCAATGCCATGCCGGCGAAACACAACGCCAAGGCCTTCGAGGCCTTCTGGGTCCGTTCGCGGGCTGTCGCACAGATGGCCATGCTCATCGCTGAAGAACGTGTCTCCGTCTGCAACATTTTCCCTGACCAGGCCTACCTCGCCGGCATCTTCCACGACTGCGGCGTGCCGGTGCTGATGCAGCGCTTCACCACCTACTGCAAGGCGATGCACCTCGATGAACCCGGTCGCTGGGCTGATCTCGCGGAGGAGGACCAGCGCTTCAATGCCGACCATTGCGTTGTCGGCTATCTGGTCGGCCGGCACTGGAAACTGCCTGAATTCATCTGCGATGCGATTCGCTACCACCACGAAATCGAGTCGATGGGCAGCCATGCAGCGCGCACCATGGTGGCGATCCTCCAGTTGGCGATTCACCTCTATTACCTCGATGCGCACGCCGAAAATCCGGAGTGGGAGCGCGTCCGCGGCGATATCGCTGAAGAGCTCGGCCTGCATCTCGATGCGCTGCCGGAATTCATCGACGAGGTCCTCGAGCGTTACCACACGGAGCCGCACTAGCCATGGTCATGCATCTGGATGTCGGCGCCGACAGCTATCGGGCGCTGCGCGACAGCTTCACCTGGGAGGTGCCCGAGCGCTACAACATCGGGGTTGATGTCTGCGGTCGCTGGGCACATGATCGCGGCCGCTTTGCGCTCTATTTCGAGGACGATGCCGGCAACACCTCGGCGTGGACCTTCTGGGACATCCAGCGTGCCGCAAACCGGCTCTCCAACGTGCTTGGCGCCCTCGGCACCCTTTTCGGCGACCGCGTCGCCATCATCCTGCCGCAGCGTCCGCAGACCGGGATCGCGCATGTCGCGATCTACCAGATGGGCGCCGTTGCGTTGCCGCTGTCCCATCTGTTCGGGCCGGAAGCGCTCGAATACCGTCTCGGCGATGCCGGTGCGCACGTCGCCATCGTCGACGAGACGACGCTGCCCAAGTTGCTCGAGATCCGCGACCGCCTGCCGGCGCTGCGCCACATCATCGGCGTCGACATCGATCCCGCGGTGGCCGCTGCCCACGGCATCCGGGACTGGCATGCCGTGCTCGAACACGCATCGCCGCGCTACACGCCGGCTGATACCGCTGCCGACGATCCGGCGATGATCATCTACACCAGCGGTACGACCGGCAACCCGAAGGGCGCGCTGATGGCGCACCGCACGCTGATCGGAAATCTCTCCGGCTTCGTCTGTTCGCATGATTTTTACCCGCAACCGGGCGACCTGTTCTGGTCACCTGCGGATTGGGCATGGACCGGCGGTCTCTTCGACGTGCTGCTGCCGGTCTGGCGCTTCGGCCAGCCGCTGCTCGGCTACAAGGGACGTTTCGAGGCCGAGAAGGCCTTCCAGCTGATCGAGAAGTATGGCGTGAAGAACGCCTTCCTCTTCCCGACTGCGCTGAAGATGATGATGAAGGCCGTGCCGGATCCGAAGGCACGCTACGACCTCGACCTGCGCACCATCATGAGTGCCGGCGAACCGGTCGGCGAGACGGTCTGCCAGTGGGCAAATGAAAAGCTCGGTGTGACCGTGAACGAGATGTTCGGGCAGACCGAGATGAACTACGTCGTCGGCAACAGTGCTGCCTGGCCGGTACGCCCCGGTGCCATGGGGCGAGCCTATCCTGGGCATTGGGTCAGCATCATCGACGACAACGGCGTCGAGTTGCCTCCCGGCGAAACCGGGGAGGTCGTAGTCAACCGCCGATGCGGTACTTCGGCCGACCCGGTGGTCATGATCGAGTACTGGAAAAATCCGGCTGCCACAGCCGACAAGTTCACGGCTGATGGATGGGGGCATACCGGCGATCTGGCAAGGCTCGATGAGGACGGTTATTTCTGGTACCAGGGCCGCACCGACGATGTGTTCAAGAGTGGCGGCTATCGCATCGGGCCGGCCGAGATCGAGAACTGCCTGGTCAAGCATGCTGCGGTTGCCAACGCGGCAGTCATCGGTGCTCCGGACCAGATGCGCGGGACCGTGGTCAAGGCCTTCGTCGTTTTGCAACCGGGAATCGTGGGTGACGAGGCACTGGTCAGCGCACTTCAGAGCCATGTGCGACAGATGCTGGCGCCCTACGAGACGCCGAAGGCGATAGAATTCATGGATTCGTTGCCGATGACGACGACAGGCAAGGTACAGCGGCGCCTCCTGCGCCAGCGGGAACTTGAATAAATATCAGGAGGTGGGCTTCCATGACAGATTCCACAAGTGCCGGGCGGCAACCCGAGGAGAGGCGCAGCAACTCGAAATTGCGTGCTTTGTTCGATACCGCCTACACGATGATCGAGCCCTTTTTCGATCCAGAGCAGGGCTGGGGCGGGCATTCGCTTGAGCATCTGGCTTTCCGCGTTCTGCGTGAAAATTTCAGCGAATTGTCGAGCGAGGAAGTGCACACCATCGTCGTGGTTGCCCACCGTATCTACATCGAACGCAATCCGTCGCGCAGTAGCCATCTGCGGCGACCGGACGAGTTGCGTCCGCAGACTCTCTGAAACTATGTCGAAAGTGATATGCTCCTTCCCCGGAAGGAAGGGGAGGCAATGCCACTAACAATAGATGCCTGCGTCGCTCAGCATATTGGCGACCGCAAGGAGCAGCAAGATCGTGTCGGACTTTTCCCGCATCCCAAACGGGGCGGCGTCGCGCTGGCCGTTGTCGCTGACGGTATGGGCGGTCATGCCG
>JAKJEY010000092.1 GCA_022705165.1 Pseudomonadota bacterium
ATGTATGCCGGAGAACTGGTCGAGGAAGCGCCGCGCGATGCCTTTTTCGCGGCGCCGAAGCATCCCTATACGCAGGCGCTGTTTGCAGCACTGCCCGACCTCTCGCGGCGCGGTGCCAAGCTGGCGACGATTGCAGGGCAGGTGCCTGCGCTTGACCGCATGCCGGCCGGCTGCCGCTTCGCAGCGCGCTGCCCGCATGCGTGGGACCGCTGCCGCGAGGCTGCGCCGGAGTGGAAGGAAGTTGCCGGCAGCGAGGGGCATCGCGTGCGCTGCCACCTCGTCGAAGCGCCTTCGCGTGCGGTGGTGGTGCCGGCGGTCGGTGCCGCATCCGGCCGCGACGGGCGCACGACCACGGATGACGGGCTGTTGGCGGTCGCCGACCTGAAGGTACATTTCCCGATCCGGCGCGGTTTCCTGCAGCGTACGGTCGGCCATGTCCGGGCCGTCGATGGCGTTTCGCTGGCACTGCGCCCCGGGCGCACGCTGGCGCTGGTCGGCGAATCCGGTTGTGGCAAGACGACCGTCGGCAAGGCCCTGCTGCAGCTGATCCATCCCACTGATGGCAGCGTGTTGCTCGATGGTCGCGAGATTGCCGGATTATCGCGGGGCGCCATGCGCCCGCTGCGGCGACGCATGCAGATGGTGTTCCAGGATCCCTACGCCTCGCTCGACCCGCGCATGCGCGTCGGCGAGATCATCGCCGAAGGCATGCAGGCGCTCGGCACGGTGGCGGCTGGTGACCAGGGACCGGCCGTTGCCCGCCTGCTGTCGCAGGTCGGTCTCGATGCCGGTGCCGCCGAGCGCTATCCGCACGAGTTTTCCGGCGGTCAGCGGCAACGCATCGCAATCGCCCGTGCGCTGGCCGTGCAGCCCGACATCCTGATCTGCGACGAACCGACCTCGGCGCTCGATGTGTCGGTTCAGGCGCAGATCCTCAACCTGCTCGGCGATCTGCAGGCGGATCTCGGGCTGGCCTATCTGTTCATTACGCATAACTTCGGTGTCGTCGAACACCTCGCGCATGAGGTGGCGGTGATGTATCTCGGCCGCATCGTCGAGGCGGGGTCCGTCGAGGAGGTGCTGCGCGAGCCGAAGCATCCCTACACGCGCGCCTTGCTCTCCGCAGTGCCGGCACCACGGCCGGCTTCCGAGGGGGAGGGGAGTGTCGTGCGTCTGCCGGGCGAAACGCCGTCACCCGCCAAGCCGCCGGCCGGCTGTCATTTCCACCCGCGTTGTGCGCAGGCAACGGATGCATGCCGGCAGACGTATCCCGGCGAATCCCGGCAGTCGGCAACGCGGGTCGTGCGTTGCCATCTCTACCGCTGACCGCACGCGCAGCGATTCCGCCGGCAGCGCCTTAGTGGCGCTGACGCTTCAGCGATTGTCGAGTCGGTTGTAGTCGAGCAGTCCGCGACCTGCATGTCGTGCGTGCAGCGTATCGCTGAAGGCCCAGAAGGCAGGGTTGCTGCGGCGGACCGCATAGCGGTCGGCGAAACGGGTGTAGTCGTGTTCTGTGCCCAGTGCGGCGAGTTCGCGCGTGAAATCGGGCAGGGCCTTCTGGTCGATCCGGTAGAAGGTATTCGGATAGCTGCCGACCAGTCCGCGTGCGACGGTCAGCGTGTTCTCTGCCGGCAGCAGTGTATGCGCCTCAGCCAGCAGGTGTGAGACCGTCGAATGGCCGGTGTTGCGGATCAGCGAGAAGTAGCTTTCCTTGCCGTCGCTGTCGATGATTGCGAGATGGCTCAGTTCCGGCAGCAGCGACAGCGTAGGCCCGCGAACGGCGGCCAGCTGCTGCAGTGCCTGGCGCAGTCCGGCATCAGGGATGCCCTCGATGTCGCGCGAGCGGTCAACGATGGGGGCAAGGCGCGTGCGCAGCAGGCCCATCAATTCACGCATCGGGTCCTCCGTGCGGAACTGGATGCCCGTCTCGATCGGCAGTACGGCGTCACCACCATAGACCTGGTCCCGGGTGCGCGCGGAATCACCGCGATACCAGTGGTCACGGACGCGTATCCGGTCCGCCTGCGGCAGGAAGATGAGGGTATTGAACTCACCCTCCATGCGCAGGTATTCCATGTACAGCCGTGAGTTGAGCTGATGCCCGAGGTTGCCGTAGACATCGTAGTTGGCGACCAGCAGGTAGTGGATGCGTTCAAGCATCGGATAGCCGATCACCCATGCGGATTTCGGTGTATCGCCGATCAGGCCCTTTTCCACGGAAGCGCTGTCGAAATGACGGAAGATCGTCAGTGCTGCGTTCGGGTTGCTGCCATCACCGTCCCAGATCCGCGCCAGGGTAAGGTTCTTCGGCGAGCCGATGCTGCGCTTCAGGACCGCTGACTTTGCCGTGAGGTATTTTCGCTCGAGGTCGCCGTAGCGCAGCCAGGGCATCAGGATGCCGGTATTGCTGCCGCTGGTTGGCAGGCGCAGCAGGTCGCTTTCGTCGGCCAGCAGCGTTTCCAGTCCGGCATCGTATTTCTCGTCCGGCTGTACGAAGAATACCCAGAACTGGTCGTCGATCACGTTGAGGGCAACCTGGCCGCGGCAGACGGGGCCCTTGATGAAATTCATCACCGTGAATTCCGCTTCCTCGATCATGAAGCGGTAGCGTGCGCTGACCGGCAGGTCGCGGTAGGTGCGGAAGGGGTTGGAAATGTTCTCGGCGTCGTATCCGGGCAGCGTCTTCACCGCATAGTCCGGCGCCATGAACAGCTGCTGCCAGCGCGCCATGCGTTTTGCATTGAGCGCATACGGCATGTGCGTCTTGTTGACGATGGTTTCCTGCTCGGGGACGAAACGGTAATAAACGCGGTCGACACCGGGGGCGTCGACCGGACGCCGCGAGGGAATCTCCTGGGCAGCAGCCCCCGGTGCGGTGCGCGAACGGATCAGTCGGAAGAATCGCGGTGTGCCTGCGACGTCGTCGAAGTACAGGTGGGCGAGGAAAAGATGTTCGTAGAGATAGCGGGTGACGAGCTGCTGCTTCGGCGAATCACCGTTGAGGAAGCCTTCCCATTGTGCGATCCGCTCCTCGAGCGGCTGCGGCAATGCACTCGCCGGCTCTCCGGGGGCGCCCAGCGACAGCCAGTTCTCGATCACGCGATGTTCATCCGCCGCAATGGCCGGCAGTCCGAATGGCATGCCGCCCAACGGATTCCTTTCTGCGTAGCGGTCGAATTCGTCACCGGCGGCACAGGTCTGCGTGCGGCCGAGCGAGAAATCCAGCGCATCATATTCCTCGCGCGTCGGTGCCGGATGCGACTGCTTCAGTTCCAGCATGCGGTACAGCAGCGAGGCGGCGCGATTGTTCGCCGGCGTCGGATCCTGCTCGTTGAGCACGGGGAAGAAGCTGCGTTTGCGCCACTCGGAAGCGCGCTGGGCATCGATGTGCAGCCGTGAGGGCGGTGCCGCTTCCAGGCGCCCGGCATCGTAAACCGCTTCCTTGCTGGCCCCGCGGGCGACGCCTTCCCAACTGCCCAGCTTGAGCTGGCACGAGGCGTCATAGCAGGCATGGCAGACGACGCAGCGGCGATCGAGGATCGGCTGCACTTCCTGGCGATAGGAGATCTTGCCGGGGACGGGGACATCGTGGCGGGTCGGGTCGGCGGGACCGAAGCGATCGTCGTAATAGCGGGTGCCGACCGCCGCGCAACCGGCAAGCAGCAGGAGGAGAGCGAACGGGACGATAGGGCGCATCGGCGTCAGGAGCCCTGGATGACGATCTGCTGGCCGGGCTTCAGGTTGGCCGAGAGGCCGCTGTTCCAGCGCAGGATGTCCTTCTGGTCGACCTTGAACTGACGTGCGATCGACTGCAGCGTATCGCCACGCTTGACCGTGTAGCGGGTCAGCTTCGTGCCTTTGGCGGGCTTGCCGCCGGACGCGGCAGGTGCCTTGTCGGGCATGGTGAGCGAGAGCTTCGTGCCCGGCGCCACCTTGTCACCCTTCAACTGGTTTATGCGGCGCAGTTCGGCGACGCTGATGTTGCCGCGTCGGGCGACCGCCGCCAGCGTTTCGCCCTTTTTAACGATCAGTGTCTTCGGCGTGCCGGCAGGGTCGGCCGAGGGCAGGCGCGGCTGTTCCGGCAGGCTGGCCATGTCGGCGGCACCGACGCCGTCGGTCGCCGGCACCAGCAGCGTTGTCGGCATTGTCTTGATGCGGCCGTTGAGGCCGTTGACGCGCTTCAGGTCGGCCAGCGTGATGCCGAAGCGTGGTGCGATCTTCTCCAGTTTTTCGCCGGCACGCAGCGTGTAGGTCTGCCATTTCGACAGCGGCTTGTCGTCTTCCTGATGGCTTTCGAGGTTGGCCTGGAAGGTTTCCAGCTTTTCCGCCGGGATCACCAGCGGGGTTTCCGATTTGATCACGGGCCGGTTGTGCGCCGGGTTCAACGCGACGAATTCCTGCACCGGCATCTCGGCAAGTTTCGCGGCGACCTTGACGTCGATGTTGCTGCTCGGCGTGACGGTGGCGAAGTAGGCCTGGTTCGGAACTGCAGGAATACCGAGCGAGGCGACGAGTTGCGGGCTGGAGAAGATGTTCTTGAGCGCCTGCAGCTTCGGCACGTAATTGCGTGTCTCGGCCGGCATGGTCAGGCTCTGGTAGTCGGTGGGCAGGCCCTTTGCCTCGTTTTTCTTGATGGCACGGGCGACGGCGCCTTCACCCCAGTTGTACGAGGCGAGGGCGAGGAACCAGTCGCCGTGCATGTCGTAGATCGTCTGCAGGTAGTCGAGGGCGGCCGAGGTGGCGGCGACGACGTCGCGGCGCTGGTCCATCCACCAGTCCTGCTTCAGGTTGTAGTTCTTGCCGGTGCTCGGGATGAACTGCCAGAGGCCTGAGGCGTGGGCCCGCGAGTAGGCCATCGGGTTGAAGGCGCTCTCGACCATGGGCAGGAAGGCGAGTTCGGTCGGCATGCCGCGCCGTTCGAGTTCCTCGACGATGTGGTGCAGGTAGCGGCTGCTACGCTCGACCATGCGGCGGAGGTAGTCGGGGCGATTCATGTACCACTGCTGCTGGGCGAGGACCAGGTCGCCGGTCAGATTGGGCATCGCGAAACCGTTGCGGATGCGGATGAAGAGGTCATCCGGCGATTCGGTCAGGTCGATGGCGCCGGGGGGTGTCGGATGGGCGGCAATCTCGGTCGTCGGCAGCGCCTCGTCGGCGGGAGCGGCTGCATGTCCCGCGGGAAGCGCCTCGGTTGGCGAGACTCCTGACGTGACGGCTGCCGGCGCGGGCTCCGTTTCGGTCGCAGCGACCGTGGCGGCAGGAACGCGCCCCAGGGTGGACGATACGGACAGGGAAAGCGGGTCTTCGGCGACTGCGTTTGCGGGTACGACTGCGGGTCCGGCAATTACAACGGCGACAAGAAGCGATCTGAAGCTGAACGTCATTCGATCTCCTGATGCCTGCCTCCGCCCGAGGGTTTTGTTGGATTTCTATCCGAACGGGGGGCGCGGTGGCGAACGGGTGGCGGTTCAGTGGGGTAAAAACGAGATTATAACTTAGGTGGGAGGTCGCCGCCGCCGGCCAGTCAGGTGTCTGCCAGCAGCGCATGCCAGATGCGCCCCATGGCTTCGGCCGCCCCGGCGGCAACGGGGAAATCGACGTGTGCGCTGAGCACCGTTTCCGCCGGGTTGATCTCGACGGTTGCAGCGCCGCTCTGCTTTGCCCAGAGGACGGGCTGGACGATGTAGGGGAAGAGGCTGGAGGTGCCGATCGAGAAGACGATATCGAAATCCTCGGCGAAGGCGGCCTCCAGTCGGGCGACCCCGGCTTCCGGCAGCGCTTCGCCAAAAAGGACGACAGCCGGTCGGATCGGCGCGAAACATTTCGGGCAGAGCGGTGGATCGCCGAGCCCGGCATAGGTCTCGACGCGGGTTGCGAAGCGGCAATGGGTGCAGTGGAGGAGATGCAGATTGCCGTGGATCTCGATGACGTCGCTCGAACCGGCCGTGCTGTGCAGGCCATCGACATTCTGCGTATAGACGATGACTTCGGGGATGATGCGTTCGAGTCCGGCGATCACCTCATGTGCGAGGTTCGGCCGCGCGCCACGGCAGTTGCGCTCGATCTCGAGCAGGTACTTCCAGGTGACTTCGGGACGTGCGGCCATCATCGGCCCGGAGAGCGCCTCTTCGATGCTGAAGCCCTCGTCGGTGATCGCGTCTTCGTAAAGCCCGCCAAGACCGCGATAGGTGGGCAGCCCGGAGTCCGCGGAGACGCCTGCACCGGTCACGAAGAGCACCCGCCGCGCATGACGCAGGCGGACGGCGATGTCGCGATAGATAGTCATGTTGCGATGATGAAGCGCGGCCTGTGGTCAGTCCAGCGGCAGCATGATCGTCGCCGCCAGCCCGCCGGTAGGGCGGTTCTCGAGCACCAGTCGCCCGCCCTGGGCGCTGACGAGGTTGCTGGCGATCGCCAGACCGAGGCCGGTGCCGCCACTCTCGCGCGAACGTGAGGATTCGAGCCGGACGAAGGGGCGCAACACTTCCGCGAGGCGCTCTTCCGGAATCCCGGGGCCATCATCGCTGATGCGTATGCACGCAAGGCCTTCCTCGGCACTCAGCGAGAGCAGTGCGCCGCCACCGTACTTGATTGCGTTGTCGACCAGGTTCTCGACGGCGCGGCGCAGCGCATTCGGCTTGCAGCCCGCCTGGATGCTGCCGCTGCCAGCGCCGCTGTAGCGCACCGGCTGCCCGGCATCTGCCGCATCATCGGCAATGGCCGAAAGCAGTGCGTCGAGATCGAGGCGCGCCGCGGGCTCGACGGACTGCATGCTGCGCGCGAGCTCGAGCCCTTCGTCGACCAGTCGCTGCATCGCGACGAGGTCGCCACCGAGCTTCTCACGCAGCGCATCATCGTTGCAGCCTTCAAGGCGCAGCCGCATGCGTGTCAGTGGCGTCTTCAGATCGTGGGTCACGGCAGCCAGGATCTGGGTCCGCTCGGCCATCATTTCGCGCACGCGCTCCTGCATCCGGTTGAATGCTGTCGCCGCCTGTCGCACTTCGGTCGGGCCGTCCGTCGCGAGCGGCGGGTGATGGATATCGTTGCCGAAGGCTTCCGCGGCGGCCGTCATCCGCTGCAGGGGACGCAGGGCGAGACGGACGGCGAACCATGAAACGAAGGCGATCAGCACGCCGAAGAGTGCGAGACTGGCCGGAAATCGCCCCTGCTCGATCTGCGGCGGCATGCGCCGCTGTCCCTGATGCAGCAGGCAGAACGCATCGCCATCGGAAAAGCGCCCTCGCACGCCCAGCAGCGGCGGACCGGGCGGGCCGGGGGGCTCGCCTGAGACCTCCTGGCGCGGGAAACGCACGGTCGCATCGACCGTGATGATGTTCCCGATGCGGTCTGCAAGCCCCTGGCCGAGATGCGGTGCCGGCAGCCCGTTACAGTTTTCGGGGGCCACTATCCGCCACTCGTCGCGATTGAATCCGGCGAGTGCATTACGGCGCTGCTCCTTTGGAAGCGCTGCGAGCAGGCGGATCGTGTCGGCAAAGCGCTGGGACGCTTCGCGCCCGTGAAAGTGCGCGATGACCTCGCGGCGATCGCGCTGAGCGAGCCAGAAGGTCAGCGCTGCCGCTGCGGAAACGCCGACGAGCAGCACGAGAAAAATGCGCAGCTTCAGCGAGGTCGGGGCGAGACCCCGCTTCATGTCGCGCTCTCCACGGGTGAGGCGAGCACGTAGCCCTCATTGCGGACAGTCTTGATCAGATCGGGAGAGCGGGCGTCGTCGCCGAGTTTCTGGCGCAGGCGGCTGATCTGCAGGTCGATCGAGCGGTCGAAGGGGTCGGCATCGCGGCCCTTGGTGAGATCCATCAATTGGTCGCGGCTGAGGACGCGCTGGGGATGTTCGACGAAGATCTTCAGCAACCGGTATTCGGCGCCGGAGAGCGGTACGACGACGCCCTGCGGCGAGGTTAGCCGCAGCAGGCCGGTATCGAGCGTCCAGCCGGCGAAGATGTAGGACGGCACATGCGAGGGGGCCGCCGTCCCCGGCAGGGCACGTGCCCGACGCAGGATGTTGAGGATGCGGGCGAGCAGCTCGCGCGGCTCGAAGGGCTTCGGCAGGTAGTCGTCGGCGCCCATCTCGAGGCCGACGACGCGGTCGATCGTCTCGCCCCGAGCGGTCAGCATCAGGACCGGCATCTGTGCGAGCGACGGCGTCGCGCGCAGGTTGCGACAGAGCGTCAGGCCGTCCTCGCCGGGCAGCATCAGGTCGAGCACGATGAGGTCGATGCGCGCGGCATCGAGTGCCTCGCGCATCTCGCGCCCTTCGGCGGCGAGGCTGACGCGGAAACCGTTCTGCCGAAGGTAGTCGCCGACCAGTTGCCGGATGTCGCGG
>JAKJEY010000093.1 GCA_022705165.1 Pseudomonadota bacterium
GGTGCACGCCGTTCGACCAGAAGTCACGGCCGCCCATCAGGACGATCACCTTCGTCGGCCGCGTCAGCGCCCAGCGGTAGGCAGCGAGCAGGCGCGCGCACTGCTGCGTGCCCATCGCGCCGTTGGTGAAATCGAAATGCAGGAAGCCGACATGCTGCGCCTCCTCATAGCGGATGTCCTGCCAGGTGTCGTGCTGCTGCGCCCACCAGCCGTCGAGCATCGCTTCGGGCAGCGCGCCCGCCTCGTCGGCGAAGGCCAGCGTGGCCGGCAGCTTGAAGGGATGCGCACTGTCACCACGTTTTACGTGGCCGACCCACACCGCGCCGTCGACCGTCGCACGGCAGAGCGCCGTTTCGCGGCGGGCAAGCAGTTCACCGGGTGCCCCCTTGAGGACACTTTCGGCACACGCGTCGAAGAGATGGCAGGGCACACCGAAGAGCACATCGGCGACACCGGGAAAACCGTCGGCTGCATTGATCTTCGCCAGCACCGTCGCCGTCGTGTCGCGCGACCAGTCGATCGTGCGTTCGGCCTGCTTCATCAGTGGCCGCAAACGACCCTGCACCGCCGGATTGCCGTAGTCGAGTGGCGTCGGCACGAAAGTGCCGGTGGCAAAGGCGGCCACCGCCCTGAGTACGCCCCGTGTTGCCGCCTCGGTCACTTCGTTGCGGTAGAGGCTGGACTTCTTCGCGACGCGCAGCGGAAAGCGCTCCTCGGCCCAGATCGGCCCGGCGTCCATTTCCGCTTCTGCCTGCAGCACGGTAATACCCCATTCAGGTGCCTGTTCCTGAATGGCCCAGTCGAGTGCCGACGGGCCGCGATCGCCGACGATCCCGGGGTGCACGATCAGGCAGGTGTGCTTCTTCCAGATCGACTCGGGAATCGCCCGCCGCAGATAGGGAGCGACGATGAGATCCGGCCTGAACAGCGCCACCGCCTCTTCCGCCACCGGATCGGCGATGTCGAACTCGATGGAAACGAGATGGCCGCGCTCGCTCAGCTCGCAATAGAGCCGCTGCGTCAGGCTGTTGAAGGTGTGGGTCAGGAACAGTATGCGCATTTCGCTCTATCGGGCCCCATGCCGTGCGGGTTTTTTCGATCCGGACGCAACATCGCAGTTGCAGACATCGCAAGGCTTCGCGCGCCACGCGCAAACCAAATGCATACGTCTATAACTTTCGTCTGATTTTTCAATCACTTCGCTTTGGTTAGGATGCGTTCCACACTTCACAGAAGACGCAACGCTCAGGGAACTCGACATGGCCTCCGCTTCACGAAAACGCAGCACCGCCGCACCACGCCGTGCGCGCAAACAGAACACTCCACGATTCATCGCCGCCGTCCGCTTCGCGGATGGCCGCACGCAGTGCTTCTCGGTCGACAACGCCGCAGACCACGCCGACGCACGACGCATGGTCTTCGATGAACTGAGCGAAGTGGCGGCCGTCGTCATTTCGGATTACCGCTAGCCGGTCAGCAAATGCGGGGGAGCTGTTCCCCCGTCAGCCAGTCGACGATGCGCTTGCCGCCGAAAGCGGTCGTCATCTGCACGAAGTGGTGCGGGTCCTCATGCACCGAACCGACCGCCACCGCACGCTGCCCGAGCGGATGCGCACGCATCGCCGCAAGCGCCTTCTCCTCATCCTCCGCCGCGACGATCACCACCAGCTTGCCCTCGTTGGCCACATAGAGCGGGTCCAGCCCGAGGAACTCGCAGGCCGCCGCCACTTCCGGATTCACCGGCAGCGCCTTTTCCTGCAGCATCATGCCCACCTTCGACTGGCGCGCGATCTCGTTCAACGTCGTCGCCAGGCCGCCACGCGTCGGGTCGCGCAGCACGCGCACCTGCGCACCGCTCGCCAGCAGCGCCTCGATCAGGCCGTGCAGTGCCGCAGTATCCGACTGGATCGGCGCCGAGAAGCCGAGCGATTCGCGCTCGGCCATGATCGCCATGCCGTGGTCGCCCAGCGTGCCGGAAATGAGGATCCTGTCGCCCGGCTGTGCGAGATCACCCGAGAGATTCACGCCCTCGGGGACGATGCCGACGCCGGTGGTGGTGATGAAGACGCCATCGCCCTTGCCCTGCTCGACGACCTTGGTGTCGCCGGTAACGATCGGTACACCGGCCTCCCTGGCTGCTGCTGCCATCGAGTCGACGATGCGCTTCAGGTCGGCCAGCGGGAAACCTTCTTCGAGGATGAACGAGGCCGACAGCCACAGCGGCTTCGCGCCCATCACGGCGACGTCGTTGATCGTGCCGTGTACGGAGAGGCAGCCGATGTCGCCGCCGGGGAAGAACAGCGGCGAGACGACGTGTGCGTCGGCAGCCATCACCATCCGCCCGCCCGTTGGCACGGGCAACAATGCGCCATCGTTACCCTGGCGCAGATACTCGTTGTCGAAGGCGGCGGCGAACAGTTCCTCGATCAGTTGCGCCATGGCACGGCCACCGGAACCGTGCGAGAGATCGATGCGGCCGTGCCTGATGTCGAGCGGACGTACATAGCCGCGCTTCACTTCACTCATTGGAAATCCTTGTAGCGACCGTAGGTGTAGTGCGCCGCACAGGCACCCTCGGAAGAAACCATGCAGGAACCGACCGGGTTCTCCGGCGTGCACACGGTGCCGAAAATCTTGCAGTCCTGCGGTTTCTTGACGCCGCGCAGGATGGCGCCGCATTCGCAGGCCTTGTTGTCGGCGACCGAGACATACGCGACCGGAAAGCGCTTCTCGGCATCGAAATCGGCGAATTCCTTGCGGATGCGCAGGCCCGAATACGGCACGACGTTCAGCCCGCGCCACTCGAACTGGCGGCGCAGTTCGAACACTTCGGCGACGAGGTTCTTCGCCTTGACGTTGCCCTCGCGCGTGACCGCCCGCGAAAACTCGTTCTCGACCACGGCACGGCCTTCGTTCACCTGACGGATGAGCATCAGGATCGCCTGCATCACATCGAGCGGCTCGAAACCGGCGATGACCACCGGCTTGCGGTATTCCTCGGCGAAGAACTCGTAGGGCTGACTGCCGATGATCGTCGACACGTGTGCCGGGCCAATGAAACCGTCGAGCGGCACGGTGCCCCACTGCCGCACTTCCGGCGATTCGAGGATGGTGCTGATTGCCGATGGCGTCAGCACGTGGCAACACAGCACGGAGAAGTTCTTCAGCCCGAGCGCCTGCGCCTGCTTGATGGCGACTGCCGTTGGCGGCGTCGTCGTCTCGAAGCCGATGGCGAAGAAGACGACCTGCTTGTCCGGGTTCGCCTGCGCAACCTTCAGCGCATCGGCACTGGAATAGACCATGCGGATGTCGCCGCCGCGCGCCTTCGCCTTCATCAGCGACAGGCTGTCCGAAGCGGGGACACGCAGCGTGTCGCCATAGGTGCACAGGATGACGCCGCATTCGAGGGCGAGGCGGATCGCCATGTCGACGCGACCGATCGGCAGCACGCAGACCGGGCAGCCCGGCCCGTGGATCATGCGCACGTTGTCGGGCAGCAGATCAGAAACGCCGTAGCGCGAGATGGCGTGCGTGTGGCCGCCGCAGAACTCCATGAAGTTGTAGCGGCGCCCGGGATCCGCGGCCTGCCGGATCGCCACCGAGAGGCCGCGCGCCAGTTCGCCGTCGCGGAACTCGTCAATGTATTTCACGCGCCGCCTCGTGCAATGCCGCCTCGCCCATCTCGGCAAAGAGCGCCAGCGTCTTCTCGGCTTCCTCCGGGTCGAGCTTCGTCAGCGCGTAGCCGACATGGACGATGACGTAGTCACCGACCGCCGCGTCATCCATCAGCGCCAGCGAAATGTCCTTCTTCATGCCGGAGACGTCGATCGTCGCCGTGTCGCCGTCGATGGCGACAATGCGGCAGGGGAGTGCAAGACACATGGTCAGTCGTCCTCGTTGTCGAGCAGGGTGTTCATCGCGACCCAGGCCTGGCCGAGCGACAGCCCGCCATCATTGGGCGGCAGTTTCTGCGCTTCGACCAGATGCAGGCCCTGGGTCGCCAGCCGGCTGCGCAGGCCGCGCACCAGCACCTGATTGAGGAAGCAGCCGCCGCCACCGAGCACCTTGCTGCCCGGCTCGGCATGGAGCCGCACCCAGTCGGTCAGTGCCGCAGCCAGCGTGGCATGGAAAATCGCCGCGCCGCGCCCGGGATTGCTTTCATCGGCCAATGCCGCAAGCAGCGGGGTCAGGTCCAGTTGGTCGCCGTCGATCCGCCAGCCATGGTCGAGCGGCAGCATTTCGCCGTACCGTTCGGCCAGGCCTTCGAGCAGCATCGCCGCCTGTCCCTCGAAGCTGATCACCTGCCGGACGCCGAGGAGGCCGGCGGCAGCGTCGAACCAGCGGCCAAGGCTGGAACTGGGCGGACAGTTCACGCCGCGGTCGAGCATCTGCGCCAGCATCGCTGCGGCCTGCTGCTCCGGGTAGCGCTTCGCGATCTCTTCACCACGACCGAGCTTGTGCAACGCGGCCGCTGCCATTCGCCAGGGTTCGCGCGCCGCCCGGTCGCCGCCCGGCAACGGCAGCGCCACGAGCGAACCGACGCGAGAACATTCACGCCGCCCGGCACGCAGCAGTTCGCCGCCCCAGGCGCCGCCGTCCGTACCGAGGCCGACCCCGTCGAGGGCCAGACCCAGCGTCGTCTCGCGAATGCCGTGCTCAGCCAGCAAAGCGGCCAGATGGGCGTGGTGGTGCTGCACGGCGATGACCGGCAGGCCACGCATGCGGGCGAAATCGGCGGCGAAGCGTGTCGAATGGAAATCCGGGTGCAGATCGTGCGCAACCCGTTCGGGCTTCACCTGCAGCACATCGAGCAGGTGCTCGACCGTTTCCTCGAGGAAGGTACAGGTCGCGGCATTGTCGAGGTCGCCGATATGCTGGGAGACGAAGGCTTCACTGCCACGCGTGACGCAGACCGTATTCTTGAACCAGCCGCCGACCGCGAGCGTCGCCGGGCCGGCATACGGCAGCTTGATCGCCCGCGGCGTCTGCCCCCGTGCACGGCGGAGGAACTGCGCACCGCCCGGCGTGGAACGCAGCACGGTATCGTCGCAGCGCACGACGATCTCGCGGTCGTGCAGCAGATAGGCATCGGCGATGTCGGAGAGACGCAGCAGCGCCTCGTCGTTGCCGGTCACCAGCGGCTCGCCGCCGGGGTTGGCACTGGTCATCACCAGTTGCAACGGCTGCGCCCGCTCCAGCCACGCCGTGCCGACCGGCCGGCCGGCTGCCTCATGAAACAGCAGGTACTGCAATGGCGTATAGGGCAGCATGACGCCGAGCCAGGCGAGGCCCGGTGCAGCACCGGGCAGCTTTTCGTCGGTGGCGAGCCGTTTCTTCATCAGCACGACCGGCCGCTCGGCCGACTCGAGCAGCCCGGGTTCGCCGATGCCGACCTGCACCAGCGCCGAAACGGAGGCCACATTGGCGACCATGACCGCGAACGGCTTCTCCTCGCGCGCCTTGCGTTGGCGCAGGGCCGCCACCGCTTCCGCGTTCGTCGCATCGCAGACGAGATGGAATCCGCCCAGCCCCTTCATGGCAACGATGCCGCCGCCACGGAGAAGTTTCAGGGTTTCAGCGATCGGGTCGCCGTCGATCTGCGCACCGCTCTCGTCGACCAGCATCAGCGAGGGGCCGCATTTCGGACAACAGTTGGCCTCGGCATGAAAGCGGCGGTTCGCCGGCTGTTCGTATTCCTCGCGGCAGTCGCGGCACAGGGGAAACGACGCCAGCGCCGTACGTGCCCGGTCGTACGGCACCCCGCGGCTGATCGTGTAGCGCGGGCCGCAGTGCGTGCAATTGCTGAAGGCATAGCGCCAGCGCCGCGACTTGCGGTCGAACATTTCGGCCAGGCAGGCGGCGCAAACGGCCGTATCGTGACCGATCATCGTTGCTGCACGACCGCCGCTGCTTTCAAGAATCAGGAAATCGCCGGCGACCTCGGCCGACTTTTCGCCGGGCCGCGCCGACACGTCATCGACACGGGCCAGCGGCGGCGCATCCCTGGTGAGACGCTCGATCAGCGCGTTGACGCGGGGCGGCGCGCCACAGGCCTCGATCTCGACACCGGCCGGGCTGTTGCGTACCCAGCCGACCAGGTCGAGCTCCTTCGCGAGGCGCCAGACGAAGGGCCGGAAACCGACGCCCTGGACGACGCCCGTGACGCGGATGCGCTGGCAGATGGTGCCGGGCATGGTAAGGACTCAGCGACCGGCAAGCTGCGTTTCGAGTTCGGCAATACGTCGCTTCAGCGCATCGACCGTTTCCTGGCGTCTCTCGCCCTGTGCCGAAAGGCCGGCTTCGATCCAGCCGAGCCATTCCTCGAAACCCTCGCCCGTCGTCGCCGAGACGCGGATCACCGTCAGCTCCGGATTGACGCGCCGCGCATGAGCGATCGCCTTGTCGACGTCGAAGCTCAGATAGGGCAGCAGGTCGACCTTGTTGACCAGCATCAGCGACGAGGCGCGGAACAT
Source organism: Pseudomonadota bacterium (assembly GCA_022705165.1). Taxonomy (GTDB): domain Bacteria; phylum Pseudomonadota; class Gammaproteobacteria; order Burkholderiales; family Rhodocyclaceae; genus Proximibacter. Next base: position 6,474 of record JAKJEY010000093.1, read on the forward strand.
GTCCGGGTATTTCAGCGGCTTGTCCTCGCCCTCGGTGACGGAAAGGATCGCCACCTTGTGGGCTTCGCCAAGATCGAAAGCCGCCGGGCAGACGAGGTTGCCGACGTTCTCGATGAAGAGCAGCGAGCCATCGGCCGGCGCCAGTTTCTGGATGGCGTGACCGACCATGTGTGCGTCGAGATGGCAGCCCTTGCCGGTATTGATCTGCAGGGCGGCGGCACCGGTAGCGCGGATGCGGTCGGCATCGAAGCTCGTCTGCTGGTCGCCTTCGATGACCTGCACCGGATAACGGCCCTTGAGTGCCTCGATCGTGCGGCAGAGCAAGGTCGTTTTTCCGGAGCCGGGGCTGGAAACGAGGTTCAGTGCAAAGATGCCCTGCTCGCCGAGGCGGGCGCGATTCTTCGCGGCATAGGCATCGTTCTTCGAGAGGATGTCGCGCTCGATCTGCACCATCCGCGACTGCGACATGCCCGGGGCGTGCGCGCCGGCCGGGCCATGGCCGTAATGCACCGCGCCGCCCTCTTCGCGAACGCCTTCGTGGGTATGGTGGTGCTCGCCATCGTGCACATGCGGATGAACATGTGTCGTGCCATCCGCATGGGTATGTGCGTGGGCATGTGCCGCGGCACTCGGGACCGGGTTCGCGCCGGCCTGGCCATGCACATGCTCGCCGTGATGGTGATGCGGATGGGCATGGGTCGTACCGTCGGCATGCGTATGCGCATGTTCATGCTCGTCATGCGCATGCGCATGGGAGGCCCCATGATCGTGGTGGGGATGGCTGTGCGCCGTGCCATCCTCGTGCACGTGCCAGTGTTCATGGCCGTGTTCGTGCCCGTGCACGGCTTCGCCTTCGATACGCGTTTCACCGGCCGCGCAACCGCAAGTGGTACACATCCTTCTCGCTCCTCCAGTGTGCTGCTCTACGTCTGTTCTGTGTCTGTTCTAATCGACTTCGAGTTCTCTGACTCTCATTTCGGTGCCCTCGGTCGGGTGCACCGGGTAGCCACCGCATTCCGGGCAGGGATCGAAGACCGCGCCGATCTCGACGTTCTTCCCGCAGGAAAGACATTCGCCTCGTCCCGGCACTTCGATGATCTCCAGCCTGGCACCGTCGGCAATCGTGCCGCGCGAGACGGCGTCGAAGCAGAAGGCCATGGCATCCGGCTCGACCGACGACAGCCAGCCGATCTCCAAGAATACCGTCTTGACCTTACTGAAGCCTTGCTCGCGGGCGGCGTCCTCGATGATCTGGACGACGCCTTCGGCCAGCGACATTTCATGCATCCTCGATCCTCACTTCGTAGCTGACACAGGGATCGAGCGCCAGCGCCAATCGCCGCGCCAGCCTTTCCGCCTCGTCGCGCGTCGTCGCCGCAGCACCGACGATTTCGCCGGCGAAGGCGCCCTGCGCATGGAAATTCCACTCCGTGGGGGCGACGATAACATAGCGTTCCACCCGCCCGTCCTTGACCTGCATCAGATGCAGAAGCAGGCCGCGCGCGGTTTCGACCCGGGCCAGGCCGACGCCCGGACCGACCGGCGCGCTATCCAGCCAGCCCCCCAGCAAACCCGGCTCGGCGAGCCCGTCGGCCAGAAAATCCAGGTCGGCCCAGCGGGCCGCGATGCGGGCTGCGACGCGCCGGTTATCAACCAGCAGGTCCGCCACTTCCGGCACGTCCGACTGTCGCGCCAGCGCCCCCGTTTCGGCCGACTCGCCGCCCAGCGTGGGCGCCTGCGCAAATTCGTCGTCGATCACGACAGCCGCCCAGTCCTCGGCACTGCACCAGGGCAGCAGGGTCACCGGGGGTGCATTGCTCCGGTCGCCGCATAACGGGTTGGGGGGGCGG
>JAKJEY010000094.1 GCA_022705165.1 Pseudomonadota bacterium
GGCTTTTCAAGTCGTGGATCCGTCGGATCGATGCCAGATCGGTAGATGGAAATAGCGTCGTAGTTGCCATAAAAATGAAAATCGGAAATTTTGAGTTTTGCCAGCGCCCCCCTTCTGATCCCGCTCTGGACGAAGATGGAAACAATCAGGTAATTCCTGATTTTTGACCCCGTGAAGGGGTTGTTTTTGGACGAAGGCAAAATCATTTCCAAAAGCCGACTGAACATGTCATCGGGGATCGCTGATTCGCCTGGATCAACCACATCCTGAGATCTGTTCCTACCTAGGCTGTCTTCATCGAGCTTTATTGCTGCTGTGAGCTTGTCGTACCTATTTAAGACTTCGTCATCAGCAGCATATATGTCATGAAATTGCTTAAATAAATCTTCGAGGTACTCTCGCAACCGTCTAATCCTGCCCTGCTGGGTTTCATTAGAGACTCGCGATTGTTGTCTTGTATTCGCGGAGATTGCGTTCCTCAATGCCTTGTCACTAACGGAGTGCAGCAAGGTCAGTGAAACGTCGGTACCGTTCTTTTGGCTCGCGGAGGCAAGGTGGAACTGTAGATATTCCTTGTTAGAGATCAGTTCTCCAGACTGAACTCTTTTAACCAAATCTATGTTTGCCTTCTTAAAGTAACTAAGAACAAAGACTAACTCATTAGCTTTTCTCAATTGGGTATTGAAGGACTGGCCCGATAGAGTGGAGAGATATGCACTGGCATATGGGCAAATCGGACAATCGAAGTCATCCACAATTGCGACAAAAGGGATGCGATTGAACTGATATCTCTTGAGTTTCATTCTCGACAAAAGTTATTGGTCAATAACCTGCTCATGGACAGATTAGCCCTAATCTGAAATTTGTCAAATACGATGCGAGGGAATTTCCTATAACAAAGGAAAAAAGAGCGATACAGCCGGGAATTTGTTATTTACAAAAATGGTATTGGTTATAACTTGCCGCCGGAGACGCAGACGAGCACGGTGTCGCCCTGCTCGATCATGTTGTAGTCGGCGATCGCCTTGCCGACATTGCCGGTCAGGCGCCTGAAGAGTTTCTGGACGTTGTTCGAGATTTCCACGTTGTAGCCTATAGATGAGCGGTACGCCCGCCATCGACGTTGATGACCTGACCTGTGATGTAAGCGGCCGACATGAGGAAAGCGACGGCACCGGCAATGTCCTCCGGCGTCCCTTCCCGCTTGAGCAAGGTATGGCGCACGATCTCGGCGCGCGAACCGTCGTCGAGCTGCCCGTCGTCCGGCCACAGGATCGGCCCCGGCGCCACCGCATTGACGCGGACTTCCGGCGCCAGTTCGACGGCCAGTGCCCGCGTCAAGGTCAGCAGGGCACCCTTCGCTGCGCTGTAGAGCGGGTAGCCCTGGAGCGGCCGCTCCGCATGGATGTCGGTGATATTCACCACGCAACCGCCGCCGGGAAAGTCAGCCGTGGCGAGACGCCGCGCCGCCGCCTGCGCCAGGAACAGCGGCGCCTTGAAATTGCTGCCGACCAGATCCTGCCAGGCCGTCTCGTTGATTTCACCGACGGCCGTTGGATAGAAGCTCGACGCGTTGTTCACGAGACCATCGAGTCGCCCGTAGCGTGCCGTCACGGCAGCGACCAGCGCCGGCAACTGGGCAGTGTCGAGGAGATCGGCCTGCACCACCATGGCCGAGTCGATGCGGGCGCCGTTGAGCGCACCGGCCAGTGCATCCGCCTCGGCGCGCGCCGACCGGCAGTGCAGCACGATGCGCGCACCCTGGCCGTGCAGGTGGCGCACGATGGCGCTGCCGACACGCCGGGCAGCGCCGGTCACGAGGATCACCCGGTCATGCAAGGGCGTCAGGCTGTAAGGAGTCATGGGCAGGATCACGGATGGCAGGACGATGGAACAGCGGCGCAGTCACTCGAACCGGCGCGTCGGAAAGCGGACAGCCGGTAGTTTACCGGACTTGGCCGCGCTCCCGGAGGACTTCGATCAGGGCCGCCAGTTCTACCTCCAGAACCGGCAGGGCATCGCGCGCAACGTCTACCGCCCCGCGCTGCAGCGCCTCCTCGATCGTCCGGGCCTCGCGGACCACCGGCTGGGCCCCGAAATTGCCGGCCAACCCGCGCAGCGTATGCGCCTGCCGCCGCGCCAGCGCTAGATCTCCCTCGGCCATCCCCTGCTTCAGGCGGGCAAGATCATCCGGGCAGGCCTCGACGAAAAGCGGGGCGATCACCTCGACGATCTCGGGGTCGACCTCGCCGAGGGCTGCCGCGTAATCGAATGCCTCGACCACCGCAGCGGCCTCTGCCGCCACCGTATCTGCGAGCCGGGACGGGTGCAGCAGCGCAAAAAGTTCGTCCGCCTTGATCGGTTTCGCGATGTAGTCGTCCATGCCCGCGTCGAGGCAGAGTTCGCGATCGCCCTCCATCGCATTGGCCGTCATCGCCACGATACGCGTCCGGCAGCCGGCGAGGCGCAGACGCTGGGTCGCTTCCAGTCCGCCCATGACCGGCATCTGCAGGTCCATGAGGATGACGTCGAAATTCTGCCGGGCAACCTGATCGAGCGCTTCCTGGCCGTTGGCGGCGAGCGTGACGCGATGCCCCCATTTATCGAGCAGGGAAACAGCCAGTTTCTGGTTGATCGGATGATCCTCGACCAGCAGCACGTCAAGCACCCGCTGCAATTCCCGGGATTCGCGCAGGGAATGTCGCGTCACGAGTTCAGGGCGAGCGCCCTGGTACTCGGTGCCTAGCACTGCCTGCAAGCCCGCCAGCAATTCCTGCTGGGCGATCGGCTTGCTGAAATAGGCCGTGATGCCATTCTCCCGGCAGTGCTGCGCATCGCCCCGTGTGGCACCGGACGAGAGCATGATCTTCGGCACATCCGTCGTGCGCGGATCATCCCGCAGACTGGCCGCCAGCATGAAACCGTCCATTTCCGGCATCTGTGCATCGAGGACGATCAGCTGTGGCACGAGGCGGTCAATGCTGGACAGTGCATCGGCACCGCTCGCCAGTGCCGTCACCTGCATGCCCCAGTTCTCGAACATCCGGGACAGCACGAGACGGTTGGTGGCGTTGTCATCGACCAGCAGCACGCGCATGCCGGCCAGCGACGTTGGCGAGACGACGGCATCGCGTCGCTCGGCATCGGCCGGCAGCGGCAACTCGAACAGGAAGGTACTGCCCGCTCCCGGCGTACTCTCGACCCAGAGACGGCCCGCCATCATCATCACCAGCCGGTTCGAGATGGTCAGGCCCAATCCCGTGCCACCGAAGCGGCGGGTTGTCGAGCTGTCCTCCTGGGCGAAGGCCTCGAAGATATGGGCCAGCTTCTCGGCGGCAATGCCGATGCCCGTATCACTGACCTCGCAGCGCACATGGCCCGCTTGCGCTCCCGGCCGCACCCGAATCACGATCTCCCCGCGTTCGGTGAACTTCAATGCATTGCCCGCCAGATTGAGCAGAACCTGCCGGATGCGTCCCGGGTCGCCGATGGCGAACGCGGGCAGCGCCGGGTCAAGATCAAGCACGAGTTCCAGCCCTTTCTCGTGGGCGCGCAGCGCGATCGTCTTCATCGCATCCGAGAACAGCCGCGGCAGATGGAACGAAATGCGTTCGATATGCATCTTGCCGGCTTCGATCTTCGAAAAGTCGAGGATGTCGTTGATGATCGTGAGCAGCGACTCGGCCGACGACTTGACGATCTGCAGGTACTCACGGGGCTCGTCATCGAGCTTGCTGCCCAGCGCCAGTTCGGTCATGCCGATGACGCCATTCATCGGCGTGCGGATCTCGTGGCTCATGTTGGCGAGAAAATCCGATTTCGCGCGATTGGCTGCTTCTGCTGCTTCCATCGCCCGCATCAGCGCTGCCTCCGCCTCCTTGCGCTCGGTGATGTCGATGATCGTGCCGAGCAGTCCGCGAATGCTGCCGTCGGGTCGCCTCAGGATCGCCTTGCGATAGATGGTGTCGTGCACGGTGCCGTCGCGTGCGGTGACGCGGGCGTCGTAGATCTGGCTACCCCCGTTGCGGAAAAGCTCTTCGTCCTTGCCCGCATGAATCGCCGCATCCTCCGGAAGCATCAGGTCATGCAGACTGCGATGCAGATAGTCCTCGCGCCGGATCGCGAAGAACGACTCGAAGGCTCGATTGAGGCACTGATAGCGCCCTTCAGTGTCCTTCAGGTAGAGCGGCAGCGGAATCGCCTCGATCAGATCCTCGACCAGCCGCAGCTGCTCCTCCAGCTCGGCCTCCATCGCCTTGCGCGCGGTGATGTCGGTGCGGATGCCGATGTAGCGGATCGGCAAACCGATGCTGTCGAGAAACGGCACGATTGTCGCCGACACCCAGTAAAGCTCACCGTTCTTGCGGCGATTGCAGATTTCGCCGTGCCAGACCTTGCCGGAAGAAATCGTGCCCCACATGTCGGCAAACACTTCCGGCGGATGCACCCCGGATTTGACGATGCGGTGTGGCTGTCCGATCAATTCCTCGCGGGTGTAGCCACTGATCTCGCAGAAACGTTCGTTGGCATAGAGGATGATGCCCTGTGTGTCGGTGATGCTGACGATGGCATGCTGGTCGAGCGCGAATTTCTGGCTGTCGAGCTCGCGTCGCTCCACTTCGCGCCTTTCGATCAGGCGCGCCATCAGCACTGCCAGTGACGCGAGGTCGCTACCGGCCAGCGAGGCCGCCGCATCGCTGCCGGTCTCTTCCGGCAGCAGGCCCGCCACTGTTTCACGCAGGGCTTTCAGCGCCCGATTGCGGCTGGCCAGGTCCCCCCGTAATTGCTCGTTGGCCGACGACAGTTCCGCCGATGACAGTTCGAGGCTGCGGGTGCGCAACGCCAGGTCGCGCTCGTACTGCTCGTAGGTGCCATCGATCCGCGCAAGCAGGCCGTCCATGCCTGCGAGCAGGGCGGCCGCAGCGGGCGAGGCGCCTTGCGCACCGGCCAGATCGCGCAGTTCCTGCAACACCGCAGCGAGCGCCGCATCGTCGGCGATGCCGGCGATGCGCTTCAGTTGGCGCTGCAATCCGCGATGCATGGTTCGGTCAGTTTTCGCCGATGAGGGTGACGGTCATCGTCTGGTTGTGCAGCTTGCACGATACGCCCGGTGCAAACGGGCTGATCTCGCCGTAGGAATAGAAACCGGTCAGCATGGCCCCACTGCCGAACACCTCGCCAACCGCCTCGACCTCCTCATCCACGCGCTCGCCCATCACCAGCTTGCGGCCAACGCAGCTGACCAGCACGGCAAGTCGGCCGGTCTCGCCAGTCGCGGCACCCTGCATCGACATCGCCGCCTCGGCAGCCGCCTCGGCCCCGTTGACCAGGCTGTCCGTGCTGGCATGCATCAGCTTGAGGAAACCATCGGGGATGATCTCGCCAGCGAGCGTCAGGCTGCCGTCCGCCTCGGAAACGCCGAGGATCGTCCGGATCAGGCCGATCTCGTCATGATTCCCGCCAAGCATCGCGAACGGGAAGAGCAGTCCCGAGGCCGGCAGGCCCCTGGCATAGTCGCCGAGATAGCGTTTATAGACTTCCAGCGCCGGTTCGCCGTCGAGTTCGAAAAGTACGTTGCCCTCGCAACGCGTCACCTTGCGCGCCGGACCGAAGGGCTCCCAGCCGCCGAATGAGCCGTGGCAGAACTGCAGGCCTGCACCAGTCAGGCCGACAGCGACGACGCCATTGTCGGTGCTGCCGGCCGGGCCCAGCGTCCAGGTTCGCTGGAACGCGCCACCATCGCCGGCCAGTCCGCCCGTCAGCGGGATGTTGTCGCCGATGACCGAGGTGATGCCATCGACGAGCGCGCTGCCGTTGATCGCCACCCCCGGCCCGAAGACCATGACGGCACGCAGGTCGACCGCCTGCAGCTGTTCGCCGATGCGCACTCCTGCGGCACGCGAATCGTCCATCCCCTGGAGTGCGGTTGCTGCCGATTTCAGGCCGACATGATCGAGATGTACGGCAGTCACCACACAGGTATCGTCATCGACACCATTGCGGCCGATTTCTCCAGCCGTCGAGCAGCCGAGCAGCACGGCGCCCGGGAACGCCTCACGCAACGCATCGACGAACGCCGGTGTCGCAAAAAATGACGTCGCTCCAAAAACCAGAACCCACTGCGGCGCGATCGCCTGCAGCGTAGCAACGGCCTGCGTCAGAGCCGCCACATCGCGCACCACGACTTGTCCTGTTTTCATTGCGATCTCCCCTAACCTGTGGAGCTGCCAACAATACCAAGAAATGGCCAGTCAAACCATGTGCAAGCCCCGTAAAATAGAGCCTTTCCCGCCCCTCCCGAGCCACCGTTCATGGCCCTTCCGACCCCCGATCCCGACGCACGGCAGCACAGCCGCCGCCTGCAGGCCCATATTGCCGAAGCGATTGCCGCCGCCGGTGGCTGGATCTCCTTCGCACGCTTCATGGAACTGGCCCTCTACGCACCGGGACTGGGCTATTACTCGGGCGGTGCCCGCAAGTTCGGCGCCGCCGGCGATTTCGTCACCGCGCCCGAACTGACACCCGCCTTCGCGCAGTCGCTGGCGACGCAGGTCGTGCAGATCATGGCGGTCAGTGCGCCGCAGATACTCGAGGTCGGTGCCGGCTCCGGGCGGCTCGCCGCCGACCTGCTGGCGGAACTCGCGCAACGTGGCGCCACGCCCGAGCGCTATCTGATTCTCGAACTGTCCGGCGAGCTGCGCGAACGGCAGCGACAGACAATCGCAGCGACAGTGCCGCAGCTGCTGGCGCGCGTGCACTGGCTGGACACTCTGCCCACGCACCTCGACGGGCTGGTGCTGGCCAATGAACTGCTCGACGCGATCCCTGCGCACCTCGTCCGCTGGCAGGACGACACCATCGCCGAACGCGGCGTCAGCCTTGGTGACGACGGCTTCGAATGGGTGGAGCGTCCGGCCACCGGCGCCGTGCTCGCACGGGCCCGGGAACTCTCCGGAAATGTCACCGCTGGCGAAGGCTATCTGTCGGAAATCGGGCTCGCCGCTGCGGCATGGACGGCATCCTGGGCAGCGATCCTTGGTCGCGGCGCCCTGCTGCTGATCGACTACGGTTTTCCGCGCCGTGAGTTCTATCACCCGCAGCGCAGCGAAGGCACGCTGATGTGCCACTACCGCCACCACGCCCACCCCGATCCCTTCTTCCTGCCCGGGCTGCAGGACATCACCGTGCATGTGGATTTCACCGCCATCGCGGAAGCCGGCACTGAAGCCGGGCTGGACTTCCTCGGTTACACGAATCAGGCGACCTTCCTGCTCAACTGCGGGCTGACCGACGTCCTGGCACGGACCCCGGCGACCGATGCGGCGCGTTACCTGCCGCTCGCCAACGCCGTGCACAAGCTGATCTCGCCCGCGGAGATGGGCGAACTGTTCAAGGTCATCGCGCTCGGACGAGGCATCGACGAGCCGCTTGTCGGCTTCGCCGCCGGGGACCAGAGCAGCAAGCTCTAGGGGCTGGTACATACCCGGCTGCGCAGCTTCATTGCGCTGCAACAATCGGATGGTGCAATGCGGGCTTCGATAACGAACCCCACGCTCCCCGATGAAAATGACGCTTTGCCTGCTGGCCCTTGCGCTGACAATGGCCACCTCCCCCGCAGCGGCTGCGCCCTCCAATGACCCCGCCACGCCGGCCATCGCCCAGGATATCGTCAGCGCCGGCAGGCTGCGCGCCCAGTCACAGCGCCTGGCCAAGTTGTGGCTACAGGCCGGGCTGGGCATCCAGGCCGGTACTGCGACGGGGCAACTGGCACGCGGTGCCGCCCAGTTCGATGCCGCACTGGCGCACCTGAAACCCTATGCCGCCCAGCCGACGACCCGACGTGACTATGCGCGCGTCGCCGAACTGTGGCTGGAATACCGGATCGTGCTGGCGCTGCCCTACAACGACAGCAACATGCAGACCGTCGGTTATCTCGCTGACGACCTCATGCTGGCCACGGGACGACTCGCGACGAGGATCGAGTCCGAGGCCGAAGGCGGTAGCGGGCGCCTGCTCGATCTCTCGCTGCGCCAGAACATGCTGGCCCAGCGGCTCCGCCATGCGCGAACTGAACGATGCCCGCGAGAACACCCCGGCCAGCCGGGAGGCACTCAACCTGGCCGCCATGCAATGGATGTTCTTCGACCGCGCGATCAGCGAAATGAAAAAAGGCAATGCGGCCGATTCACGCCCGCAGCATGTCGCCACGGCCAGTGAGCGGATCACCGAAGTCCTCGATGCGGTCAGCCAGCAGTACGCGCTGGATGCGGGCAATCTGCGCTTCGTCGCG
>JAKJEY010000095.1:0-7801 GCA_022705165.1 Pseudomonadota bacterium
ATCAGCCTGCTCAGCTACCACACCTCGGAAAAGGCCATCCACGAATCGATCGTGACCAGCCAGCTGCCGCTGACCTCCGACAACATCTACTCGGAAATCCAGAAGGACCTGATTCGCCCGATCCTCATTTCGTCGCTGATGGCGGGTGACACCTTCGTGCGCGACTGGGTCCTCGGCGGCGAACGGGATGGCGTCGCGATGCAGCGCTACCTGAAGGAGATCATGCAGCGCCACGGGGCGTTCACGAGTTTCTTCGTCTCCGACGTGACGCGCCGCTACTACCATGCGGAAAGCGTGCTGAAGCAGGTCAGCGCCGACGAGCCGCGCGACCGCTGGTATTTCCGGGTGCGCGACATGAAGGAAGCGTACGAGATCAACATGGATCCCGATCTCGCCAACAAGGATGCCCCGACGATCTTCATCAACTATCGCGTCTTCGATTACGGTGGCCGCTTCATCGGCGCCACGGGCATCGGACTGACGGCCGACGCGGTTCAGAAACGGATCGTCGACTACCAGCAGCGCTATCAGCGGCGCATCCATTTCGCCGACAGCAAGGGCAGGATCGTGCTGAGCAGCCGCCCGGAGCTTGTCGGCAAGCCGCTCGCCGAGATCGACGGACTGGCGACGCTGGCCCCACGGATTCTCAGTGGCGAGCAAGGTCACTACGAATACACGGCGGGCAGTCAGCTGGTCCAGCTCAATGCCCGTCACATTCCGGAACTCAAGTGGCACCTCCTCGTCGAACAGGATGAGGACGCCTCACTGGCCGACATCCGCCGTTCGCTGTATCTGAACATCGCCATCGTTGCACTCGTCGCGGGCTTCTCGATCTGGCTGACGGCCCTGACGATCGGCCGCTACCAGCGACGGCTGGAGGAAATGGCGGTGACCGACAAGCTCACCGGCATCGCCAACCGTCAGGCCTTCGCGCCGCTGATCGAACAGCTGCTCAGCGAACTGCGTCGGTCGCCGCAGGCCGTGAGCCTGCTGCTGATCGACATCGACCACTTCAAGCAGATCAACGACACCCACGGCCATCAGGCCGGCGATGACATGCTGCGCACACTGGCCCAGCGCATCGCCGGCAGCCTGCGCGAATCCGACCTCATCTTCCGCTGGGGCGGCGAGGAATTCCTCGTCGTGCTGCGCGATTGCGCAGGCGAGAACGCGCGCCACCTTGCCGACAAGATTCGCATGGCGGTTGCCGCAACGCCGCTGGCCATCAACGGCACCAGCCTGCACGCGACGATCAGCGTCGGCGTCGCCGAACGCACCGAAGACGAAGACATCGATCACCTGATCGGTCGCGCCGATCAGGCGCTCTACCTGGCCAAGCGCGACGGCCGCAATTGCAGCCGGGCCGTGTGAGCGGCCCCGCTCGCGGCAGCGAAAAACTGCTGCGAATGTTGCATTTCGCAACAATTCAATGAACAATAGCGCCCCATGCCCCGCTTCCACTCCCTGCACGCGAAGATCCTCTTCGGCTATTGCCTGCTCGGCCTGCTCTTCGTCGCGCTGATCGTCAGCGCGCTGCTGCAGTTCCGCAAGCTTGAAACGAAGGTCAACGAGCAGCAGAGCGTCGCCGATTTCCACGACGAGATCCGCTATTCGCGACGCATGGAGAAGAATTACCTGCTCTATCGCAAGAACGGCGATCTCGCCGAATCGATCGAGCGGGCCAACAATGCACTCGGATTGATCAAGCAACTGCCACCACGACTTTCCGACAGCGAAGTCCAGGTAGACGCGACCGAACTGCTCGAACGTTATCGCGCCCTGCTGATCGAGATGGCCAACGCCGATCGCTTCGGCAAGGTTTCATCCGACGTGACAGACGAACTGCTGATCACCGGTTCCCGCCTGCTCTCGATCGGCGAGAAGCTCGACAGCGAAGCCCGCGACCTGCTTGAAGATGCTGTCGCAAAGCACCACCGCAACCTGCAATACACGATCCTCGCCGCGATCCTGCTGGCAATCGCTGCCGGCGTGCTGGTCACGCGCAGTGTCGTGAAGCCGCTGCGCACGATCGAGACCAGTCTCGGCCGCGTTGCCACCGGCGAAACAGGCCGCCTCGACCAGACCGCCGACGATCTCGAGGTCGGATCCCTGACCCAGGCGATCAACCGGACGCTGTCCGAACTGGACGAGCGGCAGAAGGCGATCACCCGCTCGTCGCGGCTGGTCGCACTCGGCACGATGCTGTCCGGGGTTGCCCACGAACTGAACAATCCGCTGTCGAATATCTCGACCTCGTGCCAGATCCTGCTCGAGGAACATGACGACCTGCCACCGGAAATGTGCCACGACCTGCTCGCACAGATCGACGGCGAGGTTCTGCGCGCCCAGCGCATCGTCAGCACCCTGCTCGATTTCGCACGCGAGAAGCAGTACGACCGCCAGCCGACGCCAGCCCGGCAACTCGTCGACGAAGTACTGCAGCTGACGCGCAGCCTGACACCGCCCGACGCAACGATCACGACCGACGTCGACGAGGCGCTACTGGTCGACGTCGACCGCCAGCGCTTCCAGCAGGTGCTGATCAACCTGCTGCAGAACGCGGCGGACGTCATCGGGCCGGGCGGGCGCATCCATATCGATGCCCGCCGGGAGAACAACGGCACGCGCATCTCGGTCGCCGACAACGGGCCGGGGATCTCGCCGGAAGACCTGCCGCGCATCTTCGATCCCTTCTTCTCGACCAAGGCGGTCGGCAAGGGAACCGGCCTCGGCCTTTTCATCGTGCATGAAATCATCGGCCAGCACGGTGGCACGATCAGCGTCGATTCGCAGCCCGGGCAGGGCACCCGTTTCAGCATCCATATCCCCGACCAGAAAAAACCGGAGAACCTCCAATGAACCCGACCCGCGTCCTCGTCGTCGACGACGAAGAGATTGCCCGCCGCAACCTGTCCCACGTGTTGACCCGCGAGGGCTACACCGTCGATTGCGCGCAGGATGGTGCTGCTGCCCTCGCCCTGCTGGGCGAGAACGCCTACCAGCTCGTCCTGACCGACCTGCGCATGCCCGGTATCGACGGCCTCGAACTGCTGCGCCAGATCAAGCAGCGCTGGCCCGATACCGAAGTGATCATGATCACGGCACACGCCAACGCCGCCTCGGCAGTGGAGGCGATGACCACGGGCGCCTTCTATTACGTCGAAAAGCCCTTCCGCCTGCCTGACGTCCGCAAGATCGTCGGCGAAGCAACGCAGAAGGCGGCGTTGAAGCGGGAAAACGCGTCGCTGAAGGCAGCGCTCGATCAGGTCGCGAGCGCGCCGCGCATCATCTCGAACAACCCGGAGATGCTGGCAGTCCTCGCAACTGCAGACAGCGTCGCGACGACGGCATGCAGTGTCCTGATCGCCGGTGAGGCCGGCAGCGGCCGTGAGGCGCTGGCCCGGCACATTCACGCGAAGAGCGGTCGCAAGGGCGCCTTCGTGGCGCTGACCTGCGCCGGACAGGAAGAAGAGGCGCTGGGCACTGCGCTGTTCGGCGAGGGCGAGCGCAACGGTGCGATCGAAAACGCCGCGGATGGCACGCTCTTCATCGACGGCATCGAATCCGCCCCGGCGCCCGTCCAGGCGCGCCTCGCCCGCCTGCTGAGTGACGGCGAATTCGCGCACGCCGACGATGCACAGCCACGCCGGAGCACCGCTCGCGTGATCGCCTCGACCGAAGGCGATCTCGCGGCGCGCATCGAGAGCGGCCAGTTCCGCCAGGATCTCTACTATCGGCTCAACGCGGTCACGCTCGACGTGCCGCCGCTGAGAAGGCGACGCGGCGACATTCCGCTGCTGGCGATGCATTTCCTGACGCGCAGCGCGCAACGCCTGAACAAGAACGTCTCGGAAATCAGCCCGGAGGCCTTCGATCGCCTGCTCGCCTATGCCTTTCCCGGCAACGTCTGGGAGCTGGAAAGCCTGATCGAACGCGGCGTCGCCCTGGCGACCGGCACGGCCCTGACGGCCGATCTGCTGCCGGAAGCCCTCGCCAATCCGCCCGCGGCAAGCGGCGACAGTTCGCCGATCAAGACACTGGAAGCCCTCGAGCGCGAGCACATCCTGAAGGCACTGGAACACACCGGCGGCAACCGCGCGCTGGCTGCGCAACTGCTCGGGATCGACCGCGTTTCACTGTGGCGGAAGCTCCGCCGCTACAACGAAGAAGCCTGAAAAGAACGCTTCAATAACAAACCGTTACAAACAACAACTCATGCAACAGGTTAAAATTCGCCGATGAGTCAATCCCACAAGCACGAACAGAAGCCGAACGCCTTCACAATCCCGGTCCGCATCTACTATGCGGAAACCGATGCCGGTGGCGTCATCTACCACTCGAAATACCTCGATCTCTTCGAGCGCTGCCGCACAGAATGGCTGCGCGCGCTCGGTCACAACCAGCAGAACCTGATCGAGGAACACAACCTCGTCTTCGTCGTGCGCAACATCAACATCGACTACCTGCGCCCCGGCCGCCTCGACGACCTGCTGCAGATCGGCCTGGAGGTCGACAAGCTCGGCCGCAGCCAGATCATCTTCCGCCAGCATGCGCGCCGGGAAGAGGCCGACGGCAGCTGGACCGAGCTGGCCACCGCGACGGTCCAGATCGTCTGCATCGATTTCGCAAAGTTCAAATCCGCCCCCATCCCCGACTGGCTGCGTGCCAAGCTGGAGACCCTGCAATGAACGTCACGCAAGACCTCTCGATCCTCCATCTCATCCTCAACGCCAGTGCGGTCGTCCAGGCCGTCATGCTGCTGCTCGCCGGCGTCTCGTTCATGAGCTGGTACTACATCTTCCGCAAGTACTTCGCGGTCAAGCAGCAACGCAGCAAGACCGAACAGTTCGAGCGCGATTTCTGGTCCGGCGGCGATCTGAATTCGCTGTTCAACAGCGCGGTGAACGATCGCCACCACGCCGGCAGCATGGAGCGCATCTTCGAGGCCGGCTTCCGTGAATTCACCAAGCTGCGCGGCCAGAAGAACCTGGAGGCAAAGGACGTTGTCGACGGTTCGCGCCGCGCCATGCGCGCCACCTACCAGCGTGAACTCGACGAACTCGAATCGCACCTCGCCTTCCTCGCCTCGGTCGGCTCGGTATCGCCCTACATCGGCCTCTTCGGCACGGTATGGGGGATCATGCACGCCTTCCGCGGCCTGTCGAACGTCGGTCAGGCGACGCTGGCCTCGGTCGCCCCCGGCATCGCCGAAGCGCTGGTGGCCACCGCCATCGGCCTCTTCGCGGCCATTCCGGCGGTGCTCGCCTACAACCGCTTCGCACACGAGATCGATCGCCTCGCCACCCGTTTCGAGTCCTTCCAGGAGGAGTTCTCGAACATCCTGCAGCGGCAGATGAGGTAAGGCCATGCGCCCGCGTCGCCTTAAAAACGAAATCAACGTCGTCCCCTACATCGACGTCATGCTGGTGCTGCTCGTCATCTTCATGGTGGCGGCGCCGATGATGACCACCGGTTCGGTCGACCTGCCGTCGACGGGAAAGAGCTCGCAGGTGCCGAGCAACCCGACGCGTGTCATGGTGCGGGCCGACGGCTCGATCGCGATCAAGGACGCCAAGGGCAACGACAGCAGCGTCGACCGCGCCGGTCTTGCCGGCTACCTGAACGCCGAGAAGGCGAAGAACCCGGAGATGGCGGTGCTCGTCGCCGGCGACAAGAACGCGAAGTACGAGGCCGTGCTCGACGTGCTTGACGGCATCAAGGCGCTCGAGATCAAGCGCGTCGGCCTGGAAACGGTGCGCAAGCAGTAATGATCCTGCCGCAGCCACAGGACGAGAAGGAAAAGCTGAAGTCGCTGGCGCTCGCTGCCGGCGTACACATCGCGCTCGTCCTCGCGCTGTTCCTCGGCGTGCAGTGGAAGAGCAGACCGCCGACCTCGGTAGAGGTCGAATTGTGGAGCAATGTGCCGGCACCACGACCGGTACCCGCGCCGCCGCAGGAAGTGAAGCCGGAACCGAAGCCGGAACCGCCGAAACCCGAGCCGAAGGTGGAGCCCAAGCCCGAGCCAAAACCGGAACCGAAACCGGACATCGCGGTGAAGGACGACAAGAAGAAGAAAGAGGAAGCGAAGAAGCCGGAACCGCCGAAGAAGGAAGAACCGAAGAAGCCCGAACCGCCACGCCCCTCGTTCGACGAGGAACTGAAGCGGGAGCAGAAGCAACTCGACCAGCAGAAACGCATGCAGGCGCAGTCGGCACGTGCCGATGCCGAAGCGCGCGCCATGAACGAGGCACGGGCAGAGCAGGCCGCCGCCGCGCGCAGCCGCGGCCTGGCCGATTACGCCGGCAAGATCCGCGGCAAGATCCGCGGCAACATCGTGCTGCCGCAGGCGATCCAGGGCAATCCGGAAGCGCTGTTCACGGTCACGCAACTGCCCTCCGGCGAGGTGATCGACGTGAAGATGAAGAAATCGAGCGGCAACGCCAGCCTCGATGCCGCCATCGAACGCGCGATCCTGAAGTCCTCGCCCCTGCCGAAACCGGATCAGCCCGAGCTGTTCCAGCGCGTACTTGAGATCAAGTACCGCCCGTTTGAAGATTAATCGCTGTAAGTATCGGTATAATCACGACTTTCCTGGAATGAATCATCCGATGACCCGTCCAAGCCCGTTCCGCCGCCGTATGCTTGCCGCGCTCGCACTTGCCGTCAGCTCGCTTGCAGGTACGAGCGCTGCCTACGCGCAGCTGTCGATCGAAGTGACCGGTGCCGGCGCCAACCGCATCCCGGTCACCATTGCCGACTTCGGCGGCGACGCAGGCATGTCGCGCGCGGTCACCAGCGTCATCCGCAGCGACCTCGAGCGCTCCGGCCTGTTCAAGCTGGTCGAGCAGGCGCAGCCGGGCCTGACCGAGGCCAGCAGCATCGATTTCAATGCCGCCCGCAGCCGCGGCGCCGACGCGATCGCTGCCGGCAGCGTCGCGAATTCGCCCGACGGGCGCCCGGAGGCCCGCTTCCGCCTGTTCGACACCAACAAGCAGGTGCAGCTCGCCGGTGCCGCCTTCGTCACCGGCGCGCCGCAACTGCGCGCCGCCGGCCACCGCATCGCCGACGTCATCTACGAGAAGCTGATCGGGGAGCCCGGCATCTTCTCGACGCGCATCGCCTATGTCGTCAAGGCAGGCATCAACCGCTTCGAGCTGCAGATTGCCGATGCCGACGGTCAGAACGCGCAGGCGGCGCTGATCTCGAAGGAGCCGATCATCTCGCCGGCCTGGTCGCCGAGCGGAACGCAGCTCGCCTACGTGTCGTTCGAGAACAAGAAGCCGGTGATCTACGTGCATTCGCTGGCCACCGGCAAGCGCACCGTCGCCGCCAACTTCAAGGGTTCGAATTCGGCACCGGCGTGGTCGCCCGACGGTCGCAAGCTGGCCGTGGTGCTGACCAAGGACGGTGGCTCACAGCTCTTCACCGTCAACGCCGATGGCTCCGGCGTCGCCCGCCTGACGTCATCCGGCTCGATCGATACCGAACCGCAGTTCTCGCCCGATGGCCAGTTCATCTATTTCACCTCGGACCGCGGCGGCAGCCCGCAGATCTATCGTGTACCGACCTCGGGCGGTGCCGCACAGCGCGTCACCTTCGAGGGCACCTACAACGTGACGCCGCGTCTTTCGCCGGACGGCAAGGCCATGGCCTTCATCACCCGCGGCAACGGCGGCTTCCGTCTCGCAGTCATGGACCTGGCCAGCAAGCAGGTGCAGGTACTGACCGATTCGTTCAAGGATGAGTCGCCGACTTTCGCGCCCAACGGCCGCATGATCCTGATCGCCACTGAGATCGGCGG
>JAKJEY010000095.1:7915-8154 GCA_022705165.1 Pseudomonadota bacterium
CGGCGGTCGCGGCGTGCTCTCGGCCGTCTCGATCGACGGCCGCATCAAGCAGCGCCTGTCGGTTGCCGCCGGCGACGTGCGCGAACCGGCCTGGGCCCCCTACCAACGATGAACGGCGCCACTCGCCAACCTGCGTATTCCTGATTTCACATTGAGTTTTTTGCAAGGAGAAACACCATGAAGCATCTCGTCATTTCCGCCCTGCTGGCGTTGTTCATCGCCGGCTGCAGCTCCACCCC
>JAKJEY010000096.1 GCA_022705165.1 Pseudomonadota bacterium
AGATCGAAATCAAGACGTCGAGCGGATCGCCCCGCCTCGACAACGCCGCCCAGGAAGCCGTCTGGCGCTGGAAGTTCGTTCCCGCCCGACGCGGCGACGAGACCGTCTCCGCCTGGGTGCTGGTCCCCATCACATTCAATTTGAAGAACTGAGAGCACGCATCATGGAAAACCCGCTGGGCTTCGCCCACTTCCTCGCCAATACCGACTTCGTCGCCCGTACCGTCCTCTGCCTGATGCTGATCGCCTCGATCGGCACCTGGTACCTGATTGCCACCAAGGGCCTGCGTGGACTGCGCATGCGCCGGCGCAGCGCGGACTTTCTCTCCGCCTTCTGGGAGGCGCCCAATCTCGAAGCCGTCGCCGCCCGCATCCGCGAGAACGGCACCACCGAGCCCTTCTCGCACCTCGTGCACCACGGCTTCACGGCAATCGAACAGCACAACCGCTGCAAGAGCGGCTGCGAATGCAGCACTGCCGGCCTGATCAACGCCGGCAATCCGGAAGACCTGCTCACCCGCGCGCTCAAGCGTGCGATCGACGAAGACAAGGCGCAGCTCGAATTCGGCCAGACCTTCCTCGCCACGGTCGCCTCGTCGGCGCCTTTCGTTGGTCTCTTCGGCACGGTCTGGGGGATCTACCACGCGCTGATCGCCATCGGCATGTCCGGTCAGGGCACGCTCGACAAGGTCGCCGGCCCCGTAGGCGAGGCGCTGATCATGACCGGCATCGGCCTTGCTGTCGCCATTCCGGCCGCCGTCGCCTACAACCATTTCGCACGCCAGAACCGCAGCACCCTGTCGCAGCTCAATTCGTTCGCCTACGACGTCTTCGCGTTCCTCGCCACCGGCGTCAAGACCTCGCCGATGCTGACCGACGCCCGCGCCACCAGCGAGAAGGTGATCGCCATGGCCCGCGCCCAGGGCGCCGGCACGACCGACGACCGACTGCCCGGCCACCCCGGCCTCGCCGTACGCTGAGGGGACCACGCCATGGCCTTCGCCAGCCTCGAATCCGGTGACGACGACGCACCGCTGACCGAAATCAACATGGTGCCGCTGATCGACGTGATGCTCGTGCTGCTGATCATCTTCATCGTCACCGCGCCACTGCTCACGCACGCCGTCAAGGTCGATCTGCCAAAGGCCGCCTCCTCGGCCAACCAGACCAAGCCGGAGAACGTTCAGCTCGCCATCGACGCCGCCGGCCAGGTCTTCTGGAACGGCGAAGCAGTCGATGCCAGCGCCTTCGATTCACGCCTGCAAGCCGCCGGCGTCCAGCAACCACAGCCGGAAATACACATCCGTGCCGAACGTGTCACGCCGTACGAGAAGGTCGCCCAGGTGATGTCCGATGCGGCCCGAAACGGCCTCACCCGCATCGCCTTCGTTACCGACCCGAGTTCCGTCGGGCGCTAGAAGATTTCAACAAAACCAAGGGAGTCACCACATGTCGCTGATCAGAAAAACCATCGCAGCCCTCGCTTTCGCCACCACACTTGCCGCGCCCGCGTTCGCGCTCGAATACCCGATCGGCACCCCGCAGCAGAAGCACGGCATGGAAATCGCCGCCGTCTACCTGCAGCCGGTCGAAATGGAACCGGAGGGCCACATGCGCAAGGCCTCGGAATCGGACATCCACATCGAAGCCGACATTCACGCGCTGGCCAACAACCCCAACGGTTTCGAGGAAGGCGCCTGGATTCCCTACCTCGTCGTCAAGTTCGAAGTGAGCAAGATCGGCAGCGACTTCAAGGTTGCCGGCGACTTCATGCCGATGGTCGCCAACGACGGCCCGCACTACGGCGACAACATCAAGCTCGCCGGCCCAGGCAAGTACAGGGTGAAGTACACGATCCTGCCGCCGTCGGCCAACCCGCACGCCCACTTCGGCCGCCATACCGACCGCGCCACCGGCGTGCGCCCGTGGTTCAAGCCCTTCGACGTCGAGTACGAGTTCACCTACGTCGGCATCGGCAAGAAGGGCGGCTACTGATGAAGCGCCTGACCCTGGTCGCAACGGCACTCGTTGCCGCGGGACTCGCTTCGCCCGCGTTCGCCGCGCCGGCCGATGCCGCAACCCTGGAAAGGATCCTGGCGCGCATGGAAAAGCTGGAAGCGCGCAACTCCGAGCTCGAAAAGGAAGTGAAGTCGCTCAAGTCGGAAAGCGAGAAAGTCGCGCAAGCCCTCGACAGCGACCGCATTTCGGAAAACGAGCCGGAACTGACGTCGCGCCTGAAGGCCGTCGAGAAAGATGCGCTCAACATGAAGAAGTCGGCGAAGAAGATCGAGGAGCTCGACGGCCTCAAGGCAGGCGTCGCGCTGACGACCGTCGCCCAGAAGCCGAGCGGTCTGCCGCACGGCACGCAGGACGCCAACAGCCAGCTCAACTACCGCCTCGACGCCACCATCGAACTGCCGCTGAAGCCGATGGGCGACATCGAACACAAACTGTTCGGCCACTTCCGCATGGGCCAGGGGCTTGGCCTCAATTCGCCGTTCGCGAACCTCGGCCACTTCGCCAGTGCCCCGAACGCGACGGCCTTCCGCGCCAGCGGCTCCAATCCGGACGACTCGGTCGCCATCCTCGCCGAGGCCTGGTACCAGGCCAGCATCCCGCTGCCCTTCGGCGCCTTCAAGCCGCATTCGCGCGAGAAGCTGGAACTCACCTTCGGCAAGATGGACATCTTCGGTTTCTTCGACCAGAACACGGCTGCCGGCGACGAATCGAAGCAATTCCTCAATTCGGTCTTCGTCCATAACCCGCTGCTCGATGCGGGAGGCGAAGTCGCCGTCGATGCCAACGGCTTCCAGCCCGGTTTCATCGCCGCCTACGTCAACGAGTCGAACAAGGCCGAACCCTGGCGGGTTTCGCTCGGCTTCTTCGGCGCCGGCGAACTCGGTGCCAGTTACCAGAAGAGCTTCGATTCGCCGCTCGCGATGCTGCAGATCGAGAAGAAACTGCGCCTCTTCGGCGGTCTGCCCGGCAACTATCGCGCCTATGCCTGGCATCGCAGCGACGTGCCCGAATGGGACGGACTGCGCACGGCGACGCACACCGGCGTCGGCTTCTCGGTCGACCAGCGGGTTGGCGACGGCATCACCCTCTTCGGCCGCTACGGCAAGCTGACCAACGGACAACTGCCATTCGACCAGGCGCTCTCCGCCGGTGCCGAGATCAACGGCTCGTACTGGGGTCGCGGTGGCGACACGATCGGCGTTGGTGGTTCCTGGCTGCGTTCCAGTCACGAATACCGCCAGCCCGGATTCGCTTCGGGCTGCCTCGGCCGCGACAGCGACGACAACTGCACCGGCGCCTTCAACTACAACGCGTCGGGCGCGGAAAAGGTTGCGGAGATCTACTACCGCTACCGCATCTCGCCACAGTTCGACCTGACGCCGGACTTCCAGTGGATAGGCCGCCCCGGCGCCAATCCCGATGCCGGTTCGGTCAAGGTCATCAGCCTGCGCGCGAACGTCGCGTTCTAGGGAGCCACGCGCCATGCCCCACAGCCTCGTTCAACATCGCCAGCCGGCCTGGCGCGGATTCGCCGCAATCACTGCCGGCGCACTGCTGATCGCCGCTTTCGCCCTGCCGGCAATGGCCGCCGACGACATGCCGACCATCCATCTGCTGATGAAGGATGGCCGGCTGTTTCCGGAAACGCTGGAGGTCCCCGCCAACACGAAATTCCGGCTGACGGTGAAGAACGAGGGCCCCGGGGCTGCCGAATTCGAAAGCCTGGAACTGAGGAAGGAGACCGTGCTCGCCCCGGGCGTCACGCGCAGCCTGGTCTTCCATCCGCTGAAACCCGGCACCTACAAGTTCTTCGACGATTTCCATCCGGAAACGGCGCAGGGACGGATCGTGGCGAAATAAAAAACAACGCCCGGCCGCACAAAAATGAAGCGAGAGAAATCATGGGTAACGCATTCTTCGTCGTCTGGCGGGAAAGCCTCGAAGCCTTCCTGATCGCCGGCATCCTGTTCGCCTGGTTGCAGGCCAACGACGACAGCGGGCGCGGCAAACGCGCGCTCTGCATGGGGCTGGGGGCTGGCGTGGCCCTCGCTTTCGCGCTCGGCTGGGCGCTCGTCGGCGTACAGGACGAACTGGCCGGCAACGCGCTGGAAGCCTTCCAGGTCGGCATGCTGCTCGTCGCGGCGGCCCTGATCGCACAGATGGTGCTGTGGATGCGCAGGCATGGCCGTCACATCAAAACTCGGCTGCATGCCGACCTTTCATCGGCCTCCGAGCGTTCGGGCTTTCTTGGCGTCGCCATCGTCGCCGCGCTTGCCGTCGCGCGCGAAGGCGCCGAAACGGTGATCTTTCTCTACGGCCTGTCGCAGGAAGGGCGGATCGCGGACCTCGTGATCGGGGCCGCCACCGGCATCATCGCTGCCGCGGCTACGGCCTGGCTGGCAACGCGCGGGCTGCGCCGCCTCAACATCGCCCTGCTGCTGCGCCTCTCCTCCATCCTGCTGCTGATCGTCGCCTCGGCCCTGCTCATCACCGCCACCGACCGCATGATCGGCGCCGGCTGGCTGCCCGGCCTCGTTGATCCGCTGTGGGACAGCTCGGCACTGATCGACGACGTCAGCGGGCCCGGCAAGCTGTTCGCCGATTTTGCCGGCTACCGCGCCCGCCCGGCACTCACCGTACTGCTCGTGTGGGCGGCCTACTGGGCCACGGTCATCGTCGGCTGGCGGAAGACCGGTCATGCCTGAGCAGACCATCGTTTTCCACACGCGGCGACCTGAACCCAGCGGCGCGGTACCGAGCGGCCGCATCGCGGCCCTTGGCCTCTTCCTGCGCCGCAACCGGCGCGCCATCATCGCCGTGCAGTGGTGCATCGTCGTCTTCTACGCGGCACTGGTCGCCATCCCCGCCTTCATGCCCTTGCCACCCGGAAGTGCCCATCTCTGGGACAACCTGCGCCTCTTCGCGCAGTTCATCTTCTGGGGCATCTGGTGGCCGGGCGTGATGATCGCCACGGTCACGCTCGGGCGCGTCTGGTGCGGCCTTTTCTGCCCGGAAGGCTCCGTCTCGGAGTGGGTCAGCCGGTACGGTCGCGGCCACCCGCTGCCACGCTGGCTGAAGTGGGCGGGCTGGCCGTTCGTCGCTTTCGTCTGCACCACGGTGTACGGCCAGCTGGTCAGCGTCTACGAATACCCGCAGGCCGCCCTGCTCGTGCTCGGCGGCTCGACTGTTGCCGCCGTCGTGATCGGCCTGCTCTACGGCCGCGAAAAACGCATCTGGTGCCGCTACCTGTGTCCTGCCTCGGGCGTATTCGCCGTTCTGGCAAAGATCGCGCCGCTGCACTACAAAGTGGATCGCGAGGCCTGGGATCGCCACGCCAGCGATTTTGAACCGGTCAACTGCGCACCGCTGGTCGACGTGCGACGCATGAGCAGCGCCTCGGAATGTCACGCCTGCGGCCGCTGTGCCGGCCAGCGCGATGCCGTCTCGCTGTCGCTCCGCTCGCCCTTCGCCGAGGTCCTCGATCTCTCGGCGCCGGCGAAAACAGCCGATGCCGCGACCCTGCTCTTCGGCGTGCTCGGCGTCGCCACCGCGGCCTTTCAGTGGACCGTCAGCCCGTGGTTCCTGAAGATCAAGCTGGCGCTTGCCGACTGGCTGGTCGAGCACGAGCACTTCGCGCTGCTCGACAATGACGCCCCCTGGTGGCTGCTGACCCATTACCCGGAAGCGAACGATCTGTTCACCTGGCTGGACGGTGCGCTGATCCTCGCCTATCTGCTGGTCGGTGGCGGACTGCTGCTCGGCGGCACGCTGTGGTTGTGCACTGTTCTCGCCGCGCGCATCGCGAACGATGCCCGTCTCGGCTGGCAGCGGTTCGCACTGACGCTGGCGCCGATGGCGGCGGCCAGCGTCATCCTCGGCCTCTCGATGCTGACGGTGACGCACCTGAAGGCCGAACATCTCTGGCTGGGCTGGCTGCCGGTCTTCCGCATCACGTTGCTCGCACTCGGCACTACGGCCTCGCTATGGCTGTCCTCAAGCCTGATACGCACGATCATTGCCAGTGGCTTGCGCGCCGGCAGCGCGATGCTGGCGATGGCGCTGCCGGTCGGCGTCATGTGCGGGCTCTGGAGCCTCGTTTTCTTCGTCTGGTAAAACCGCAGGCAGCATTACGTTCCCTTTGGATATGTCGCGGCTTTAAACTACGGCATCCAGACAACACTCCGTGAGTCGCCCATGCCGTTAACCCGAGTCCGATGCAGCTGACAACCAACAAGGAAGCTGCCTGCATGGGCCGCCTGGCACGACTGCTGGCGGCCATCGTTTTTTCGGCGGCGTCGGTGCATGCTGCCGCAGCTGGAGAGGACACGACTCCGGCCGGCTGCCGGATCGCTTTCGACATGGGCTCCTCCGGAATACGAGCCGGGGCGACCGGCAGCGAGCGGACCGCAAAGCGGGAGTTCGACGCGCTGGCCGTCCTCTGGGCCGGAAACGGCCCGGCGGCACTGGCACCGCCCAGCATCTCGGCCTTGCGCGAGCTGCCGAAAGAGGCGCAGTTCGATGCGCGCTGCCCCGCCGTCGGTGGCGGGTTCTCGGCCTGGCGGCTGGCCCTGCAGCAGGATGCGAAAGGCCTCGTCGAGACGCTGGCGCTCATTCATGCGGAATCCGGTGTCGCCGTTCTCGTCATGCCGGCCGACCGGGAAGGGGCCTACGGCTATTTCGCCGCCAGGCAAATCCTGGGGCGCCAACTGACGACCACCCACGTTGTCGATATCGGCGGCGGCAGCCTGCAGATCGCCGGCGAGAAGCGCTCGTTCGCCATGCCGCTCGGGCAGAAATCCTGGCACCGCCTGCTCTGCGAGCAACTGCGTGACACGACCGAGGTGCCGTGCCAGCTGCAGCCGATGGATGAGCGCGACCTGACCCGTGCCCGCGCCCTCATCGCGGTGCGTGTCGCCGGTGCCGGGCTGCCCCGCGAAACAACGCTGACGGCGATCAGTCGTCCGGTGAGCCGCGGCGTGCTGCCGGCCGTACGACGACTCACGGCCCCCGCCGGCGAGCCACGGACGAGTCTGCGCCACCGCGAGCTGCAGGCGGCGATCGCACAGCTCGCCCCGCTCGACCTCGCCGCAACCGCTGCAAGAACCGGGGCGGCAGCGAGCCATGCGGCCTACCTGTTTTCCGACCTGCTGCTCGTCGACGGCCTGACGCGTCTAGCTGCGGATGCGGAACTACAGGTCGCCGAGGCCAGCTTCAGCAATGTTCCCGGCCTGCTGGCCGATGACCAGGCGTACGCGTGGCATGGCCGCTACGCGTGCTACCTGCAGCGGCTTGCGGAGACCGGTATCGCCGCCATCGCTTCCGACCCGGCCGCCTGCCCGCCCGATCAGGCGCGCTGAGCGGCATCCATGAAAAAACCCCGTGCCGCACTCACTGCGGCACGGGGCTCATGGATCAGGCCGGTCAGGCGAGCTCGAAGCGATCCGCGTTCATCACCTTCGTCCAGGCGGCAACGAAGTCCTGCACGAACTTCTCCTTCGCGTCGTCCTGCGCGTAGACCTCGGCGTAGGCGCGCAATACCGAGTTCGAGCCGAACACGAGATCGACCCGGGTCGCCGTCCACTTCGTGGCGCCGCTGGCGCGATCGACGATCGCGTAGCTGTTGCGGCCAGTCGGCTGCCACGTATAGGCCATGTCCGTCAGATTGACGAAGAAGTCGTTGGTCAACTTTCCGACGCGGTCGGTGAACACGCCGTGCTGCGTGCCGCCGTGGTTGGTGCCGAGCACGCGCAGACCGCCGACGAGCACCGTCATCTCGCTGGCAGTGAGGCGCAGCAGTTGCGCGCGGTCGAGCAGCAGCTCTTCCGGCGTCACCGCGTAGTGCGCCTTCTGCCAGTTGCGGAAGCCGTCGGCCAACGGTTCGAGTACGGCGAAGGATTCGACGTCGGTCTGCGCCGCCGTCGCATCGCCGCGGCCCGGTGCGAAAGGCACCGTCACGGTGACGCCGGCCGCCTTGGCCGCCTGCTCGATGCCGACGTTGCCGCCCAACACGATGACGTCCGCGATGCTGGCGCCGGTATCGGCAGCGATCTTCTCGTAGAC
>JAKJEY010000097.1:0-298 GCA_022705165.1 Pseudomonadota bacterium
GGCATCTTTGCCACCAGGCTCCAGAGAGGCCGCGAGATGTGCGGCCGCGAGTATTCCGCAGGCCCCGTCGATGCCACTGGTGACGATGCAGTCGACGCCGGCGGCACGTGCCTGCCGCGCGATCGCCGCTGCCGGCAGGATGCCACCCTGTGCAGCCAGTTTCAGCATCAGCCGGCGCACCGGCGGTACGGCGAAAAAGGCATCGTGATCCAGCAGCGACCAGCTTTCGTCGACGGCAAGCGGGAAGGCACAGGCTTCCTGCAGCGTGCGCAGGTCGCCGAGCGTCGGCGCACATAGC
>JAKJEY010000097.1:370-8025 GCA_022705165.1 Pseudomonadota bacterium
GACTCCGGCAGGCTTCACGTAGCGCGGCGATTTCGGTGTCGGGGTCGGCCAGGCCGAGCTTCAGCTTGATCACGCTGAACCCGCTGGCAGCCAGTTTTTGCAGCCGTGCCGGGGCGATGTCTTCGAGCGCGCCGGCGGCGGCATTGACGGC
Source organism: Pseudomonadota bacterium (assembly GCA_022705165.1). Classification (GTDB taxonomy): domain Bacteria; phylum Pseudomonadota; class Gammaproteobacteria; order Burkholderiales; family Rhodocyclaceae; genus Proximibacter. The sequence continues at coordinate 522 of JAKJEY010000097.1, forward strand.
GACCGACGGCGCAGCCGCTGGCGAGAGCCACTGTGCGAGCGTGCATGCGGCCGCCCGGGCCTGCAGGTCGAGCAGTGCGCACTCGATGGCGGCACGCGCCGCCGGTGTGTTTTTCAGCGCTGTCGACAATGCGGTCAGCGCGGCATTCACGTCGAGGGCGTCACTTCCGTCGCACCATTGTGAAAGGGCGGCGAACGCGGTCGCGTGATCCTCGCTGCCATGCGTTGGCAACGGTGCACATTCCCCCCAGCCATGACGGCCGTCGGCATCGACGAGTTCGAGCAGCCAACCACGGCGTTCGCCGAGGTGGCCGCCAGCGCAACGCCAAATTGCCTTGAGGGGCAAGGCGAACGGATGCAGACGGGCGGCGATGATCCTCACGGGGTCAGGGGCGGCGGCGGTATTTCGCGAAATCCGGCTTGCGCCTTTCCAGGTAGGCGTTGCGCCCTTCCTGGCCTTCGGCGGTCTGGTAGAAGAGTCCGGTGGCATTGCCGGCGAGTTCCTGGATGCCGGCCAGGCCGTCGGTGTCGGCGTTGAAGCCGGCCTTGATCATGCGCAGCGCCATCGGCGACAACTGCAGCATCTCGCGGCACCACTGCACGGTTTCTTCCTCCAGCAGTTCGAGCGGCACGACGGTGTTGACCAATCCCATCTGCAGCGCCTGCTGTGCGTCGTACTGGCGGCAGAGCAGCCAGATTTCCTTGGCCTTCTTGAGTCCGACGGTGCGCGCCATGAGGCCCGCGCCAAGGCCGGCGTCAAAGCTGCCGACGCGCGGGCCGGTCTGCCCGAAACGGGCATTGTCGGCGGCGATGGTCAGGTCGCAGACAAGGTGCAGGACATGGCCGCCGCCGATCGCGTAGCCGGCCACCATCGCCACCACCGGCTTCGGCAGGCGACGGATCTGCATCTGCAGGTCGAGGACGTTGAGGTGCGGCGTGCCGCCCTCGTCGATGTAGCCTTCCGCACCGCGCACCGTCTGGTCGCCGCCCGAGCAGAAGGCGTCCGGGCCTTCGCCGGTCAGGATGACGACACCAACCTCGTTGTCGTGGTGGGCGCGGTGGAAGGCGTCGATCAGCTGCTTGACCGTTTCCGGGCGAAAGGCGTTGCGCTTTTTCGGCCGGTCGATGGTGATCCTGGCGATGCCTTCGGCGAATTCGTAGCGGATGTCGGAGTAGGACTGGCGCGTCTGCCAGTCGAGGGCGGTTCGGATCATGTCGGGGCGTTTGAGGGCTACCGTGGGCCGGTCGATGGGGCGAGTATACCGCGCCGATCTGCCCCTATAATGGGGTCATAACTACAGGGCAGGGGGCCATGTGGCGCGAGGGGGCGATATGCAACGCACGATGCTGACGGTCCAGCGGCTGGTCGCGGTCTTCCTGGCCGGGTTCGTCCTCTTCAACTATCCGGTACTGGCGCTCTTCGACAGGGCGGCAACGCTGCTTGGCGTGCCGCTCGTCTTTGTCTACCTCTTCGCTGCCTGGGCTCTGGTGATTGCGGCGATGGCCTGGGTGGTCGAACACCCCGAGCGGCACGATGGCCGCGAGCGGAGCGGGGGAGGCTAGCCCGATGTTGCAGAGCCCGATCGTCATCGGCGCCTCCGCCATCTATCTGGCGCTGCTCTTCGCCGTCGCCTACTGGGGCGACAAGCGGGCCGATGAAGGCCGTTCGGTCATTGCCAACCCGACGATCTACGCACTTTCGATGGCGGTCTATTGCACGACCTGGACCTACTACGGCAGCGTCGGTCGTGCCGCGGTGACCGGCGTCGGCTTCCTGCCGATCTACCTCGGCCCGACGCTGGTCATGGCCCTCGGCGGCTTCCTGTTGCTGAAGATGATCCGTACCGCCAAGGCCAACCGCATCACGTCGATCGCCGACTTCATCGCCTCGCGCTATGGCAAGAGCCAGTTGCTGGGCGGCCTGGTGACGATCATCGCGGTGATTGGCATCGTGCCGTACATCGCGCTGCAGTTGAAGGCGGTCGCCAGCAGTTACGACCTGATCGTCGGCTATCCGGCGCTGAAGGCCGTCGTGGAGTCCAACGAGCCTGTGCTGGCGGATACTACCTTCTGGATCGCGCTGATCCTCGCGGCCTTCACCATCCTCTTCGGGACCCGCCATCTCGATGCCACCGAGCGGCACGAGGGCATGGTCGCCGCCGTCGCGCTCGAGTCGGTCGTCAAGCTGCTCGCCTTCGGTGCCGTTGGCCTGTTCGTCACCTACGGCCTTTATGATGGCTTCGGCGACGTCTTCGCGCGCGCCCTGGCCGACGAAAAATTGGCAAAGCTGACGGCAGTGGCGTCAGGAAACCGCAGCTATGCGACCTGGTTTTCACTGACCTTCCTCGCCGGTCTCGCCATCCTTTTCCTGCCGCGCCAGTTCCAGGTCACTGTCGTCGAGAACGTCTCCGAGGCCCATCTCAAGCGGGCAATCTGGCTGTTCCCGCTCTATCTGCTGCTGATCAACCTGTTCGTCCTGCCAATCGCACTCGGTGGCCTCATGCGTTTCGCCGGCCAGGGCGTCGATGCCGATACCTTCGTGCTGACGCTGCCGATGTCGGCGCAGCAGGAATGGCTGGCACTGCTGGTGTTCGTCGGCGGCCTGTCAGCGGCGACCGGCATGGTCATCGTCGAGACGATCGCGCTCTCGACGATGGTGTGCAACGACCTCGTGATGCCGCTGCTGCTGCGCACCCGCTCGCTCGCCCTGCAGGCCGAGAGCGATCTCTCCGGTTTGCTGCTGCGCATACGGCGCGGCGCCATCGTCGTCATCCTGCTGCTCGGCTACCTCTATTTCCGCCTGGCCGGCGATGCCTACGCGCTGGTCGGCATCGGCCTCATTTCCTTCTCGGCCGTGGCACAGTTCGCGCCGGCGATGATCGGCGGCATGTACTGGCGCGGCGGTACGCGCGACGGTGCGCTGGCGGGCCTGCTCGCCGGCTTTGCCGTCTGGGCCTACACGCTGTTGCTGCCCTCGTTCTCGAAATCCGGGTGGATGCCGGCCAGCTTCGTTTCCGACGGCCTGTTCGGCATCGAATTGCTGAAGCCGCACCAGCTGTTCGGGCTGACCGGGCTGGACGACATTTCCCACTGCCTGTTCTGGAGCCTCGCTGCGAACGTTGGTGCCTATATCGCGGTATCGCTGATGCGTGCGCCGACCGCAGCGGAAGCCAGCCAGGCGACGCAGTTCGTCGACGCGCTGAAAACGACGCGCCCTGTCGGGTCGGCGCTCTGGCGCGGTAGCGCGGATGCCGCCGAGCTGATTGCCCTGGTCGGTCGCTTCCTCGGGCCGGCGCGGGCCCAGACGGCCTTTGCCGCCTACGCCCGCCGGCACGATGTGGCCGATGTCGCCAATCTGGAAGCTGATGCTGACCTCGTCCATTACGCCGAATCCCTGCTGGCCGGCGCAATCGGCAGCGCCTCGGCGCGTGCGATGGTCGCTTCCGTGGCAAAGGAGGAGCCGCTTTCGCTGGGCGAGGTGATGAACATCCTCGACGAGGCCTCGCAGCTGCGGAGCTACAGTCGCGAACTGGAACGCAAGTCGCGGCAGCTGGAGGATGCCACGGGTGAACTGAAGGCTGCCAACGAACGCCTGCGCGAGCTGGATCGCCTCAAGGACGACTTCATGGCGTCGGTCAGCCACGAACTGCGCACGCCGCTGACCTCGATCCGCGCCTTTTCCGAAATCCTGCGTGACGACCCCAAAACCGCGCTGCAGGACCGCGAGCGCTTCCTGTCGATCATCGTCAGCGAGACCGAACGTCTGACACGCCTCGTGAACCAGATCCTCGACATGGCCAAGATCGAATCCGGGAACGCCGAGTGGCTGGTCGAGGAGGTTGATCTTGGCAGCATCGTCGAGCAGTCGGCGGCCGCGACGAGCCAGCTGTTCCGTGACAAGAATGTCGCGCTCGAGCTTGATCTCGCCGGCGGATTGCCGCTCCTGCGCGGTGATCGTGACCGCCTGATGCAGGTCGTGATCAACCTGCTCTCGAACGCGGTCAAGTTTGCCCCCGCGGGCGCAGGCAAGGTGCATGTCCGCCTGTTCCGCAAGCAGGAGGAATTACGCGTCTCGGTGAGCGACAACGGGCCGGGTATCCGGCGCGAGGATCAGGAGGTGATCTTCGACCGCTTCCGTCAGGGGGGTGATGCAATGACCAGCAAGCCGACGGGTACCGGTCTGGGCTTGCCTATCAGCCGCAAAATAGTTGAATATTTCAATGGTCGCCTGTGGGTCGAGAGCGAACCAGGGCAGGGGGCGAGCTTCATCTTCTCCCTGCCGCTGCAGAACAACGAGGGAGAAGACAACGCATGAGCAAGAAGGTCCTGATTGCCGACGATGAGCAGAATATCGTCATTTCCGTCGAGTTCCTGATGCGCCGCGAAGGTTTCGAGGTCTCGGTCGCCCACGATGGCGAAGCTGCCCTCGAGCGCATCCGGGCCGACAAGCCTGACCTGGTGTTGCTCGACGTGATGAGAAGAACGGCTTCGATGTCTGCCAGGAAGTGCGCGCCGATCCCGCCTATGCCAGCACCCGCATCCTGATGCTGACCGCGCGTGGACGCGATACCGAGGTGGCCAAGGGGTTGGCGCTTGGCGCCGACGGCTACATGACCAAGCCCTTCTCGACGAAGGATCTGGTCGACAAGGTTCGCGAACTGCTGGGGTGAGGATGAAGCTGACGCCAGAGCGCAGGCTGTATATCGCGACTGCCGCGGTCGGCGCTTTTGCCGCGGCCCTGCTGTGGGTCGCCGTCAAGCTGACACAATCTGCAGCTGCCGAGCAGGAGGATGCGACGGCGGCGCTCTTCGTCGTCGGCCTGTTTGCCGTCGCGGCAGCCTTTGCCGCGTTGAAGCCACTGGTCGATCTTTTCGTGCGAGCGCCGGCGGCCCTGACCGAGGAAACGCGCATCGTCATCCGCGACAGCGCCCGGCGCGTCAAGCCGGTCGGCAGCGTCGAAATCCAGGCATTGGCCGAGGCGATAAACGAACTGGCCGGACGTCGCCAGTCGCTCGAGGAGGATGTCGCGGCCGAGATCGCTCGGGCACAGGCCAGCCTTGAAGCGGATCGCAACCGGTTGGCGGTGCTGATGGCCGAATTGCGCCAAAGCGTCGTGGTCTGCAACCTTGACGGGCGCATCCTGCTCTATAACCAGCGGGCACGCGAAATCCTGTCCGCCGGTGTCGGCAGCGAACTGATCGGCCTCGGGCGCTCGCTCTATGCCGTGTTCGAGCGCAGCCTGATTGCCCATGCGCTCGATCAGGTCGGACGCCGCCTGCAGGCGGGCGAGACTTCGCCGGCGACCGAGTTTGTCACGACGACGCCGGCAGGTCGCCTGTTGCGCGTGCACCTGGCGCCGGTGACCGGGCATCGGGAGGGGGAAGGTGCTGACGGGGACGTGTCGATGACCGGATATGTCCTCCTGCTCGACGATATCACGCTGACCTTCGAGAAGGAAAACAAGCGCGATGCACTGATCCAGTCGCTGACCGAAGGCGGCCGGGGGCCGCTCGGCAACATCCGTGCGGCAGCAGAGATGCTGAACAACTATCCGGACATGGAAGCCGAGCAGCGGGCACGCTTCCTGTCGGTCATCCGCAACGAGGTGGAAGGGCTGTCCGGCCGTGTTGAGCAGGCCGCGAAGGCCTACGCACGCGAACTTTCCGCACGCTGGAAGCTGGAGGAGATGCGCGGCGCCGACCTGGTGACCTTCGCGGTTGCCCGCGTGTCGGCACGTTGCGGCCTGCCGGTCAAGGAAGAGGACATCGACGACGGTGTCTGGATGAAGGTCGAAAGCTTCTCCTTCCTGCAGGTGCTCTGCTACCTGACGACACGCCTGCGCGACGAATATGAAGTGAGCGAGGTGCGTCTGTCGCTATCGTCGGATGGCGAGCATGCCTGCCTCGATCTCGGCTGGCTGGGCACGGCAATCAACTCCGAGACGGTCATGAACTGGGAGATCGAGCCGATGCGCAGCGCCGGCGAAGAATCACCGCTATCGGTGCGCGATGTGCTCGATCGTGGCAACGGCGAAATGTGGTTCCAGCGCAAGCGGGCCTCGCACCGGGCCGCCTTCCGCTTCCTGCTGCCGCTGGCGCAGCCGCCAGAGCAGAAGGTGGCTGCAGCCGAGGTGGCGCGCGGCAGCCGCCCGGAGTATTACGATTTCGACCTGTTCTCATGGTCCGAGAAGAGCCACACGCTCGACGATCGCCTTCTCTCCGAGCTCGATTACACCGTCTTCGATACCGAGACGACCGGCCTCGAACCGTCGAATGGCGACGAGATCATCCAGATCGGTGCGACGCGCATCGTCAACCGCCGCCTGCTCACACATGAAGTCTTCGATCAGCTGATCGATCCGTGCCGTCATCTTCCCGAGGCCTCGGTCAAGATCCATGGCATCACGCCGGAGATGCTGGTCGACCAGCCGCCGATCGGAAAGGTGCTGCCGCAGTTCCGCGCCTTCTGCGCCGATACGGTTCTGGTGGCGCACAACGCCGCCTTCGACATGCGCTTCCTGCAGTTGAAGGAACAGGCCACAGGCATCCGGTTCGATCTGCCGGTGCTCGACACGCTGCTGCTGTCGGCCGTTCTGCACCCGAATCAGGAATCGCATCGCCTGGAGGCGATTGCCGAACGTCTCGGCGTCATCATTGTCGGCCGTCACACCGCGCTGGGCGATGCCTTCGTCACCGGCGAGGTCTTCTTGAAGATGGTGCCGCTGCTGGCCGAAATGGGCATCCATACGCTCGGCCAGGCACGCGAGGCCGCCGAGAAGACCTACTATGCCCGCGTCCAGTATTGAACTGAGGCCCGAGGCGCAAGCGGCAGGCGGGGGCATGTTGCACCATGCGGCGCGCAGTCGTGCGCCGTTTTTGCCGCCCGGTGCCAGCGTGCGTGAGGCCATCGCCTTGCTCGACCAGCAGGGCGCCGACGCGTTGGCCGTCGTCGATCCGGATAGCGGCGCCCCCCTTGGCATCCTGACGCTGCGCGATGTCCTTCGTCGCGTGGTGCTGGCAGGCGGAGATCTCGCCCAGCCGGTTGCGGCGGTGATGACAGGGGGGGTACTGAGCCTGTCCAGTGAAGCCACGCTGCATCAGGCCGGCGTGACGATGATCCGGCGTGGCGTTCGCCACCTGGTCGTCGTCGATCCGGATGGGGGCTTCGCCAACATCGTTTCACAGGCCGACCTTTTTTCGCTGCCGAGCGCGCGTGCCAGCGAACTGGTCGATGCCATCGCGCAGGCGCAGGACATCCCGCAGCTGGCGATCATTGCTGCGGACGTACGTGCCTTCTGCCGGCAGATGCTGACCGAGGGACTGTCCGCCGATGCGCTCTGCCAGCAGATTTCCTCACTCAACGACCTGATCAGCCTGCGCGTCATCGATCTCGTTTCAGCAGCGCACGAGTTGCCTTATGTACCCTGGTGCTGGATGGTATTCGGCTCGGAAGGGCGTCTCGAACAGACGCTCTCCACCGATCAGGACAACGGCCTCGTCTTTGCC
>JAKJEY010000098.1 GCA_022705165.1 Pseudomonadota bacterium
CATCTCGAAGAACGTGTGGTGGCGCGGCGAAGGCCCCACGTTCTCGAGGTCGTTGTGCTTCCCGCTCACCCGCATGCACTTCTGCGAGGAGGCCGCCCGCGTGTACTCGCGCCGCTCCCGGCCGAGGAAGACGTCCTTGAACTGGTTCATGCCGGCGTTGGTGAACAGCAGCGTCGGGTCCTCGTGCGGCACGAGCGAGCTGGAGGCCACGATCTGGTGGCCCTTGGATTCGAAGAACTTGAGGAACTGCTGGCGGATCTCGGCGCTTTTCATCGTCTGAAACCTGTAGGTTGGCCCGGCGCGGGCGGCAAGGTGCAAAGCGTCGATTTTACAGGAAAAACAAGGCCCGCCGCGCTGTCGCCAGCGGGCGGGCCCTGTCCGGAAAGGCGTTCGCTCAGTGCTGCTTGCGCTGGCGGCGATCGTTCTTGCCGTCGTGGTTGTAGTCATGCTGGCGATCGTGCTTCTCGCGGTAGATCTTCTTGCTCTGCTGATCCTGCGCATGCTCGATGCGGCCGGCTTCCTTCTTCGTCACGGTGCCGTCGGCCGTAGCCTTGTTCTCCACGTTCTGCACGTGGGTCTGGCCCTTCTCGAGTTTGGCTGTTTCCTTCTGGGTCAGCGCGCCGGATTGGCTGCCCTGCTGGATGCGGGCTTCCTGGTTGGCCTGGCGCTGGTCTACGCGCGGCGTCGAGGTGGTCTGGGCGGCGGCCAGCATCGGGGCAATGAGTGCAACGGCGGCGATGAGGGTACGGGTTTTCATTGTTCAGTCTCCTTCAGTCGGTCGGTATCAGCTGTGTGTTCAGCGTGATTGCAGATTAATCGGGCCCTCGGGCCGAACCAAGCGCGAAGCGGTAACACTTCGTAAGCAGTTGTTTCAGGCGAGCAGATCGATCCGGTCGGAGAACACGCTGCTGACGCCGCGCGCGAACAGCGCCTGGGCAGCCCCGGCCTCGTTCACGGTGTAGCAGAGGACCGGCACCCCGGCCGCCGCCGCCTCGGCGAGTAGCGCGTCAGTCACCCGGCCTGCCGCGCAATGCAGGGTCACGGCGCCGATCGCGCCACACTGGCGCTGCCAGTCGGCGGGCACCGCTTCGAAGAGGAGGCCGTACTGCAGGGCCGGCGCCACGCGCCATGCGGCCTGCAGGGCCTCTGCGGAAAACGAGGAAAGCAGCGGCGGAAGCCCCTGCCAGCGCTCCTGCACGAAGCGGGCGACGGATGCACCGGTTGCCGCCTCGTGGCCTGTTGCCGGCTTGATCTCGATGTTCGCGAGCAGCCCGTAGCGCTGGCACAGGACCGCAGCCTCCGCCAGCGTCGGGATGCGCTCGCCAGCGCCGGCATCCAGAGAAAAGAGAACGGCGTCGGGCGTCTCGCAGACGCGGCCGACGCCGTTGGTGGTGCGCTCGAGGGTCTCGTCGTGGATCAGCACTGGCGTGCCGTCCGCGGAGAGCATGACGTCGAACTCGACTGCCCGGCAGCCGGCACGCGCCGCCTCATGGAGGCCAGCGAGCGTATTCTCCGGCGCCCGGTTGCCGCCGCAGCGATGCGCGATCAGCCGCGGCAGTACGATCACGCCCGGATCACTTCTTTTTGGCAGCCGGTTTCGCGGCAGGTTTTGCACTGGCCGTATTCGCCGCCGATCCGTTCGTCAGCGCCAGGACATTGCCGCGTGCAACGGCGGTGTCAAGCGCCTCCTTGGCCGTCTTCTTGCCGGCCCAGACGGCTTCCAGTTCCTCGTCGACGATGATGCGCACCGGCTCGATCTGGGAGACGCGGACCGGGTGCGTCGCGCCCTCCTTCTTAACCTGCGAATAGGCGACGTTCATGCCGGCGAGATCGCCGGCGAGCAGCTTGCTGTTGGCGACGGCGCGCGCCACCGGCGTCATCGGCAGGAAGCCACCCATGCGGGTGATCTCGACCTGGATTTCCGGCGTCAGCAGGAACTGGATGAAGGCAGCAGCGGCCTTGTATTCGGCGGGCTTCCGGCCCTCGCCGATCCACAGCGAAGCGCCGTCGACCAGCGTATGCTGCGGCGCGCCGTGCACATCGTCGTAGTAGGGCAAGGGGGCAACGCCGACATCGAGGCCGGTCGAATCGCGCAGTGTCGCGGCCAGTTCGGAACCCGAGGTCAGCATGCCGCATTCGCCGGCGGAGAAGTGGCGATCGGCCTCGTCGCGACGGCCGTAGTACTTGAAATAGCTGGTCTTGTACCAGCTCGCCAGCAGCGCGACATGCTTGACCTGGACGAGGCTGTTGAAGGTGAAGCCGCCCTTGGCATCGGCAATCTCGCCGGCATTGAGCGCCGCGGTGTTGTCGATATGGATCCACGACAACCACGAGGTGGTGTAGGGGCAGCGCAGGCCGGCGTCGCGCAGCTTGCCGGCCATGTCCTGCACTTCCCACCAGGTCTTCGGCGGCTTGTTCGGATCGAGGCCGGCCTTCTTGAAGGCCGCCTTGTTGTAGTAGAGCACCGGGGTCGACATGGCGAGCGGCAGCGCGATGAGGTTGCCCTTGTCGTCGGCGACACGCACGCGCAGTTCGGGCGCGATCGCCTTGCCGTCGAATTTCTCCTTCGCTTCCGCCATCACGCGGTGCACGGGGCGGAAATTCCCCTGGTTCTGCGAGAACGCGAGGATGGTTGCCGGCGTCGCGAGGTTGAGCGGTGCCGGAGCGCCGTTGAGCGCCTTCTGGACGAGCGATACCTTGTATTCCTTGTTCTGCTCGTTGAATTGTTCGACGAGATCGCCGAGGCGTTCGCTACGGGTGACGTCGAGCTGGTGATAAAGCTCGATCTCGGTCACCGCCAGGGCCGGTGCGGCGGCGGAAATCGCGAGTGCCGCCAGGGCACGGCGTACAGAAACAATCCGGAACGACATGAAAACCTCGCATCTGTCAGAATCAAACAAGGGGCCGATTATAGCGCCCCCGCCTTGCCAGCCTGTCGGCAAGCTCCGATAATGATGAGCGCATGCTGTCCCCGGCCGAACGGGAAGGCGCCCAAGATAGAGGTTCCGAACGGATGAACAAATATCAGCGACTGGTGATCATCGTCGCCGTCATCGACGTGCTGGTCATGCTCCTGTTCCCCCCGTTCAACAGCCGCCCGCTTGCGAAGGGAATGCCGGACAGCTTCGACGGCTTCTACCCGATCCTCGCGCTGCTCGACGGCAAGCCGGTCAACAGCGCCCTGCTCAGCATCCAGCTCATGTTCGTCGGCGCCAACGCCCTTGCGGCATGGCTGGTGCTGCAGACCAAGGTCCATCACGATGACGTTCCCAGCTTCCGCCACGCCGAAGGCATCGGCATCTTCGTGGCGATCAATCTGCTGCTGATCATCCTCTTTCCGCCCTTCGAACCCTACCAGTCGCTGCAGAAAGCCGCCGGCTCGACCTTCGACAGCTTCTACTTCATCTTCGGCGATCGCTCGAAGCGCCCCTTCTACCTGCCGCTGTTGCACATGGAGGTGATGTGGGTCGTCATCAACGCGCTGGCACTTTGGCTGCTCTTCAACGCGATCCGTCGCACGGACGAGGCGACACGCGAGAAGATCCTGGCACTGACCGAGACCCTGCCTGACGACCAGTTGCAGAAGATCACTGCCGAAATCCAGCACCGGATCGAAGAGCACCATGCCCACGCCAAACCGGCCATCGGCCGCGGCAGTGATCGCAGGCACGGCAACAGCTCCATCTACCGGGGCGACGAGCGACGCAGCGGCGGCGACCGGCGCGACCGTGACTGAGCGGCCCGAGCCGGTTGAGTGTGGTTACAATGCGGGATCAACGATAATCATGCACAACCACCGACAATGAGCCGATTCAACTGGGAAGACCCGCTGCTGCTCGACGAGCAGCTCACCGACGAAGAGCGCATGGTGCGCGACGCCGCCCGCAGCTGGGCGCAGGAGCGCCTGCAGCCGCGCGTGCTCGAGGCCTTCCGCCACGAGAAGACCGACCCTGCCATCTTCCGCGAGATGGGCGAACTGGGGCTGCTCGGCACCACCATTCAGGGTTATGGCTGCGCCGGCAGTTCCTACGTCGTCTATGGCCTCGTCGCGCGTGAAATCGAGCGCGTCGATTCGGGCTACCGTTCGATGATGAGCGTGCAGTCCTCGCTCGCCATGTACCCGATTTCGGCCTTCGGTTCGGAGGCGCAGAAACAGCGCTGGCTGCCGGGCATGGCGAAGGGCGAGCTGATCGGCTGCTTCGGCCTGACCGAACCCGACCACGGCTCCGACCCCGGCTCGATGGCAACGCGGGCGAAGAAGGTGGCCGGCGGCTATTCGCTTTCCGGCAGCAAGATGTGGATCACCAATTCGCCGATCGCCGACGTGATGGTGGTCTGGGCCAAGGACGATGCCGGCGAGATCCGCGGCTTCCTGCTCGAGAAGGGCATGAAGGGCCTGTCCACCCCGGCCATCCACGGCAAGATGGGCCTCAGGGCCTCGATCACTGGCGAGATCGTGATGGACGAGGTGTTCGTGCCGGACGACAACCTGCTGCCGGGCGTGAAAGGCCTCAAGGGCCCGTTCATGTGTCTCAACTCGGCCCGCTACGGCATCGCCTGGGGCGCCATGGGCGCCGCCGAGTTCTGCTGGCACGCGGCACGGCAATACACGCTCGACCGCAAGCAGTTCGACCGCCCGCTCGCCGCCAACCAGCTGATCCAGAAGAAGCTCGCCGACATGCAGACGGAAATCGCGCTCGGCCTGCAGGGCGCACTGCGCCTCGGACGCCTCAAGGACGAGGGCAAGGATGCGCCCGAAATGACCTCGATCATGAAGCGCAACAACTGCGGCAAGGCGCTCGACATCGCCCGACTGGCACGCGACATGCACGGCGGCAACGGCATCTCCGACGAATTCGGCGTCGTCCGCCACATGCTCAACCTGGAAGTCGTGAACACCTACGAGGGTACGCACGATGTCCACGCCCTGATCCTCGGCCGTGCCCAGACGGGCATCGCCGCCTTCGCCAACTGAGAGTGATGATGAAGAAGTTCCTGCTCGCCCTGCCCCTCATCTTCAGCCTGACAGCCTGCGACCAGATCCAGCGCCAGGTGCTCGGCGAAGACCCGGCTGCCAAGACGGCCAGACAGGAAGCCGAGGGCAAGGCCGTCGGTGGTGCCTGCCGCCACTCCGGACGCGCCATCGAGGATTGCTACGCGATCTACCACTGGCTGCAGAAGGCCGCCATCTTCGCCGGCTGGCAGGAGATGGATGCCTACATGCGCACGAACAAGATCGAGGAAGTTGAGCCGCAGCTGCCGCCCCCCGAGCCACCGGGCGCGCGCCGCGCCACCAAGGTCGAGGTGCCGGCGGAAAAGGTGGAAAAAACCGACAAGGCCGCGAAGGGCGAAAAGGCGGAAGGCAAGACCGCCGAGAAATCCGAAAAATCGGCCAAGTAGCCGCTAACGGACGAGTGCCGGCAATAACGAAAAAGAGGGGCGCCGAGGGCGCCCCGCTGTTTTTCAGGGCGCGGGATTCGTATAGCGCAAATGGATCGCATCCACGGCGGCCAGGACTTCCTCCGACAGCCGCACGTCCCATGCGCCGAGGTCCTCCTCCAGCTGCGCCATCGTCGTCGCACCGATGATGGTGCTCGCCACGCACCAGCGACGGTAGCACCAGGCCAGCGCCAGCTGCGACGGCGTGAGCCCGTGCTCACGCGCGAGCGCCGCATAGGCACGTACGGCAGGCTCGACATTGGGTTTCGAGTAGCGCTGGGCGAAGCCGGAAAACTGCGTGACACGCCCGGTGGCGCCCGGGTTGTCCAGATACTTGCCGGAGAGGAAGCCGAAGCCGAGCGGCGAGTAGGCCAGCAGGCTCACCTGCTCGCGGTGGCAGACTTCGGCCAGGGCGGTGTCGTAGGTCCGGTTGAGCAGGTTGTAGGCGTTCTGCGTCGACACGATGCGCGGCAGGCCGTGCGCCTCGGCCAGCTGCGTGAAGCGCATGACGCCCCACGGATGCTCGTTGGAGACACCGACGTGACGCACCTTGCCGGCGCTGACGAAGCCGGCCAGAACTTCCAGCGTCTCGCGGATGTCGGTGCCGCCGCGCTCCTTGTCCGGCTCGTACTGCCATTGCCCGAACATCGGCTGGTTGCGGGCGGGCCAGTGCAGCTGGTAAAGATCGACATAGTCGGTCTGCAGCCGTTTCAGCGAGCTGTCGAGCGCTTCCGTCAGGTTCTGCGCATCGAAGCCGCTCGGGCCGCCGCGGATCCAGGACAGCGACCTGCCCGGCCCGGTGGCCTTGGTGGCGAGGATGACCTTGTCGCGCGGCTGGCGCTTGAGCCAGGTGCCGACGATCTGTTCGGTCTTGCCGTAACTTTCGGCAGAGGGGGGCACCGCGTACATCTCGGCGGTATCGACGAAGTTGATGCCGGCAGCGAAGGCGCGGTCGAGCTGGGCATGGCCCTCCGCCTCGCTGTTCTGGACGCCGAAGGTCATCGTGCCGATGCAGAGGCGGGAAACCTTGAGCGATGACTGGCCGAGCGTGACGTAATCCATGGGGAAGCCTCCGGGTGCGAATTTCCGGGATTGTAGGCCAGCCAGGCGAGAATGCTCCATGTCGTGTATAATCCCGCGCCTATGCTATTGATTACAAATTCGTTTAAGGGTGCCGCCGATGCGTTTTGATGAGCTCGGCCTTGCGCCAGAAATTCTCCGCGCTGTTGCCGAACAGGGCTATACCGAACCGACGCCGATCCAGCAGAAGGCCATCCCCCTGGTCATGGCCGGCAAGGACATCATGGGCGGCGCCCAGACCGGCACCGGCAAGACGGCAGCATTCACGCTGCCGCTCCTGCAGCGCCTGCTGCCGCACGCCAGCCCGAGTCCGTCGCCGGCCAAGCATCCGGTAAGGGCGCTGATCCTGGCGCCGACCCGCGAACTGGCGATCCAGGTGCACGAGAACCTGCAGTCCTACGCCAAGTACACGCCCTTCCGCACGCTGTGCGTCTATGGCGGCGTCGACATCAAGCCGCAGATCGAGACCATCCGCAAGGGCGTCGAATTCCTCGTTGCGACGCCGGGCCGCCTGCTCGACCTGGTCGAGCAGAAGTGCCTGAACTTCCAGAGCGTGCAGGCGCTGGTACTGGACGAAGCCGACCGCATGCTGGACATGGGCTTCATCCCCGACGTCACGCGCATCATCAACCTGCTGCCGAAGGACACGCGGCAGAGCCTGCTCTTCTCGGCGACCTTCTCGAACGAGATCAAGAAGCTCGCCGACACCATGCTGAAGTCGCCGGAGCTGGTCGAGGTGGCGAAGCGCAACACGGTCTCGGAGACGATCACGCACCGCGTGCATCCGGTCGCCGCCGACGCCAAGCGCGCGCTGCTGACCCGGCTGCTGAAGTCGGACGAATTCGATCAGGTGCTGGTATTCACCCGCACCAAGCAGGAAACCGGAAAACTCGCCCGCGAGCTGGCCAAGTCGGGCATCGCCGCCGATGCCATCCACGGCGACAAGTCGCAGTCGGAACGGCTGAAGGCGCTGGAAGCGTTCAAGGATGGTTCGGTCAAGGTGCTCGTCGCCACCGACGTCGCTGCGCGCGGGCTGGACATCGACGAACTGCCGCACGTGATCAACTTCGAGTTGCCGCACACGCCGGAAGACTATGTGCACCGCATCGGCCGTACTGGCCGTGCCGGAAAGAAGGGTACGGCCGTCTCACTGGTTTCGGCGGACGAGGTGCAGTATCTGGTCGACATCGAGAAGCTGATCAAGATCGCCGTCGATCAGGTGGTCATCCCCGGTTTTGAGCCGGAGTACGACTACGAGTACCCGCCGACCGGCAGGAAGAAGCACCATCGCCGTCCGGAGCCTGCAACACCGGCTGCGGCGCCGCGCCGCGAACCGCGCGAACCCTCGCGCCACAGCCCGGCTCCAC
>JAKJEY010000099.1:0-5972 GCA_022705165.1 Pseudomonadota bacterium
CGCTGCGCGTATTGACCGCCAGCGCAGAGGAACTGGCGGCGCACGAGCAGGTACTGGCGGCGATCCAGAAGGAAAGCAAGGGGAAATGCCTCTGGCTGAACGGCGAGCCGGCCGCCTGACACGGTTGCTGCATCGCGCGGCCCTGCTGGCCGCCGGGATTGTCGCCACGGCTGCAGCACTTGCCGCGACACCGCTGCAGCCGCTGATTGATGCGACCCCTTCCGGCGGCACCCTGCTTCTGGCTGCCGGCACCTATACCGGACCGGCCACCGTCGACCGGCCAATGGTCCTTGACGGCGGCGGCAAGGCGCACATCGACGGGCAACACCGGGAAAGCGTACTGCGCGTCCGCACCAACAGCGCAACGATCCGCGGCCTCATCCTGACCGGCTCGGGCGACTCGCATGACCGCGTCGACAGTGCAATCGTCGTCGAAGGCCACTACAACCGCATCGAGGACAACCGGATCGAGGATGTCCTCTTCGGCATCACGCTGCACGCCTCCAACCACAATGTCGTTGCCCGCAATTACATCCGCTCCCGCCCGGTCGACCTAGCCGACCGCGGCGACGGGCTGCGTCTCTGGTACAGCACCGGCAACCGCATCGAAGGCAACGACATTGCCCAGATCCGCGACGTGACCATCTCCAACTCGCCGCGCAACCGCTATGTCGGCAACCGCATCCGCGACAGCCGGCGGGCGATGAACTTCCTCTTCGCGGGCCGCAGTCTGGTCGAGGACAACGACCTGCAGTACAACGCCACGGGGCTGACGATCCTCAACTCCGACGGCATCATCATCCGTCGCAACCGCATCGCCCACGCCATGGATGCTTCCGGTGCCGGCATCGCGCTCAAGGAATCGAGTGCCGCGCTGGTGCACGAGAACGAGATCATCCATTGCGCCGTCGGCATCCTGGCCGACTCGCCGCTGCATGGCCTGAACCGCATCAGCATCATCGCCAACCGCCTGTCGCACAACGTCACCGGCATCAACTTCTACGGCGAGCGCGGCGGCCACCTCGTCTATTACAACCGCTTCGAGCACAACCTGTGGCAGGCGGTCGTCGGCGGCGACGAACGGAACGACCTCAACGTCTGGCACGGCAACTACTGGGACGACTACGAAGGCTTTGACCGCAACCAGGACGGCGTCGGTGACACGCCCTACGAAATCCGCGCATATGCCGATCGGATCTGGATGGATACGCCGATGGCGCGCTTCTTCAGGAGCTCACCGATCCTCGAACTGCTCGACTTCCTCGAACGGCTGGCGCCGTTCTCTTCACCGACGCTGATCCTGCGCGACATGGCCCCCGTCGCCCACCGCCAAAGCAAGCAGCCTTAGCGCCGCCAGCGCCCCGAGCGGCACACTGATTGCTCGCGCAGACGCCACATCCGGGCGGGCCGGATTGATGCGAATCAGCGGCACGCCGAGTGACTCGCCGAACCAGCGCACCGTCGGCACCGCGAGTCCGGCCCCGATTTCTATCACCAGCAGACGCTCTACCTTCTGCCGCCAGACATCGAGACGACGCTGCTGAGCTTCTGTACGGGCAGCCAGCCACGCCCAATCACCGAACATCAGGATGTTCGGGCGCGCCATGCCGCCGCAGAACGGGCAGCGTGGCGGTGCGTTAAGCAAGCGGCACGCCGCCGTATCCACCTCGGGCACGAAGTCCTCCGCCGGCCAAATCGCATCGCAGCAGGGCTTGCAGCACTGCAGGTGAAGAATCGAACCATGAACTTCGCAGAGCCGATCATCGGCAAACCCGGCCTTGTGGAACTGCCCGTCGACGTTGCTGGTGAATACGAACGCACCGTGTTCCATCGTTGCCGCAAAACGGCGAAGGATCGAAAACCCTTCGTGCGGTACGGTACGCCGGTAAAGGTCGAGACGATGGCCGTAGAAACCCCAGGCCAGCTGCGGATCGCGTGCAAAATGGCCCGGGTTGGCAATCTCCTCGAACGACAGCCGCGCTGCCGCCAGCGCCGGATAGGCGCGCCAGAAACCTTCCGTACCACGGAAATCAGGGAGCCCCGAGTCGACGCCCATGCCCGCACCGGCAGTGATCAGCAGGCCATCGGCCTGTCCCAGCCAATCCGCCGCCTGCTCGAATTCCACCGCATGCCGGGCCATGTCGTCATTCATCGTGTAAACCTCATGCACTACTGAGCCGTTACTTCGATTACGTTGGCACGCCTATTGCAGACATGCAAGCACCTGCGCTGCAGGCATTCTCGCCATGAAAGGAAACCATGATGGATAACCAACAGCTCACACGCTCATCACTGACTCAGATCCCGGGACTGGCGATTCCGATGACCGTCTGGTGGTCCGGGTTCGATTACGCTTTTGGCTATCAGATCAAGATGTTGCAGGAATTCTGGGGAATTCCCAGCGAGCACTGATCCGCACCGTCTGCAGCGGCAGCGTGCTACCAGCGCCGCGCTTCCACATAGCGATGGAAGACGGTGCCGAGGAGCAGGCTCCCGCCCCAGGCGGCAATCATTGCCGCCAGCGCAGCGCCGTTGCCGCCATCCGTGAATCTGGCATAGAGGGCATTGGCCACGAGGCAGACCGGGAAGTGCACCAGAAAAACCGAATAGGAAATCCGTCCCAGCCAGGCCAGCAAGGCAGAATCGGGACGGCGGCCGAATTCGGGATGCAGCGTTGTGATCGCCAGCAGTAGTGCCACCACCAGCGCCAGCGCAATGCGCAGGCGGAAGTCGAGCACCAGCGCGAGAACGGTGATGCCGACGAGCAGCGGCAGCCAGCGCATCGTGTTTCCCCGTGCGCACCCCCACCAGACGAGGGCGCCCAATCCGTAGGACGCAAAGAAGTAGATTGCCCACGCATCCAGATCGGCGTTGCGATTGAAATGGAACAGCGCCGCCATTGCCGTCACGGCAACCAGCACCACTGCTGCCCGCTCGCCGAATCGCATCCCGATCCACACCAGCAGCGTCAGCAGCGCATACAGTTGCAGGTCGATCGCCACGTACCAGACGCCCGCCGACAGTGCAGGAACGTCGAAGACGCCATGCAGCAGCAGTACGTGGGCCAGCACTTGTGCGAATGTCGGTGTCGCAGGTATCGCATCGTCGGCCAGCCAGAGGCGCGCCATCGCTGCCCCGAGGATCGCGATCACCATCGCGGCGGCGAAGGGTATGACCAGACGGACGTACCGCCGCCAGATGAGTCGTGCGGGGTGGATCGTCGATGATGCGGACGCCCCCAGCAACGCGCGTGCCGCAAGATAGCCGCCGATGACGAGAAACACCTGCACCACCATGCGACCGTAATCGAACAGGAAGCCGGCAGTCACCGGCGCCATCGCATTCGCCGCCTTCGAGAGCGGACCGTACGATACGAGGTGATGCAACAGGATGATCTGCGCGGCGACGCCCTTGAGGGCGTCGATCAGCGGCATACGGTTGTCGGCAGCGGGCATTGAACGAGATGCGGAAATAAAAAAGCCGACCCAAGGTCGGCCGCGTGGTACGGGAAATCACCCTACGAGTGTTACCGGCGCAGGCGATTATACCGCCCTGCCAGTGCGCGTCAGGCAGTGACGTTGACCAGCGTTCCCGTTGTCTGCCCCTCGGCATTCACGCTCGGCGCCGGCGCATCGAGCGATTTCAAACCTTCGGCAATCTGCGAGCGAACCGTCTCGAACCCCTGCTGCACGGTACGTACCGACTGGAGCGACGTCACTTGCTGACGGGCCTGCCCGGCATCAACCTGCGCCTGATTCGAACGGACCTGCAAGGAGCGCGCGTCCTCCTGCGCACTGTCCGCAGCCTGCTGCGCACTCGTCGCCGCACGACGCAGGGCACGCGCCGCCGCCTCAGCCTGATCCGCGTTGCGCTTGGCCTGCTGCACGCGCAATTGATCAGTGCCGAAACCGATCGCAGAACCCGATGCGGAAATCGCCGTTGCCATGATCCCTAATCCCGAAATGCCGACACGCCAAAAATCACGCAGTAGTGTTGATAACCGTGCCCGTCGTCTGCCCTTCGGCATTCTTGACGGGTTTCGGCGCCTGCTGCTCTTCCTGCCGGGGCTTCTCCGGCGCCTTCTGCTGTTGCTCGACAGCCTGCGTCTGAGTCTGGCGCGACGCCTGAACTGCCGTCCCCGCAGAACTGCTGACTGATCCGACTTCCATGGAAGACTCCTTCGAAAGTGACACTCCCTACTGGAAATCTACACCATTTGCCGGAAATTTCCAGTCGACAGAACGAGCAAAGCGCAATGGAAACCGTAGTTTACGAGCCGCCTGAAAACGCAAAAGGCCGCCCGAAGGCAGCCTTTTCCGTTGATTCTGGTGGGCGGTACTGGGATCGAACCAGTGACCCCTGCCGTGTGAAGGCAGTGCTCTACCCCTGAGCTAACCGCCCGATAGAGGCGCGCATTAAACCACAGTCCCGTCCGACGGGTCAATCAACGAAACGCCCGTCCTTCCCGACCATGGAGAGGTCGACATAGCGCGAACCTTCGTGATCGTTGCTTTTCCAGCGCACACTCAGCCCGCCAAGATCAGCGCTGAAGGAATCCATCGTCCGGATCAGACCTTCCCTTGTCAGTGCCGGACCGTTGGCGCGCAAAACCGCAACGAGGGCCTTCGCGGTCACGTAGCCTTCCATGTTGCCAAAACTCAGCGGCTCACTCATACCGGCCTTGCGAGCAGCGTCGACGAATTCGCGCGTAATCGGATGCTTGCCGGAACGCGGATTCGGAACCACCTGCGAAAAGACCATGCCGTGTGCAGTGGGTCCCAGCTTTTCGACGATCTGCGTCGAGCCGGAATTCACTCCCATGAAGACCGTCTTCAGACCGGCGGAACGCGCCTTTACGATCAGTCGTTGATAGATGCCGCTGGAGCCATGGTTGATGACCATATCCAGCTTTGCCAGACCGATCATCCGCACCATATCGTCAAGCTGGGCGTCGCTGACATCGCTCTTGAACGGCACGTCAAGAGCGACCTTCATCCCGAGCTCATTGGCAATCAGGCGGACGTTTTCCAGATGGGCCTTGCCAACCGCCGTATCCGACCGGAAAAAGCCGACGTTTGTCATCCCGGTTGCCTTGCCCCAGGCCATCAATGCGCGAAACTCCTCGCGGTGCTCGGCCCGGACCGGAAATACATAGGCCAGATGCGGGCGGCGCAGAGTCGGAGAACCTGCCATCGGCCCGAAGAACGGGACTTTCAACTCGGTAGCCACCTCGGCAACCGCCGTCGATGGCCCGCCTTCGATGGAGCCAAACAGGAGGAAGACACCATCGGCAATCAACTGACGCGCGTTCTGCGCTGCAGTTGCATTCTTGCCATCGTCGTCCATCAGTTTGACGATGATTTTCCGGCCATGAACGCCGCCTTCGGCATTGACGCTGTCGAAATACAGGCGAGCGCCCCTTGCCGCAGCCTCCCCGTAGATGTTTTTTCCCTGTTCCAGCGAAATGCTCTGCCCGATGGTGATCGACTTCTCCGTAACGCCCGGTTCGCCGGCGACAGCGAAGGCGGAAAGCAAACTCATACACAGCAGCAGAAATCGAGACATTGCGGAATCCCTTGGCGCGAAGGCAGATTAAACATTCATTATTTCCGGACTGCCTCCCACAGCACAATAAATGTCATGGAAGTGCAAATTCTCGGGAGGTGGAACAGGGGAACGGTCACGTACAAGTGTCCGGCTTGGCGATAGCCGACCAGACCGCGCGTACCGTCGTCCAGGGAAATCACCTGCTTTGCGGGTAAAATGCGCCCCTTTCTCCCAGCCAATCGCCCTGACCATGGTCCGCACCCGTTTCGCTCCCTCGCCCACCGGTTTCCTGCATATCGGCGGCGCCCGCACGGCGCTGTATTGCTATCTGGAAGCGCGCCGCCGCGGCGGCGTGTTCGTGCTGCGCATCGAAGATACCGACCGCGAGCGCTCGACCCAGGCGGCGGTCGACGCCATCCTGCACG
>JAKJEY010000099.1:5982-7838 GCA_022705165.1 Pseudomonadota bacterium
ATCGCGCTGTTCAACCTGTGTTTTGCCCGCCGCCACGGAGGCCAGTTCATCCTGCGCATCGAGGATACCGACGTCGCGCGTTCCACGCAGGAAGCGGTCGACGGCATCCTGCAGGCGATGGACTGGCTTGAACTCGGCTACGACGAGGGCCCGTTCTACCAGATGCAGCGCATGGACCGTTACAAGGAGGTCGTGGCGCAGATGCTCGCCGACGGCAAGGCGTACCGCTGCTACGCGTCGCCGGAAGAGCTCGATGCCATGCGCGAGGCGCAGCGCGAACGCGGCGAGAAGCCGAAGTACGACGGCCGCTGGCGCCCCGAGCCGGGCAAGACGCTGCCCGAGCCGCCGGCCGGCGTGCAACCGGTGATCCGCTTCCGCGGCCCGACCGACGGCATCGTCGGCTGGGACGACAAGGTCAAGGGCCGCATCGAATTCAGCAACGCCGAGCTGGACGACCTCATCATCGCCCGCCCGGACGGCACGCCGACCTACAACTTCTGCGTCGTCGTCGACGACTGGGACATGGGCATCAGCCACGTCATCCGCGGCGACGACCACGTGAACAACACGCCACGCCAGATCAACATCCTGCAGGCGCTCGGCGCGCCGGTGCCGACCTACGCGCATGTGTCGATGATTCTCGGCGACGATGGCCAGAAGCTCTCCAAGCGCCACGGCGCGGTGAACGTCATGGAGTACGAGGCCAACGGCTACCTGCCGGAAGCGATCGTCAATTACCTGGCGCGCCTGGGCTGGTCGCACGGCGACGACGAGGTCTTCTCGCGTACGCAGCTGGTTGAATGGTTCGATCTCGACCACATCACGCCGTCCGCCGCGCAGTTCAATACCGAAAAACTGAACTGGCTGAACGCGCACTACATCAAGGCGGCCGACAACGCGCGCCTCGCTGCACTGGTGCAGAAGCGCTTCGATGAGCGCGGCGTCAAGGTCACGCCATCGCCCTCCCTGGAGGCGATCATCGGCCTCTACAAGGAGCGTGTCGGCAACATCAACGAACTCGCCGATGCTGCCGAGGTGTTCTACATCGACCTGCACCCGAAGGCCGAGATCCTTGCACAGCACCTGACGGACGACGTGAAGCCGGCGCTGGCTGATTTTGCCGAAGCCTTGCAGAACGTTGCCTGGGAAGCACCGGCTATCGGCGCGCTGATCAAGGAAACTGTCGGCAAGCATGGATTGAAGATGCCCAAGCTTGCCATGCCGCTGCGCGTACTGCTCACCGGCCAGGCGCAGACGCCGTCGGTCGACGCGGTCGTCGCACTGTTCCCGCGCGAGACCGCGATTGCGCGCCTGCAGCGCGGCCTCTGAGCTTCGCTGCCGCACAAAAAAACGCCCGGTAATACCGGGCGTTATTCATTGCTTGGCTTTGAATCAGCCGTTCTGCTGCGGTGCCGGGCCGCGCGGCTGCCCGCCGCGACCGCCGTCACCCCCGCGCTTGCCGCCACGCTCGCCGCGTGGCCCACCGAACGGCTGGAAGGCATCAAACGTTTTTTTCTGCTCGGCATTCAACTGGCCGTAGAAGGTACGCGTCGAGGCCAGCTGGTCTTCCATCTTCTTCTGATGCTCCTTCATGCGATCGAGCATCTTTTCCATACGCTCCGGGGCCGGCAGCTTCATCATCGCCTCGCGCTCGGGTCGCATGTCGCCCATCGCAGCAGCCTGCTTGCCGATCGGATCCGACCAGGCCTTCCAGGCGGCTTCCTGCTCGGGAGCCAGCTTCAGATCGGCGTGCAGCTTTTCAAGGCGCTTCTCGGCAAACTTGCCGGGGGAGCCGGCGGTGCGTTCCATGCCGGGGCCGCTGCAAGGGCCGTCGCCGCGGAAGGCGTAGGCGCTGC
>JAKJEY010000009.1:0-7775 GCA_022705165.1 Pseudomonadota bacterium
TCTACGAGGGGCCGACCACGCCCGACCTCGAGTGGCCGACCTGGATCGTGTACAGCGCCATCCCGCTTGGTTCGTCGCTGATGTGCTTCCGCTTCCTGCAGGTCACCTGGGGATTCCTGAAGACGGGCGAACTGCCGCACCATGACCACGGCCATGTTGATGGACTCGATGAGGTCGTCGAGCCTGACTTCGATCCACTCGCCATGGACGACAACCTGCACATGCACGACCTCAAGCACCCGATGGTTGGCGAACGCCGCGCCGGGGAAGAACGGCGACACGGGGCCGGCGAAAAACCGGATGACGAACGCCGACACGAAGAGCGCCGCCAAAGCGACAAGGGAGACCAGCAATGAACGCGATGGTAATTTTCGGCCTGCTGGCCATCCTCATGCTGACCGGCATGCCGATCTCGATTTCGCTCGGCCTGACGGTGCTGACCTTCCTGTTCACCATGACCCAGGTGCCGCTCGAATCGGTAGCGCTCAAGCTGTTCACCGGGATCGAGAAGTTCGAGATCATGGCCATCCCGTTCTTCATCCTGGCCGGCAACTTCCTGACCCACGGCGGGGTGGCGAAACGGATGATCAACTTCGCGACCTCGATGGTCGGACACTGGTATGGCGGCCTCGGCCTGGCCGGCGTTGTTGCCTGTGCGCTGTTCGCGGCGGTGTCCGGTTCCTCGCCGGCAACGGTGGTGGCGATCGGTTCGATCCTGCTGCCGGCCATGGTCAAGGCAGGCTTCCCGAACAAGTTCGGCGCCGGTGTCATCTCGACCTCGGGGGCGCTCGGCATCCTGATTCCGCCGTCGATCGTGATGGTCATGTACTCGGTGGCGACCAATACCTCGGTCGGCGCGCTGTTCATGGCCGGGGTCATTCCGGGCCTGTTGCTGGCGGCGACGCTCGGCGGCGTGACCTGGTACCGCGCCAAGAAGTTCGACTATCCGCGTCAGCCTAAGGCGTCGTGGGGCGAGCGCTTCATTGCCTTCCGCAAATCCGCCTGGGGCCTGTTCCTGATCGTCGTCGTCATGGGCGGCATCTACTCCGGCATGTTCACGCCGACCGAAGCCGCTGCGATGAGTGCCGTCTATGCCTTCGTCGTCGCGGTGTTCATCTACAAGGACATGGGCCTCAAGGACGTGCCGAAAGTGCTGCTCAACTCGGCCAACATGTCGGCGATGCTGCTCTACATCATCACCAATGCCGTGCTCTTCTCGTTCATCATGACCAACGAGAACATTCCGCAGGCACTGGCGGACTGGATGCTGGGCAATGGTCTCGGCGTGATCACCTTCCTGCTGGCGGTGAACATCATCCTGCTGCTCGCCGGAAACTTCATGGAACCGTCGTCGATCGTGCTGATCTTCGCACCGATCCTGTTCCCGGTGGCGATGAAGCTGGGCATCGATCCGGTGCACTTCGGCATCATCATGGTGGTGAACATGGAGGTCGGCATGTGCCACCCGCCGGTGGGCCTCAACCTTTACGTCGCCTCCGGCATCACCAAGATGGGCATTACCGAGCTGACTGTTGCTGTCTGGCCATGGCTGCTGTCGATGCTTGTCTTCCTCGGTTTTGTCACCTACTTGCCGGCAATGTCGATCTGGCTGCCGAAGACGCTGGGCATGATGTAGCGCGACGCAGCAACAAGATTTGCTGCCTGACCAGGCGCGCCGCGGGGCAACCGCGGCGCGCTTTTTTCTTTCCGGTATGAAAGAACGCCCGGAAAACTGCTAAAATTGTTCGTTTCTCTTCACTAACCCATTGTATTTTGGAGTTTTAGCATGGCTATCGAACGCACCCTTTCCATCATCAAGCCGGACGCCGTCAAGAAGAACGTGATCGGTCAGATCTACGCCCGCTTCGAAGCAGCCGGCCTGAAGGTCATCGCTGCCCGCATGACCTGGCTGTCGGCCCAGGAAGCCGGCCAGTTCTACGCCGTGCACAAGGAGCGTCCGTTCTTCAAGGATCTGGTCGAGTTCATGACCTCCGGCCCGGTGATGATCCAGTGCCTCGAAGGCGAAAACGCCATCGCCAAGAACCGTGAGCTGATGGGTGCCACCGATCCGAAAAAAGCCGACAAGGGCACCATCCGCGCCGATTTCGCCGAGTCGATCGACGCGAATGCCGTGCACGGCTCCGATGCGCCGGAAACCGCTGCCGTGGAAGTGGCTTTCTTCTTCCCGGGCATGAACACCTATTCCGGCCGCTGATCGAATCCGCATGACCGTCAATCTGCTCGATTTCGATGCCGAAGGCCTGACCGCCTGGTTCGCTGCGAACGGCGAAAAGCCGTTCCGGGCGCGCCAGGTGCTGCGCTGGATGCATCGTTTCGGGCAGAGCGACTTCGACGCGATGACCGACCTCGCCAAGAGTTTGCGTGAAAAACTCAAGGCGACGGCGGCTGTCGTGCCGCCGGCGGTCGTTTCGGACAAGCTTTCGGACGACGGCACGCGCAAGTTCCTGATCGATGTCGGTGGCGGCAACGCCGTCGAAACCGTCTTCATCCCCGAGGACGACCGCGGCACGCTGTGCGTGTCGACGCAGGCCGGCTGTGCGCTGGACTGCAGCTTCTGTTCCACCGGCAAGCAAGGGTTCAACCGCAACCTGACCGTGGCCGAGATCATCGGCCAACTGTGGCAGGCCAACCGCGCCCTGGGGGCTGATCCTAAGGGCGATCGCATCATCAGCAATGTGGTGCTGATGGGCATGGGCGAGCCGCTGGCCAATTTCGAGAATACCGTCAAGGCGCTGCGCCTGATGCTCGACGACAACGCCTATGGCCTGTCGCGCCGCCGCGTGACCGTTTCCACCTCCGGTCTGGTGCCGGCGATGGACCGTCTGCGCGACGAATGCCCGGTGGCGCTTGCTGTCTCGCTGCATGCGCCGAACGATGCGCTGCGCGACGAGCTGGTACCGATCAACCAGAAGTACCCGCTGGCCGAGCTGATGGCCGCCTGCCGGCGCTATCTGGAAAAGGCTCCGCGGGACTTCGTGACTTTCGAATATGTAATGCTCGACGGCGTGAACGACTCCGACGCGCATGCCCGGCAATTGCTCGCGCTCACCCGCGATGTGCCGTGCAAGTTCAACCTGATTCCCTTCAATCCGTTCCCTGGCTCGCCGTACCTGCGTTCGAAGCCGGAGCGGATTCGTCGTTTCGCCGGCATCCTGATGGATGCCGGGATAGTGACGACAACCCGCAAGACGCGGGGTGATGATATTGACGCCGCCTGTGGCCAACTGGCCGGTCAGGTTCTTGACAAGACTCGTCGTGGCGAACGTCGGGTCATTGAAATTCGAGAGGCCAGAGCATGATGGTTCGTATCGCCGGATTGATTCTGCTTGTTGCATCCGTTCTCGTGGTGCCACTGACGCATGCGCAGACCATGCCGCAGACGGGGCCGCAGCCCGGTGGTCCGCAGGATACGACGATCAAGGATCCGCGCAGCCGTGCAAAGCTGCACACCGAACTGGGCACGCTCTACTTTCAGGACCGCAATGTTCCCGTGGCGATGGAAGAACTGACCATCGCCATCTACATCGATCCGACCTATGCCCCGGCTTACGGCATGCGGGCACTGGTGCATAACTATCTGCGTGAACCGCAGCATGCGGAAGACAACTTCCGTGAGGCGCTGCGCTATGCGCCGGATGATCCGGAAATTGCCAACAACTATGGCTGGTTCCTTTGCCAGAACGGCAAGTACAAGGAAGGGCTGGCCCAGCTGGAAAGAGCCTTGCGCAGTCGCCTGTACCAGACGCCGGAACGTGCCTACGTCAATGCCGGGCAATGTGCGATGGCCATGGGTGACATCAAGCAGGCCGAAGAGTATCTCGACAGGGCGTTGCGCTTCAGCGCCGGTAACCCGCTGGCCTTGTTTTACCGTGTGGAATTGTTTTATCGGACGGGTCGACTGGAGGCTGCGAAGAGCGAGATGGCTGAGTTGATGCGCAAGATCGACCCGACTTCCGAGGTCCTCTGGCTCGCGTTGCGGATCGAGCGCAAGCTTGGCGACAGGGAGTCGGAGAGTCGTTATGCGACGCAGCTGCGCCGCCGTTTTCCGGCGTCCAACGAATACCAGGAATTGCTCAAGGGAAATTTTGAATGAGCGGAGCCAACGAGCTCGCCCCGGAGGGGCAACAGGAGGAGCAGGTGCCGGAGGGCGCGTCGGCGGCTAGCGTCGATGCCGTGCCGGTGCTCGAGGAGGAGGTTGTCCCGGCGAAACCGCCAGTCGGAGAGCGTCTGCGTGTAGCGCGCGAGGCGCGTGCGATGGATATCGATGCGGTTGCTTCTGCGCTGAAACTGTCGAAGCGGCAGATCGAAGCGCTGGAAGCGGGCGACTGGGAGAAGTTGCCCGGCCACACCTTCATTCGCGGCTTTGTGCGCAACTATGCGCGCGTTGTCCAGCTCGATGTCGAATCGCTCCTGGCGGATCTCGATGCGCCACCGCCGAAGGCGCCGCGTCTGGATTTGCCGAACGGCACGGCTACCGTCATGCCGCAGCGCGGGCAGGCCCAGAAACGCGACTATGCCGCCGTGCTCGCTGGTCTGGTGCTGGTCGCGATCGCTGTCGTGGCATATTTTGTCGTCCCGCAGGACCTCTGGCTTTCTAAGACTGCTGCCCCGGTGCCGACGACCAAGGAAGCGGCCGAATCGGTCCCCTTGTTCCCGCCGGGTGCGACGCCGGCCTCGGTTGCGGCCGGCGATCCTGCCGGTGCCGCCGGCATGTCGTCGGTACAGTTGCCTGCGGCCGATGGCAGCGGCTCACCCGCGGATGGCCGCCCGACCGTTCAGCCTGTCGTCGCAGCACCGGGCAAGGGTCTGCGCTTTACCTTTACGCAGCCCTCCTGGGTCGAAGTTCGCGACCGGAGCGGCCAGATCATCTTTTCGCAGCTCAATCCTGCCGGCAGCGACAAGGAGATCGACGGGCAGCCGCCGTTCTCGCTCGTGGTCGGCAATGCCGGGCACGTTACCGTTCAATACCAAGGCCGTACGATTGATCTTCAGCCGCGCAGCAAGGATGACGTTGCGCGCGTGACGGTCGAGTAAACGAATTAACGGGCAAGCATGAGTCAAAGTATCAAGCGCCGCGCTGTGCGTGCGGTTCGGGTCGGTAGAGTGGTCGTCGGAGGCGATGCCCCGGTCGTCGTGCAATCGATGACCAATACCGATACGGCGGATTAACCGCCATTCAGTGTGCCGAACTGGCCCGCGCCGGCTCCGAGCTGGTGCGGATCACGGTGAATACCCCGGAAGCCGCCGCCGGTGTGCCGAAGATCCGCGAGCAGCTCGACCGCATGGGTGTCGACGTGCCGCTGATCGGCGACTTTCACTACAACGGCCATCGCCTGCTGCTCGATAACCCGGCCTGCGCCGAGGCGCTCGCCAAGTACCGCATCAACCCGGGCAACGTCGGCTTCGGCAAGAAGAAGGACGAGCAGTTCGCGCAGATGATCGAGCTGGCCTGCCGCTACGACAAGCCGGTGCGCATCGGTGTGAACTGGGGCAGCCTTGACCAGGACCTGCTGGCGCGGATGATGGACGAGAACGCGCAGCGCGCCGAGCCGCTCGATTCGGTCGACATGATGCACGCGGCGATGGTCGCGTCCGCCCTGGAGTCGGCAGCTAAGGCTGAAGAACTGGGCCTCACGGCTGACCGCATCATCCTCTCCTGCAAGGTGTCCGGCGTGCAGGACCTGATCGCGATCTACCGTTCGCTGTCGGCGAAATCGGACTACGCGCTGCACCTCGGTCTGACCGAAGCCGGCATGGGTTCCAAGGGCATCGTCGCCTCGACTGCCGCGATGGGCGTGCTGCTGCAGGAAGGCATCGGCGATACGATCCGTGTCTCGTTGACGCCGGAACCCGGTGGTTCGCGTACGCAGGAGGTCATCGTCGCGCAGGAAATGCTGCAGACAATGGGCCTGCGCGCCTTCACGCCGATGGTCACGGCCTGCCCGGGCTGCGGCCGCACCACCAGCACCTTCTTCCAGGAACTGGCGCAGACCATCCAGGAACACGTGCGCGCCAAGATGCCGCAATGGCGTGCCGAGTTTGACGGCGCCGAGAACATGACGCTGGCGGTGATGGGCTGCATCGTCAACGGCCCGGGCGAATCGAAGCATGCCAACATCGGCATCTCGCTGCCCGGTACCGGCGAGGCACCGGCGGCACCGGTGTTCGAGGACGGTGTGAAAACCGTCACGCTGCGCGGCGACAACATCGCTGCCGAATTCACGGCCATCGTCGACAACTACGTGGCCCGCACCTACAAGAGAAAGAACGCTTCAGCATCATGAGCAACAACATTCAAGCCGTGCGCGGGATGCCCGACATCCTGCCCGACGAGGCCGAATTCTGGGAACTCTTCGAGGACACCGTCCGCGCCTGGCTGCAGGGTTATGGCTACCGGCCGATCCGCATGCCCATCGTCGAGCCGACACCGCTGTTCAAGCGCGCCATCGGCGAAGTGACCGACATCGTCGAGAAGGAGATGTACTCCTTCGTCGACAGCCTGAACGGTGAGCCGCTGACGCTGCGTCCGGAAGGCACCGCCGGCTGCGTGCGCGCCGTCATCCAGCACAACCTGATCGCGCAGCAACCGCAACGGCTCTACTACATGGGCCAGATGTTCCGCCACGAGCGGCCGCAGAAGGGGCGCTACCGCCAGTTCCACCAGGTCGGCGTCGAGGCACTCGGCTTTGCCGGCCCGGACATCGATGCCGAGATGATCCTGATGGGCGCCCGCCTGTGGGACGACCTCGGTCTTGAAGGCATCAAGCTGCAGCTGAACACGCTCGGCCAGCCGGAAGAGCGTGCCCGCCACCGAGCTGACCTGATCGCCTATTTCGAGCAGCATCAGGATATCCTCGACGAGGACGCGAAACGCCGCCTGCACAGCAACCCGCTGCGCATCCTCGACTCGAAGAACCCGGCGATGCAGGAAATGATCGTCGGCGCGCCGAAGCTGATCGACTACCTCGGCGATGCCTCGCTCGAGCACTTCAACGCCGTGCAGCAGATCCTCAA
Source organism: Pseudomonadota bacterium (assembly GCA_022705165.1). Taxonomy (GTDB): domain Bacteria; phylum Pseudomonadota; class Gammaproteobacteria; order Burkholderiales; family Rhodocyclaceae; genus Proximibacter. Next base: position 7,036 of record JAKJEY010000009.1, read on the forward strand.
GGACGCCGGCCTGCCGTTCGAGATAAACCCCCGTCTGGTGCGTGGCCTCGACTACTACAACCTGACCGTGTTCGAGTGGGTCACCGACCGCCTCGGCGCGCAGGGTACGGTCTGCGCCGGCGGCCGCTACGACGGCCTGGTTGGCCAGCTCGGCGGCAAGCCTGCCCCGGCCTGCGGTTTTGCCATGGGCGTCGAGCGCCTGATCGCGCTGATCAGGGACAGCGGCGGCGAACCGGCAAAACGTGGCACCGACGTCTATGTCGTGCACGCCGGTGAGGCTGCGTCGCGGATGGCTTTCCGTGTTGCCGAAGGCCTGCGCGACAATGGCATTGACGTAGTGCTGCACTGTGGTGGTGGCTCGTTCAAGTCGCAGATGAAGAAAGCCGACAGCTCGGGCGCAGCCTTTGCCGTCATCATCGGCGACGACGAGGCGGCAGCCAACGAGGTCAGCCTCAAGCCCATGCGTGAGGAAGGCGACGGACAGAAGCGCGTGGCGGTGGATCATCTCGCCGAAGCGATCATGAATTCAATGCTGGACTGGAACAACGAAGCGGAAGAAGAGGAAAAAGCGTAATGGCTGCCTACGATCTCGAAGAACAGGAACAACTCGCGGAAATCAAGACCTGGTGGAAGCAGTACGGCAACCTGGTGACAAGCATCGTCATCGCCGCCTCGCTGGGGGTTCTCGCGTGGCAGGGCTGGAACTGGTACGAGCGCAAGCAGGCGGGCGAAGCCTCGGG
>JAKJEY010000009.1:7785-30187 GCA_022705165.1 Pseudomonadota bacterium
CCGCGCTGGAGCGCGACACCCAGAAGACAAAGGCTGCTGCGGGGGAGCTCGTCGAAAAATTCGGACGCACGACCTATGCGTCGCTCGGCGCGCTGACGGCAGCCAAGGCGCTTTACGAAGCCGGTGACATCAAGTCGGCGCGTGCACAGCTGGCGTGGGTCGCCGAGAACGGCAAGGACGAACTGCGTGACCTCGGTCGTCTGCGTCTCGCAGCCGTACAACTGGACGAAAAGGCTTATGACGAAGCCCTCAAAACCCTTTCGTCGAGCCATACGGCGGGATTCGACATCCGCTATGCGGAAATGAAGGGCGACGTGCTTGCCGCCCAGGACAAGAAGGCCGATGCCGTCGCTGCGTACAAGCTTGCGCTCGCTGCCCTCGACAATGCCGACAAGGACAGCCAGAAGGGCAAGAGCGGCATGCAGTCGCGCGAAATGAATGCGCCGTATCGTGAGATGTTGCAGCAGAAAGTCGATGCCCTCGGAGGCGCACGCTGATGCGTCGTCTGCTTGTCACGCTGGCGGCAACGTCCGTTCTCGCCGGATGTTCGACCATCGACTCGATGAATCCCTTCGCGTCCTCGGGGCCGAAGATGGCGGAGCTCGTTCCCCTGCAGCCGACCGCCGAGATCGTGACGGCCTGGAAGGAAAGCCTGAGCAAGTCGGAGAACTACGTCTTCACGCCAGCCATCGTCGGCGATGCGCTCTATGCCGCCGGCGGCAAGGGGGAGGTCGTGCGCTTTGACGGCGGGGCCGTCCGCTGGAAGATCAATGTCGGAATGCCGCTGTCCGGTGGCGTTGGCGCCGATGCGCGCCGCGTCGTCGTCGGTTCCCCGAAGGGCGACATCGTGGCCCTCGACGCTGCTGACGGCAAGGAACTGTGGAAGGCCAAGGTCACGAGCGAGGTGCTTGCTGCGCCGGCCGTGGATTCGCGTATCGTCGTCGTGCGCAGTGGCGACAATCGCCTTTTTGCCTTCGACGCCAACGATGGCAAGCGCCTGTGGGTGTACCAGCGGCAGACGCCGCCCTTGTCGCTGCGCAGTTTTGCTGCACCGCTCATCGACAATAACTACGTCTTTGTCGGTTTTCCGGGCGGCAAGCTGGTGGCGGTCACCGCAAACAACGGAGCTCTCGCTTGGGAAGGTACCGTCTCGGTGCCGAAGGGGACAACCGAGCTGGATCGCGTTGCCGACATCACCAGTGGGCCGGTACTTGCCGGGCGCCTGATCTGCTCGGTCGCGTACCAGGGGCGCGTCGCCTGCTTCGATCTTGGCAGCGGCAATCTGGCCTGGTCGCGCGACATGTCAAGTTCGGCCGGCATGACGGCGGATAGCCGCTATGTCTATGTCAGCGATGACAAGGGGGCGATTCATGCGCTCGATCTGGCCAGCGGCGCCAGTATCTGGAAGCAGGACAAGCTGACCCATCGCCAGCTTTCGGCACCGGCCGCGCGCGGCCGCTTCGTCGCCGTCGGTGACGTCAAGGGCGTCATTCATGTCCTCAACCGGGATGACGGCTCTTTCGCCGCCCGCCTGACGACCGACGGTTCGCCGGTCACGGCTCCCATCCAGGTTCAGGATTCCCGGTTCGTCGTGCAGACCCGCAACGGTGCGCTGCTCGGTCTGGAGGTCCGTTGAAACCGACCATTGCTCTCGTTGGCCGACCGAATGTCGGCAAGTCGACGCTGTTCAACCGTCTGACCAAGACGCGCGACGCGATTGTTGCCGATATTCCCGGCCTCACCCGCGATCGCCACTACGGTCACGGCAAGCTCGGCAAGAAACCTTTCCTCGTCGTCGATACCGGCGGTTTCGAGCCGCGTGCCAAGGACGGCATCATGCACGAGATGGCGCGGCAAACCGAGCAGGCCATCGCGGAGTCGGACATCATCGTCTTCGTCGTCGACGGGCGTGCCGGCATCACGGCGCAGGATAAGGATATCGCCAACAAGCTGCGCAAGATCGACCGCCCCATCTATATCGCCGTCAACAAGGCGGAAGGGATGGACCGCGGCATCGCCGCGGCCGATTTCCACGAACTCGGGCTGGGGCAGCCCTACAGCATCTCCGCCAGTCACGGCGAGGGTGTCCGCCAACTGCTCGATTATGTGCTTGAAGGCTATCCGGAGCCGGATGAAGAGGCCGGCGACGACGGTGTCGTCAAGGTTGCCATCGCGGGCCGTCCGAACGTCGGCAAGTCCACGCTGATCAATGCACTGCTCGGTGAGGAGCGCGTTATCGCCTTCGACATGCCGGGCACGACGCGCGATGCCATCCATGTCGATTTCGAGCGCGCCGGGAAAAAATACACCCTGATCGATACCGCCGGCCTGCGCCGCCGGGGCAAGGTCTTCGAGTCGATCGAGAAATTCTCGGTAATCAAGACCCTGCAGTCGATCGAGGACGCGAATGTCGTCGTGCTGGTTCTCGACGCCCAGCAGGATATTTCGGACCAGGATGCGCACATCGCCGGTTTCGTGCTTGAATCGGGCCGGGCGCTGGTCGTCGCCATCAACAAGTGGGACGGCCTCGACAGCTATGCACGCGATCAGGTCAAGCAGATGCTCGAGCGCAAGCTGAAGTTCCTCGATTTTGCGCGTATCCACTACATTTCGGCGCTGAAGGGGCAGGGGCTGGACAGCCTGTTCCGCTCGGTCGATGGCGCCTACGCTGCGGCGATGGCCAAACTGGCGACACCGAAGCTGACGCGGGCGCTGCTCGATGCCGTTGCCCGCCAGCAACCGGCGCGGCATGGCGCCTTCCGCCCGAAAATGCGCTACGCCCATCAGGGGGGCATGAATCCGCCGCTGATCGTCATTCACGGTAACGCGCTGGAACACGTCGCCGACAGTTACCGCCGCTATCTGGAACATACCTTCCGCGAAGTGTTCAAACTCCAGGGGACGCCGCTGCGGATCCAGTTCAATACGTCGGAAAACCCCTATGCAGCGAAGGCCGAGCGGCACATCGACAAGCCCGGCTCGAAACGCGGCCCCAAGAGTTCCCGTCCGACCTGAACCCCGGATCAGGGTGGCGGGTTGGCTTTTCCGGGGCTTTTCCGATAATCTCCGGTTTCCAAAACCATATAAAAATGGAGTACCACACCATGAGCAATAAAGGGCAACTTCTACAAGACCCGTTTCTCAACACGCTGCGTCGCGAGCATGTGCCGGTTTCGATCTACTTGGTCAATGGCATCAAGCTTCAGGGCCAGATCGAGTCCTTCGACCAGTATGTGGTGCTGCTCAAGAACACCGTGACCCAGATGGTCTACAAACACGCGATCTCGACCGTCGTTCCGGCCCGCCCGGTCAATATCCAGCAGGAGAACGGCGGCGAGTGACGCCCCTGTTTGGCCGGAGTGCCCAGTGCGTCCCGGCTTGCTGCTGTGTCCGCATTCCACGGCCTGTCGCATTTGCGGCGGGCCGCGGTCATTCCGCATCTGACATTCAGCATTCCAGCCTGATCTCTCATGCTTGAACGCCCCGCCGCCGGCGAGCGTGCCGTCATCGTCCAGCTCGATTTTGGCCACGATGATCTCGCCGAACAGGTCGAAGAAGTACGCCTGCTCGCCGAATCTGCGGGTGCCTTGGTCTGCGAAGTGATTTACGGCCGGCGCCATAGCCCCGATCCGGCGACTTTCGCTGGCAAGGGCAAGGTCCAGGAGGTCGCCGCCGCACTGGCGGCGGCCGATGCCGACCTGGCGATCTTCAATCATGAACTCTCTCCCGCGCAGGAGCGCAACCTCGAACGTGCGCTGAAGTGCCGTGTCGTCGATCGTACGAGCCTCATCCTTGATATCTTCGCACTGCGTGCCCAGAGCGCCGAGGGCAAGCTGCAGGTCGAACTGGCGCAGCTCGATCACCTTGCAACCCGCCTCGTTCGTGGCTGGACCCACCTTGAACGGCAGAAGGGTGGCATCGGCCTGCGCGGTCCGGGCGAAAAGCAGCTCGAAACCGACCGTCGTCTGCTGGGTAACCGCGTCAAGCTGCTCAAGGAGCGGCTAGCAAGGCTGGAAAGGCAGCGCGGCGTACAGCGCAAGGCGAGGAATCGCGGCGATGTATTGAACGTTTCGCTCGTCGGCTACACCAATGCAGGGAAATCCACCCTTTTCAATGCCATGACACATGCCGGTGTGTATGCCGCCAACCAGCTCTTCGCCACGCTTGACACGACGTCTCGCAAGCTATGGTTGGAGGGGGCGGGGAACATCGTGATCTCCGACACCGTCGGTTTCATACGTAACTTGCCGCATGAGCTCGTCGCTGCCTTCCACGCAACGCTCGAAGCGACCGCTGAGGCCGATCTGCTGTTGCATATCGTCGATGGCGCCAATCCTGCGCGTGACGACCAGATGGCCGAGGTGGACAAGGTTCTGGCAGAGATCGGTGCGCAGGATGTGCCGCAGATCGTGGTGCTCAACAAGCAGGATCTGACCGGCCTGCCGGCGGCGGCCGAGCGGGATGAATATGGTAGAATTCGCCGCGTTCGCGTCAGTGCGGTGACCGGGGAGGGCTTGTCGCTGTTGAGGCAGGCGCTGGCCGAGCATGCCGTCGAGAAAGTGCAGCGGCTTGGCCGGGAACGCAATCACACTGTCGTCGATGCCGTCGACGAGCCTTCGTCAACTCTTGAATCCCTGATCGACTCTCCTATCACGCAATGATTTCGACCTTCGGACTCCTCATGTCGCTTAATGACCCACAATGGGGCAATCGTGGCAACGACAACAATGGTGGTCGTCGCCCGAACCAGGGACCTCCCGACCTGGAAGAACTGTGGCGCGATTTCAACCGCAAGCTCTCCGGCATGTTCGGCAAGAAAGGCGGCGGCAACAACGGAGGCAACGACGATGGCGGTCGCCCTCCGGTCGAATTCAATCCGAAGTTCCTTGGCGGCGGCATCAGCGTCCTTGTCGGCCTGCTTGTCCTCGTCTGGCTGGCCAGTGGCTTCTACATCGTCGATGCCTCGCAACGCGGACTGGTGCTTCAGTTCGGCAAATACAAGGAATCGACCGAGCCGGGCTTGCGCTGGCGCCTTCCCTATCCGGTACAGTCGCATGAGCTGGTGAACATTTCCGGCGTGCGCACGGTCGAGGTCGGTTATCGTGGCAGCGAGAAAAACAAGGTGCTCAAGGAAGCCCTGATGCTGACCGACGACGAGAACATCATCAACATCCAGTTCGCTGTGCAGTATGTGCTCAAGGATCCGGTCGAATACATCTTCCAGAATCGTCATCCGGACGATTCGGTGATGCAGGCTGCCGAAACCGCGATCCGCGAGATCGTCGGCAAGAGCAAGATGGACTTCGTGCTCTATGAAGGCCGCGAGCAGGTGGCGGCGACGGCGTCGAAGTCGATGCAGGACATCCTCGATCGCTACAAGACCGGCATCATGATTTCCAAGGTGACGATGCAGAACGCACAGCCGCCCGAGCAGGTTCAGGCTGCCTTCGATGATGCCGTGAAAGCCGGGCAGGACCGCGAGCGACAGAAGAACGAAGGCCAGGCCTATGCCAACGACGTCATTCCGAAGGCCAAGGGTACGGCGGCCCGACTGATGGAGGAGGCCGAGGGCTACAAGCAGCGCATGATTGCGACCGCCGAGGGCGACGCCTCCCGCTTCAAGCAGTTGAATGCCGAATACGCCAAGGCACCGGAAGTGACACGTCAACGTCTCTATCTTGAAACCATGCAGCAGGTCTACTCGAATACCAGCAAGGTGATGGTCGATGCCAAGGGCCAGGGCAACCTGCTGTATCTGCCGCTCGACAAGATCATCGGTGCGGCCGGTGCCGCCGCCCCGGTTGCTGCTGCCGCTAGTGATACGCCGGCTGCATCGCGCATCCCGGCTGCAACCTACTCGAACGACGCGCCACCGCAACTCGAGAAAGCGCCCCAGGTGGAACGAGGGGGCAGCTATTCGTCGTCATCGCGGGACCGCGATGTCGGCCTGCGCCGTGACCGGGAGGGGCGCTGATCATGCGTAACGGATTCTCTTTCCTGGCCGCGGCCGTTGGTGCGCTGTTCGTAGTCCTGGGACTGTCCATCTTCACCGTCGACCAGCGTCAGTACGCGATTGTCTTCCAGCTCGGCGAAGTCAAGGAAGTGATCACCGAGCCCGGACTCAATTTCAAGTTTCCGCTGATCCAGAACGTACGCTATTTCGACCGCCGCATCCTGACGCTCGACAGCAACGAGCCGGAACGCTTCATCACGTCCGAAAAGAAGAACGTGCTGGTCGACTCCTACGTCAAGTGGCGGATTGTCGATCCGAAGCTCTATTACATCTCGGTCAGCGGCGACGAGACACGTGCGCGCACCCGTCTGACGCAGACGGTGAATGCCGGCCTGCGCGAAGAGTTCGGCAAGCGTACGGTGCATGACGTCGTTTCCGGCGAACGCGACAAGATCATGGAAGACATGCGGGCCAAGGCCGACCAGGATGCACGCAAGATCGGCGTACAGATCGTCGATGTGCGCCTGAAGCGTGTCGATCTCCCGACGGAAGTGTCTGAATCGGTCTATCGTCGCATGGAGGCCGAACGCAAGCGCGTCGCCAACGAGCTGCGTTCGCAGGGCTCCGCCGAGGCCGAGAAGATTCGCGCCGATGCGGACAGGCAGCGCGAAGTCATCGTTGCCGAAGCCTATCGCGACGCCCAGAAGATCAAGGGTGATGGCGATGCGAAGGCCGCCGCGATCTATGCCCAGGCCTTCAACCAGAACGCCGAGTTCTATGCCTTCTACCGCAGCCTCGAGGCCTACCGGAACACCTTCCGCTCGAAGGGCGATGTCATCGTCGTCGAGCCGAATTCGGAATTCTTCAAGTATCTCAAGAGCCAGGGCAAGGGTGGCGAGAAGGGCAAATGAGCGAGAACCTGCTGCTCGCCTTCGCGCTGATGCTGGTGCTGGAGGGGCTGTTGCCCTTTATCGCCCCGAATGCCTGGCGTGAGACCTTCCGTCGCCTGATTGCGATGTCCGACGGACAGATTCGCTTCATCGGCCTGACATCGATGCTGGTTGGCCTTATCCTGATCATGGTTTTCAAATGAACTGGCTGCTTCCCGAATACCTCGCCGATGCATTGCCCTTCGAGGCAGCGCGCATCGAGCAGCAACGCCGTTCGGTCCTCGACCTCTTCCGCGTGCATGGCTACGAGCTGGTGATGCCGCCGCTGATCGAATACCTCGATTCGCTGCTCACCGGCTCCGGCCATGATCTCAAGCTTCGTACCTTCAAGCTGGTCGACCAGGTTTCCGGTCGTACGCTGGGCGTGCGTGCGGACATGACACCGCAGGTTGCGCGCATCGATGCGCACCTGCTGAATCGTCAGGGCACGACCCGTCTCTGCTATTGCGACAGCGTGCTCCACACGATGCCGGCATCCATCAGCGCCAGTCGTGAACCGATCCAGATCGGTGCCGAGCTCTACGGTCACACCGGGCACGATGCCGACGTCGAGGTGATTCGCCTGATGGCGCGGGCACTGGATGTGGCAGGCGCTGCACCTTCGCGCATCGACGTCGGACATGTCGGTATCTTCCGGGCGCTGGCCGAAGCGGCCGGGCTGGACGTCGAGCAACTCGATGCTGCACTCTCTCTGCTGCAGGCCAAGGATGTGCCGGGCCTGCAGGATTTCTGTGCTGCGCTGCCCGAGTCGCAGCGTGCGGCCTTTCTCCAGCTGCCGACGCTCTATGGTGGTGTCGAGGTGCTGGACCGTGCCGCGGCCGTCCTGCCGCCTTTGCCCGCTGTCACTGCGGCACTGGCGACGCTCCGCAGCGTCGCGACCTCGTTGCCGGATCAGCCGCTGTCATTTGACCTTGCCGACCTGCGCGGTTATCACTACCACAACGGCGTCGTCTTCGCTGCCTATCATCCTGGCAGCGCCTCGGCAGTCGCCCTCGGCGGGCGCTATGATGGTGCCGGGGCAGCGTTCGGGCGTGCGCGAGCGGCGACGGGATTCTCGATGGATCTGCGCCTGGTCGCGCAGATCGTCGGCGGAGATGAGGGGGATGGCGCAATCGTCGCCCCGGCGGACGGTGATGCGGCCCTGTCGGCTGAGGTCGCTCGCCTCCGTGCTGCGGGTGAAGTCGTCATTGAATTGCTGCCGGGGGAAAGCATTCCGGAAGGCCCGCGCTGTACGCGTCGGCTCGTCGCCAATGGCGGCAGATGGACAATCGAACAGGTTTGATCAGGGGTATCAGGGATATGGCAAAGAATATCGTGGTCGTCGGCACCCAGTGGGGCGACGAAGGCAAGGGCAAGATCGTCGACTGGCTCACCGACAGTGCGCAGGGCGTCGTCCGTTTCCAGGGCGGCCATAACGCCGGCCATACGCTGGTCGTCGGTCAGGGGGCCGAGGAGCGCGTCTACAAGCTCAACCTCGTCCCGTCGGGCATCGTGCGCAAGGGCGTGCAGTGCTACATCGGCAACGGCGTCGTCCTCGACATCCATCACCTGATCTCGGAGATCAAGGAACTCGAAGCCGGCGGCCTCGACGTGCGTTCGCGCCTCAAGATCAGCCCGGGATGCCCGCTCATCCTGCCCTACCACTCGGCGCTCGATCGTGCGCGTGAAGCGGCCAAGGCCGGTGACCAGAAGATCGGTACCACCGGCAAGGGCATCGGTCCGGCCTACGAGGACAAGGTGGCACGCCGCGGCCTGCGCGTGTATGACCTGTTCCACCCGGAGCGCTTCGCCGCCAAGCTGAAGGAGGTGATGGAATATCACAACTTCGTGCTGGTCAATTTCCTGAAAGCCGAAGCCGTCAGCTACGACGCCGTGCTCAAGCAGGCGATGGAAGACGCCGAAACGATCAAGCCGCTGGTGGCCGATGTCTCGGCTGCGATCTACGCTGCCAACGAAGCCGGCCAGAACATGCTGTTCGAAGGCGCCCAGGGGACGCTGCTCGACATCGACCACGGTACCTATCCGTTCGTCACCTCGTCGAACTGCGTCGCCGGCCAGGCCTCGGCCGGTACCGGCATCGGTCCGGACAAGCTGCACTACGTGCTCGGCATCACCAAGGCGTACTGCACGCGTGTCGGTAGCGGCCCGTTCCCGTCCGAGCTGTGCATCGAGACGGAGACCTCGCCGGGTTTCCAGATGTTCACCGTCGGCAAGGAATTCGGTACCGTCACCGGGCGCAAGCGTCGCTGCGGCTGGTTCGATGCCGCGGCGCTGCGCCGTTCTGCGCGCATCAACGGCGTGACCGGCCTGTGCATCACCAAGCTCGACGTGCTCGACGGCATGAAGGAGCTGAATATCTGCACCGGCTACAAGCTTGACGGGAAGATTGTCGACCTGCTGCCGATCGGTGCCGACGAGGTTTCGCGCTGCGAACCGGTCTATGAAACCCTGCCGGGCTGGACGGATAGCACCTTTGGCGTGAAACGCTGGGAAGATCTTCCGGCGACCGCGCAGGCCTATCTGAACCGGATGCAGGAACTGGTCGGTATTCCGATCGACATCGTTTCCACCGGCCCGGAGCGGGACGAAACGATTCTCAAGCGGCACCCGTTTGCTTGAGCCAACAAAAAAGGCCGGCAGGATGCCGGCCTTTGTTATTTAATGTTCTCGGATGCGGTGCAGGAAAAGAAAAAGCCGACCAGGGTCGGCTTTTTCAAAATGCTTGGTGCCCAGAAGAGGACTCGAACCTCCACGCCTTGCAGCGCTAGTACCTGAAACTAGTGCGTCTACCAATTCCGCCATCTGGGCAGCGAAGAAGGCGAGATTTTAATGGAAAAGAACAAAATGTCAATAAAGAAACTCTCAAAAATTAGGCGCGCCGATCCCCACTTCGAGCGCGAGGTACAGAAATACGAATTTCCGCTGCCGTCGCGCGAGTACGTGATGATGACTCTGGAGGGGGAAGGCAAGCCGGTCAGCTTCGACCAGCTGTGCAACCTGCTGGACATCAGGAAGCCCGAATTCGACATGTTCCGTCGTCGTCTCGCCGCCATGGAGCGCGAGGGCGAGCTGATGCAGAACCGCAAGGGTTCGTACATCGTGCCGGAGCGCGCCAGCCTGATCGCCGGCCGTGTCGAAGGCCACAAGGATGGCTACGGCTTCCTCATCCCCGACGAGGAAGGCGACGACATCTACCTCGAACCGAAGCAGATGAGCCGCGTCCTGCATGGCGACCGTGTGCTGGTGCGCGTCACCGGGCTGGATCGCAAGGGGCGCCGCGAGGGTGCCGTGGTCGAGGTGCTGGAGCACGTGAACAACCGTGTCGTCGGCCGCGTCTTCGTCGAGCATGGCATCACCTTCGTCGTGCCGGAGAACCGCAAGATCAACCAGGACATCCTGGTGCCACCGGACGACAAGAAATCGAAGTTCAAGTCGAAGGCCGGCCAGGTCGTCGTGGTCGAGATCATCGAGCAGCCGACCAAGTACTCGCAGCCGATCGGCCGCATCGTCGAGGTGCTCGGCAATTACGCCGATCCGGGCATGGAGATCGAGATCGCGCTGAGGAAGCACGACCTGCCGTTCGAATTCCCCAAGAAGGCGCTCGAGGAAACGAAGGAACTGCCGGACAAGGTGAAGAAGTCAGAGTGGGAAGGGCGCGAGGATCTGCGTGACCTGCCGCTGGTGACCATCGACGGCGAGACGGCCAAGGATTTCGATGACGCCGTCTGGGCCGAAAAGCAGGGCAAGGGCTGGCGGCTGGTCGTCGCCATTGCCGACGTCAGCCACTACGTTCGCCCGGGCATGGCGCTCGACAGGGAGGCGATGACGCGTGGCAACTCGGTCTATTTCCCGCGCCGGGTGATCCCGATGCTGCCGGAGAAGCTTTCCAATGGCCTCTGCTCGCTGAATCCGGAAGTCGACCGGCTGGCGATGGTCTGCGACATGATTGTCACGCCTACCGGGTCGATCAAGAAGTACCGCTTCTACCCGGCGGTCTTCCATTCCAAGGCGCGGCTGACCTACACGCAGGTGTGGAACTGGCTATCGGGTACCGTGCAGCCCGAAACCGAGGCGCACAAGGCCCTGCAGCCGCATCTGCAGGCGCTCTACAGTCTCTACCAGACGCTCGCGAAGGCGCGCAGCAAGCGCGGTGCCATCGACTTCGAGACAACCGAGACGATGATGCTCTTCAACGACCAGGGCAAGATCGACAACATCGTGCCGGTGGTGCGCAACGATGCCCATCGCCTGATCGAGGAGTGCATGCTGGCGGCCAACGTCTGTGCCTCCGCCTTCCTGCAGGAACACGAGCAGCCGTGCCTCTACCGTATCCACGAAGGGCCGACGCCCGAGAAGCTGGAAAGCCTGCGCAGCTTCCTCAAGGAATTCGGTCTCGGCCTCAGTGGCGGCGACGATCCGCATGCCAAGGACTACGCGGCGCTGCTCGAGAAGATCAAGCCGCGCCCCGATGCGCAACTGCTGCAGACCGTCATGCTGCGCTCGTTGCGGCAGGCGATGTACAGCCCGGACAACGTCGGCCACTTCGGTCTGGCCTACGAGCACTACACGCACTTCACCTCGCCGATCCGCCGTTACCCGGATCTGCTGGTGCATCGTTCGATCAAGGCCGTGCTCAATGGCGAGCGCTACAACCCGGGCAGCTGGGACGACATCGGCCTCAACTGCTCGATGACCGAACGCCGTGCCGACGAGGCCACGCGCGACGTCGACAACTGGCTCAAGTGCTACTACATGAAGGAGCGCATCGGCGAGGAATTCGAGGGCACCATCGCCGCCGTCGTCCCCTTCGGCGTCTTCGTCGCACTCGACTCGGTGTACGTCGAGGGCCTGGTGCATGTCTCGGAACTGGGCGAGGACTACTTCCAGTTCGACAACGTCAAGCACCAGATGCTCGGCGAGCGCAGCGGCAAGCGCTATCGCCTCGGCGACCGCCTGCGCGTGAAGCTGGTCAAGGCCGACCTGGAAACGGGCCGCATCGATTTCGTGCTCGCCGATGCACCGCTGGGTCGGGTACGTCAGCCGGTACGGAGGACCTAGGTCGTCGCGAGTGTCTCGCCGGCCGGCGCCTGCGGCGCCGCTGTCACGCGGTTGCGTCCGGCGTGCTTCGACTCGTAGAGCGCGGCATCGGCGGCGCTGACCAGTGCCGGAAAATCCGCGTCGGCAGTAGGTGTCAGTGTCGCGATACCGATACTGACGGTGACATGCGCTGCGACATCCGAATGCGCATGGGGCAGCGCCAGTTGCCGGATGCGATCGCAGATGCGCTCGGCGACCGCATTGGCCCCGTGTTCCAGGGTTCCCGGCATGATGACGGCGAACTCCTCGCCCCCATAGCGTGCAGCGAGATCACCCGGGCGGAAAAGCGCCGCGGCGACCGTGCTTGCGACCTGACGCAGGCATTCGTCACCCTGCTGGTGTCCGTAGCCGTCGTTGAAGCGCTTGAAGAAATCGACGTCGATCAACGCCAGCGACAGCGGTAGCCCTTCCCGCTGGGCACGGAGCCATTCCAGTCGCAGCCGGTCGTCGAAGGTGCGGCGATTGGCGATGCCGGTGAGGCCGTCACTTTCGGCGAGATTTTGCAGTGCCATCTGCGCCAGCTTCTGCTCGGTCATGTCGCGAAGGGTTTCCACGACGGCGATCAGCTTGCCATGATCGTCGTAGATGGGGCCGGCGTCGATTGCCAAATAGAGCCGGTGGCCGGCGCGCGGCATGGTGCACCAGTTCTCGGCACGCAGGCCGTTACCCGTTTCGCTGGGTTCGGTGTGCGAGGTGTAGAGCGAGCTGAGGTCGTCCTCCCGCTCGAGTACGAGAACGTCCGCAAGGCAATAGCGCGGCTCGTCGTAGAACGCCCGCCAGTGATCCTGTGTGCCGAGTATGTCGGCGGCCATGACGCCGGTCAGGCGTTCACAGGCGTGGTTCCAGATCATGACCTTGCGATCGGCGTCGAGCACGAAGGTCGGCACGACCATGTGCTGCATCAACCGTATCGCGAAGGTGTGGTGCGCGTCGCTGTTGGCCGTTTTTGCCATTTTTCTGCCTGTTCGCCAATAATCTCCCCGAACGACAATACGCCCGGCATATTCGCCACGTCAATCAGGCCGGCGGGACGCATCTGCCGCGCGGCGCTTCCGGCAGCCTGTTAAACTTCGCGTCCAGCAAGTCCAAGGAGTGCTCATGTCCCGCGCCAGATCCATCTACGGCTTCCATGCCGTCCTTTCCAAACTCCGCCACGACCCGGAGGCCATCGTCGAGATTTATCTCGATGCCGAGCGCAAGGATGCGCGTGCGCGCGATCTGATCCGCCATGCCGAGGGTGCCGGGGTCAAGCTGATGTCCGTCGAAGGCAAGCGGCTGGAGTCGATGGCGCCGGGAGCCCGGCATCAGGGCGTCGTCGCCCATGTCTCGGCGCAGCAGCGTCATGTCACGCTTGACGACGTGCTCGACACGCTCGAGGAACCGGCGTTCCTGCTCGTGCTCGACGGCGTGCAGGACCCGCACAATCTGGGCGCCTGCCTGCGTGTCGCCGATGCCGTCGGCGCGCATGCGGTGATTGCACCGAAGGACCGCGCCTGCGGACTGACGCAGACCGCCATCAAGGTGGCCAGCGGTGCCGCCGAGACGGTGCCCTACATCATGGTGACCAACCTTGCGCGTACGCTGCGCGAACTGAAGGAGCGCGACATCTGCGTCATCGGCACCGACGACGAGGGGGCGAGCGACCTCTATGCCGCCGATTGGCCGCAGGCCACCGCCTGGGTGATGGGTGCCGAGGGCGAGGGGATGCGTCGGCTGACGCGTGAGACCTGCGACCTGCTGGTGCGCATTCCGATGCTGGGCAGCGTCAGCAGCCTCAACGTGTCGGTGGCTTCGGGGGTGTGTCTTTACGAGGCGAGGCGTCGTCGCGGCTAGCCGCTGGCACCTTGCGCTTCAGGCTGCCCAGGAGCGCCGTACCCAGGCCAAGCAGGATTTCGTCGGCGAAGGGAATCAGGTCGGGCAGCAGGACGTCTGCCACGAAGACGATCGCTGCAATGCCGAAAAGCACGGGAAAGCGCAGCGTCGCGAGGTAGGCGAGCAGGGGTCCGAGAAGCAGCCGACGCAGCACGGGGCGAGGCTCAAGAGCAGCGCAGGATCAGCAGCAATGCGACCGTGCCGGAGCCCAGCGACAGCCCGCTGTAGATCATCATCGCCGTCATGGAAGGTGGCTTCATTCCCTTGCGCTTCTCGTCTACCCAGTTGACCACTTCGCCGACCGTCGCCACTGCAAACAGCGCGAAAAAGGTGAAGGCGAAGAACTCCGAAATGAAAACGAGGTTCTTGTTGCCCGGGCAGCGGGCAAAGGTCTCGCGCGAGTAGCCGAACTTGTCGATGGCCACGTACATCAGCGTCGCCAGGAAGGCGAGGTTGAAAAGGACGATCAGCGCCAGCCGCCAGGCATGCGGTGAAAAGAACCACTTGAAGGCGTCGATGATGTCGCGGCCAATGTCGTGGAAGAATTCGAAAGTCGATTTCAGCATGGGCGAATTCTATCGGGAACGTGGGGCCGGAAACAGTTGCGGCATGCGCAGGCGTCTTCCGACGACCGGGCATGCCGCAGCACGGGACAAAGGCATGATCAGAGGATCATGCCGGCGCCGACGGTGTTGTTGTTGCTCTCGTCGATGACGATGAAGGCGCCACTGCCGCGGTTCTCGGCATAGGGGTCGCAGAACAGCGGCTGCGCCAGCTTGAATGCCACCTTGGCGATGTCGTTCATGGCCAGCTTGTCGGCCGGCACCCACTCCATCGAATTGACGTCGACGCGGTACTCGATACCGGCGACCATCGCCTTCGATTCGCGCGTGGTGTGACGGATCAGGTACTTGCGGGCGCGATCCATCGGCGTTTCCGAAAGCCAGCAGACCATGGCTTCGATCTGCTTCTTCGGTTCCGGCGCTTCCGCCGTCTTCACGATCATGTCGCCGCGCGAGATGTCGATCTCGTCGGCAAGCAGGATGGTGACCGACTGCTCGGAAACGGCGTGCGTCAGCGGCTGGCCATAAAGCTCGATGGCCTTGACGCGTGTCGTCAGGCCCGAGGGCAGCACGGTGACTTCGTCGCCGACCGAGATCTCGCCCGATTCGACACGGCCCATGAAGCCGCGGTAGTCGTGCAGTTCCGGATTGGCCGAGTCCTGCGGGCGGCAGACGTACTGCACCGGGAAGCGGAACTTCTCGGCCTTCTCGGTGTGCGCGGCCGGCGCCGTCTCGAGCACGTCGAGCAGGGTCGGGCCCTTGTACCAGTCCAGCTTCTCGCCGCGATCGACGACCATGTCGCCGTTCAGTGCCGACATCGGGATGAAGCGGATGTCCGAGATGCCGAGCTTGGCAGCGAACTCGAGGTAGTCGGCGCGGATCTTCTCGAACACGGCCTGGTCGTAATCGACGAGGTCCATCTTGTTCACGGCGACGATCAGGTGCGGGATGTTGACCAGATGCGCCAGGTACGAATGGCGGCGCGTCTGCGTCAGCACGCCCTTGCGCGCATCGATGAGGATGATGGCGAGGTTCGCCGTCGACGCGGCAGTCACCATGTTGCGCGTGTACTGCTCGTGGCCGGGGGCGTCGGCAATGATGTACTTGCGCGTGCCGGTCGAGAAATAGCGGTAGGCGACGTCGATGGTGATGCCCTGTTCGCGCTCGGCCTGCAGGCCGTCGGTCAGGAGCGACAGGTCGACGGCTTCCATGCCGCGCTTCTGCGAGGTGCGCTCGATCGCCGACAGCGTGTCGGCAAGGATGGTCTTGGTGTCGAACAGCAGGCGGCCGATCAGCGTGCTCTTGCCGTCGTCGACGCTGCCGCAGGTCAGGAAGCGCAGCAGGCCGTTGTCTTGGACGTGTTCCATGGCGGACATCAGAAGTAACCTTCCTTCTTGCGTTGTTCCATCGAGGCTTCCGAGGTCTGGTCGTCCAGACGCGTGGCGCCGCGTTCGGTGATGGTGGTGGTGGCCGTTTCGAGCACGATCTTGGCGACATTGTCGGCATCCGACTCGACCGGCGCCGTGCAGGAAATGTCGCCGACGGTGCGGAAGCGCACCTGCAGGTCCACGATTTCCTCGCCGGGTTTCGGCAGGTTGGTCAGCTCGCCGCTCATCAGCGGCACGTTCACCGGCACGATGGCGCCCTGGCGAATCACCACGGGGCGCTTGTGCGCGAAGTAGATCGACGGCAGTTCCAGCTGCTCGCGCTCGATGTACTGCCAGACGTCCATCTCGGTCCAGTTCGAGATCGGGAAGGCGCGGATGTTCTCACCCTTGTGCGAGCGGGCGTTGTAGAGGTTCCACAGCTCCGGGCGCTGGTTCTTCGGGTCCCATTGGCCGAACTCGTCGCGGAAGCTCATGATGCGTTCCTTGGCGCGCGCCTTCTCCTCGTCGCGGCGGGCAGGCGTCGAAACCGAATTCCTCGATCGCTTCGAGCAGCGTCACCGACTGGTGCTTGTTGCGCGATTCGCCGGCGTGCTTGAGCACCACGGTGCCGCGCTTCATCGAATCCTCGACCGAGCGCACGATCAGGCGCTCGCCCAGCTCGGCAGCGCGCTTGTCGCGGAACTGCACGACTTCCTGATAGTTGTGGCCGGTGTCGATGTGCATCAGCGGGAAGGGAAACTTGCCCGGGCGGAAAGCCTTTTCGGCGATGCGCAGCATGCAGATCGAGTCCTTGCCACCGGAGAACAGCAGCACCGGGTTGGCACACTGGCCGGCGACCTCGCGCATGATGTGGATGGCCTCGGCTTCGAGCCAGTCGAGGTGACTGAGTGTCGTTTTCGACAGGGTTTGAGTGGTTTGGGTCATTACGCGTGATTCAGTGAGTGGCGATGGGCGAAGGGCGCCATTGTAGCAAGGGCCAAATGCCTTTTTTAGAACAATTGTGAATCGTGTTATGTCTTGATGGAATAAACCCTGCTCAGCGTGGCCCGGTCATCGCTGCTGGCACCACCCAGTCCTCGTATTGCGCTGCCGTTACGTAGCCCAAGGCCAGCGCCGCCTCCTTCAGGGTGATCCCATGCCGGTCGGCATGACGAGCAATCTCGGCAGCCTTGTCGTAGCCGATGTGCGGAGCCAGTGCCGTGACCAGCATCAGCGAGCGTTCGACCAGTTCGCCGATGCGTTCCCGATTTGCCTCTATGCCGAGCACGCAGTGTCGCTCGAAGCTGGCCATGCCGTCGGCGAGCAGGCGGACGCTCTGCAGGAAGTTGTGGGCGATCACCGGCTTGAAGACATTCAGCTCGAAATTGCCGGAGGCGCCGGCAATGCCAATCGTGACGTCGTTGCCGAGCACCTGGCAGCAGAGCATGGTCAGTGCCTCGCACTGCGTCGGATTGACCTTGCCCGGCATGATCGAGCTGCCCGGCTCGTTCTCCGGGAGTCGCAACTCGCCGAGTCCGGAGCGCGGGCCGGAGGCCAGCCAGCGGATGTCGTTGGCGATCTTGAACAGTGCGCTGGCCAGCGTCTTCAGTGCGCCGTGCGCAGCGACCAGCGCTTCGTGCCCTGCGAGCGCGGCGAATTTGTTGCCGGCGGCGGCGAAGGGCAGACTGGTCCGCTCCGTGATCATCGCAGCTACGCGGGTACCGAATTCCGGAGGCGTGTTGACGCCAGTGCCGACTGCGGTGCCACCGACGGCCAACTCGTGCAGCGCCGGCAGCGTATCCGTGATCGCCACCGCCGCATGACGCAGCTGCGCCGCGTAGCCGGAGAATTCCTGCCCCAGTGTCAGCGGCGTCGCATCCTGCAGGTGCGTTCGGCCAATCTTGACGATGCTGGCGAAGGCGATGGCCTTTTCGTCGAGTGCCGCGGTCAGCGCGACCAGTGCCGGCAGCAGATGTCCAGTGACGGCGATGGCCTCGACGGCGGCGACGTGCATCGCCGTCGGGAAGACGTCGTTCGACGACTGGCCGAGGTTCACTTCGTCGTTCGGATGCACCAGGCGGCCCTTGCCACGTGGCCCGCCGAGCAATTCGGAGGCGCGGTTGGCGAGTACCTCGTTCACGTTCATGTTGGTTTGGGTGCCGGACCCGGTCTGCCAGACGGATAGCGGGAATTCGCCGGGGTGGCGGCCGGCGAGGACTTCCTCTGCAGCGGTCGCAATTGCTGCCGCCTTCTTCTCCGGGAGCAGCCCGAGGTCCCGATTCACTCCGGCACAGGCGTGCTTGACCATCGCCAGCGCCCGGATCAGCTCGTCCGGCATCCGTTCGCATGAGATCGCGAAATGGTGCAGCGAACGCTGCGTTTGCGCGCCCCACAGGCGCTCGTCGGCGACCTCGATATCGCCGAAGGAGTCATGCTCCGGTCTCGGCATCGCGGGCGCCTCAGTGGCGGAGATGCATTTCGCTGTTCAGCGCATCCGCAACCTCGGCCCAGTCGGCATCGTCGAGAATGGCTTCGCGCAGGAAACCGGACTGTGACGGCGTCCAGAAGGCGGCTTCATGCAACAGCACGCCGCCGGCCAGGGGGCGGTGGCGTTCGATGAAAAGCGCGATTGCAGCTTCGTCGTCCGGTTCGCCGAGTTGCGCGAACAGGTTGGCCATGTCGTGCAGCGGTCTTTCCACTGTGCCTCCTTGTCCTCCGCCGTTGTGGCGGACAAGGGTTTGAGGCGGGATTGCCGTGGAAGTTCTTCAGCCGCCGGCACAAGGAAAAAACGCAACGGGGGCTGGTTGCCGCGGTTGCGTTGTATGTGGCCGGGGCGTGGCGCCGCTATGCCTTCTTCACGTGCAGCCCGCACTCCTTGGTTTCCGGGTTCTCCCACCACCAGCGGCCGGCGCGAACGTCCTCGCCGGGGGTGACGGCGCGCGTGCAGGGGGCGCAGCCGATCGAGGGGTAGAACTTGTCGTGCAGTGCGTTGTACGGAACGCCGTGCTGCTTGATGTAGGCCCAGACTTCCTTTTCGCTCCAGTCGGCGAGCGGGTTGAACTTCTCCAGCCCGTTCCCGGCGTCGAAGGCGCGAACCGGCAGGCCGTCGCGGGTGGCCGATTGCTGGGCGCGCATGCCGGTGATCCAGGCCTTCTTTCCTCCGAGCGCGCGCTGCAGCGGCTCGACCTTGCGTACATGGCAGCAGCCCTTGCGCATCTCGACCGAATCGTAGAACGCGTTGATGCCGTTCTCGCGCACGAAGGGCTCGAGCAGCTCGGCGCGTGGCGTGAACACCTTCAGCTTCAGGCCGTAGTGTTCCTGCACCTTGGCCATCAGGTCGTAGGTTTCGAGCGGCAGGCGGCCGGTGTCGAGCGAGAAGATCTCGATCTCGAGTTTCGCCTTCACGATCAGGTCGGTCAGCACCATGTCCTCGGCACCGAGGCTGTTGGCAAAGGTAGCGGGCGAGAAGTCGCGGGCGATCTCGGCGAGCAGGGCTTGCGCCTTGGCTGTCCTGTCGGCAGTCGAGGCGATCAGCGCGTCATTGAGGTTGATGTTGATCGACATGGTCTTTACGCGGCGCGGCGGCGGAAAAGTGGCTGCGGCTGGTCGACCGCGGCCTGATAGGGAACCTTGAAGGTTTCGAAGGCGGCGACGGCCTTTGCCACATCCTTGCCTTCCTTCAACGCGAAGGCATCGAAGCCGCAGCGGGCCATCAGGAAGAGCTGGTCGTGCAGCACGTCGCCGATGGCGCGCAGTTCGCCGGTGTAGCCGTAGCGCTCGCGCAGCAGGCGGGCCGTCGAATAGCCGCGGCCGTCGGTGAATTTCGGGAAGTTCACGCCGATGACGGCGAAGGCAGACAGTTCTGCGGCAATCGCTTCCGGGCCTTCGGTAACGTCGAGCCAGACGCCGACCGGCGTACCGCGTGCCTGAAGCTCGTCCTTGCGGATATTCCAGACCGCCAGCGGCACCAGCAGGGGGCCGGCCGGCAGCGAGACGGTTTCTGCGGCCTCGCCTTCGGCCAGTTTCAGCAGGGTGAACTCGTCGGCGAGCGCCTGGCGATTCTTGATGATCGTGCTCATGCTCATGTTCCTCAGGCTGCGGCCTTCAGTCGGGCCTTGTCGCCGTAGACGGCGACCTTGAAGGCATCGACGCCGAGACGGTCGAAGGTTTCGATGAAGCGCTCGTCTTCGTGGCGCTGGGCGATATAGAAGCGGACGATGGTCTCGATGACGTTCGGCACTTCTTCCGCGGGGAAGGAGCGGCCGATCACCTGGCCGAGGCCGGCATCGTTGCCCTGGCGGCCGCCGAGGGTGATCTGGTACCACTCCTCGTTGCCCTTGTCGACGCCGAGGATGCCGATGTGGCCGACGTGATGGTGGCCGCAGGAATTCATGCAGCCCGAGAAGTTGAGCTCGATGTCGCCGATGTCCCAGAGATAGTCCAGATCCTCGAAGCGCGCCTGCACGGCCTTGGCCACCGGGATCGAGCGGGCATTGGCGAGATCGCAGAAATCGCCGCCGGGGCAGCAGATCATGTCGGTCAGGAGGCCGATGTTCGGCGTCGCGAAGCCGGCGACCTTGGCTTCCTGCCACAGGTCGAAGAGGCGGCGCTGCTCGACGTCGGCGAGCACCAGGTTCTGCTCGTGCGTGACGCGCAGTTCGCCGAAGCTGTAGTCGTCGGCGAGCTTTGCAGCGGCATCCATCTGTTCCGACGTGATGTCCCCCGGGGCCGTGCCCGGCTTCTTCAGCGACAGCGTCACGGAGGCGTAGCCAGACACGCGGTGCGGGCGCACATTGCGTTCGACCCAGCGTGCAAAGGGGATCGAGTTCGCCTGCTGGCGCACGAAGCCCTCATCGATGGCGGGCAGTGTTTCATAGGCAGGCGGCTCGAAGCAGGCGGCGACGCGATCATATTCGGCCTGCGTGATGGTGGCCGGGCCACCCTTCAGATGTTCCCACTCCGCCTCGACCTGGCGCGCGAACTCGGCGATACCCAGTGCCTGCACGAGGATCTTGATGCGGGCCTTGTAGGCGTTGTCGCGGCGACCGTAGCGGTTATAGACGCGGATGATCGCCTCGCTGTAGGTGAGGATGTCCTGCCAGGGCAGGAATTCGCGCACCACTTCGCCCTTGATCGGCGTACGGCCGAGACCGCCGCCGACGATGACGCGGAAGCCGACGAGCCCGTCGTCGGTCTTCAGGATGTGCAGGCCGATGTCGTGGAACCAGGTCAGCGCGCGGTCCTCCTTCGCGCCATTCACGGCAATCTTGAACTTGCGCGGCAGGAAGGCGAATTCCGGATGGAAAGTGCTCCACTGGCGCAGGATCTCGCACAGTGGGCGCGGATCGAGGATCTCGTCGGCGGCGACGCCGGCGAACTGGTCGGTGGTCACGTTGCGGATGCAGTTACCTGAAGTCTGGATCGCGTGCATCTGCACCTTCGCCAGCGCGGCCAGCATCTCCGGCACATCCTCGATCTTCGGCCAGTTGAACTGCATGTTGTGGCGCGTCGTGAAATGGCCATAGCCGCGGTCGTACTTGCGGCCGAGTTCGGCGAGGCAACGCAGTTGCTTGGAAGCGAGCATGCCGTAGGGCACGGCGATGCGGAACATCGGCGCGTGGCGCTGCACGTAGAGACCGTTCTGCAGGCGCAGCGGGCGGAATTCATCATCGGTCAGGTCGCCGGCCTTCCAGCGCGCGACCTGGTCGCGGAACTGGGCGACGCGCTCATCGACGAGGGCCTGGTCGTATTGATCGTAGCGGTACATGCGTAAACCTCGCTTGGGGAATCTTTATGTTGTTTCGGTCTAACTGCCGATGAGTTTTGCACCGATCAGCACCAGCATGCTGGCGAGGATCGGGCGCAGGATTTTATCCGGAACCTTGGCCGAGATGTGGCTGCCGACCCAGATGCCGGGCAGCGAGCCGAGCAGCAGCGCGCCCAGCAGCGACCAGTCGACGCTGCCCATCCACCAGTGGCCGATACCGGCGACCAGCGTCAATGGCACGGCGTGTACCACATCGCTGCCAACGATGCGCACGGCCGGCAGGTGGGGGTAAAGGAAGAAGAGGGCGGCCACGCCAAGTGCGCCCGCGCCGACGGAGGAAATCGAGACCAGCACGCCGATCACGGCACCGACGGCGATCGTCACCGGACCAATGTGACGCTGGACGAAGGAATTCTCGTGCTTCAACGCGAATTCGAGGATGCGTTTACGGAAGATGATGGCGCAGGCAGTCAGCATCAGCGCGACGCCAAGCGAGACCGAGATCAGGTGGGTCATCTCGGCGCTGCGCTTCGGCAACTGCGAGAGGATCAGGATGGTGATGGCGGCCGCCGGGATGCTGCCGGCGGCGAGGCGGCCAACGATCTGCCAGTCCACATGGCCCTTGCGGCTATGGACGACCGTGCCGCCGGATTTGGTGATCGCTGCATAAAGAAGATCGGTGCCGACGGCGGTGGCGGGGTGGATGCCGAAAAGCAGGATGAGCAGCGGCGTCATCAGCGAACCGCCGCCGACACCGGTCAAACCGACAATCGCTCCGACGACGAAGCCGGAGAGGCTGTACAAGGGATCGATGCCCCACACGTTCCGGATAC